>JBEISV010000145.1:0-9682 GCA_040375265.1 Verrucomicrobiales bacterium
CCGCAACTTCCTGCACCCGGACTTTTTCGCGCTCCTCGCAGCCCACGGAGTCGCCTACCTGTTCAATCAGTGGTCCGACGGCCCGTCGCTCGACGCGCAGTTGGCCCAACCCGGCTGCTGGACAGCGCACTTCGCCGGCGCACGGATCCTCACCCGGCCCGGCACCAACTACGAGGAACGGGAACTGCAGCTTCAGCCCTTTGACCGCGTGCGCGAGCCATTCCCGGAAGCGCGGGCCGCCACGGTCCGGCTCATCCGTGAAGCACGTGAGCGCGGCCTTCCCTTGTTCGCCTACCTCGGCAACAAGCTCGAAGGCTGCGCAACCCTCACCGCGGCCACGTTGGTCGACGAGTTGGCCGACGACGGTGCAACGGCGGCCTGACTCACCGGGCACGCGCCGCCACCGCGCACTTTTCCCGTGCGGTTTTGTCGTCCGCGGGCATTTGCTGGTGACGATGATGCCTGCCGCCGCCACTCCAACCGATGCCGAACTGCTTCGCCGCTACGCGGACGAGCGGTCGGAGGCGGCCTTTGCGGAACTGGTGCGCCGCCATCTGGACCTCGTCCATTCCGCCGCCCTCCGGCAGGTCGGCGGCAACTCCGCCGCGGCGGCGGACATCGCGCAGGGTGTCTTCACCGAACTCGCCCGCCAAGCGAGCCGGCTTACCAGGCATCCGGCGCTGGTGGGCTGGCTTTACACGACGACCCACCGCCTAGCCGTCCGGCACGTCCGGGACGAAACACGCCGCCATCGCCGCGAACGGGACGCCCATGCCATGCACGAAGCCCATCGTTCCCCCGATCCGGCAGTGGATTGGAACCGCCTCGCCCCGGTGCTCGACGAGGCCATGCACGAGCTGGCCGAAGCCGATCGGCTCGCGCTGCTGCTGCGGCATTTTGAGCAACGTCCGTTTGCCGACGTGGGCGCCCGGCTGGGGCTCAGCGAAAACGCCGCCCGGATGCGGGTGGACCGCGCGCTCGACCGACTACGCGGGCGACTGGCCAAGCGCGGGATTACCTCCACGGGTTCGGCTCTCGCTCTCGCGTTGGGCGGACCCGCCGTGGTCGCCGCCCCGGCGGGACTCGCCGCGAACATCGCGGCCAGCGCAGTGGCTGCCGGCGCCCTTACAGCCTCCACCTTCGGCCTCCTTTCCCTCATGGCTTCCACCAAACTCAAGATCGGCGCGGTCCTCGTGGGCTTCGGCCTCATCGGCACGGCCCTGCTTGTGCAACAACAGCACCTGAAACGGCTGCGGACCGATCAATCCGCCCTGACCGCCCAGTTGGCGGAACAATCCACCGCGCTCCGCGACGCCCAGCAACTCATCGCCCGAAAGGACGCCGAACTCGCGGCCGCGCAGGATTCGCGCGCGGAACTGCTACGACTTCGCGGCGAGGTGGCTCGCCTACGACGGCAAACCGCGAAACCATCGGCACGGCCCGAGGCCAAGCCCGACACCAACCCCGATAACAGGCCGGGCCCGCCATTGATCACTAACGTCCGAACACAAGTCCCACCGGGAGCAACCATGGTCGTTGGCGGATGGAATTGGTCCGAGGGACGGCGCGCGCTGCTGTTCCTGACGCCGGTAACGCGTCAGGACGACGGGAAATCAGTCGTGGATGTCGAATCCAGGATCACGCAGATCCCGGAAGGAACGTTAACCGAGTTCGGGTTGGGCCGCTTCGCGACTAGCGACGACCCAGAAGCGCATGAGATGATGGCCACGGCGCAGGTTCAGGAAATGTTCGACCGGTTGTTCCATCGAAAAGACATCGAAACCCTACAATCCGCCCAGATGACGACCGGCGACGGACAGCAGGCAGCGGTGGGAATCAGCAGCGATGACCTGCCGGACGTCGTGGTCGTGGAGGTGACTCCGACGGTTTTGCCAGACGGGCGGATTGAAGTGACGCTCGCGGGCAAGCTTAGGCCGCGACCAGACGCCAAGGCGCCGTGAAACGCGCAGGGGACTCCCTGATTACCCAATGACCTCGAACCCGCCGACCTGCCGGAAGTGGTCATCAAAGGCGGCGACCCGCTTCACGCCCAGCCGCCGCATCACAACGAACGAAATGGCGTCGCAGAAGGGATACGACTTGTCCGCGTGCTGCCGCAGCAATTGGATGGCCGCGCGGTGGTCGGCGTCGGTCACCTCCGCGAAATGCAGCAGCGGATTCTCCCAGAAGTCGGCGATGATCTTCTCCCGCACCGCCTGCGACCGGGCGAAGGTCGCGTGGGTCTCCGCAAACACGAACGGCGTGCTCACGAAGTGAGTCCGCTCCCGGAACAGCGCCGCGAGGCAGTCGCGCGCCCGGGCATGATGCGTCTGGCGGGCATCGCGGAAGGCGATCCAGAACGACGAATCGAGGAAGACCCGGTGGCCGTGCATCAGCGCCCCGCCTCCGGTTCGGCCAGCACCCACTGGCCCCGTTTCTTCACATACTTCTTAGGCGCCCCGTAGAGGTAGTGGTCGTGATTGATGGCGGCGTCCTCCGGCAATTCCAGCCCGGCATCCGGCGGCGTGGGCTCCAGCATGGGGTTGGCGGCCCACGCGGAGTCCGGCAGCCGCATCTTGTCGTCAATGTAGCCCCGGATCACCGCCGCCATCGGTTCGCCCCGTCGCGCCGCCTCGGCCGCAATGAAACCGTGTTCGGCCCGGGTAAGGTAAATCTGGGTGCGGACCATGCCCACGGCCTCGTCGCCGCCAATGGTAGGCCCGGGAACATCGCGCAGGACATCCGGCGGCGTTGGCGCGCTCGAATACTTCAGCGGCTTCTTCATGCGCCATACATACATCACACCACACCAACATCACAAGCATTTTTCCCAGCCCTGCCTCAATCCACGTAGGAGAACTCGTTCAGGTTGAGCAACGCCCGGCAGAGTTCCGGCAGGCTGCGCTTTGCGAGAAGGCCAAGGCACGCCCTCCGCTCTTCCGGTGCCGGCGAACGTTGCAGCGCCAGCTGGAAAGCGCGCTCCACCTGCCGGCCGGCGGACTCACCGGCCTCGCGGCGAACCCGGTCCGCAAAGGCGTTCGCGGCCTCGACGGCGAGCGTGGAATTCAGCAGCGAGAGCGCTTGCGGGGCGACCGTGGATTCCGTGCGACGGGCGCAGGAGGTGGAGTTCTCGGGCAGATCAAAGGTCTCCATGAACGGAACGCGCACGGTGCGCTTCTGGACGAGGAACACACTGCGGACATTCTGTTCGGCCTTCGGCGAGGGATACCAGCCCTTGGTCTTCGTCTCGTTGTCGTCGAGGAATGCCGGATTCGCCTGAAGAATCTCTGAGGGGAGGTCCGGCCAAACGGGCGCACCACCGGGACGAAACTGAAGCGAACCCGCGGTCGCCAAGAGTGCGTCGCGCAATTGTTCGGCGGAAAGCCGGCGCGGATTCTGCCGCCAGAGCAGTGCGTTGCCTGAATCGGATTGAACAGAAGGCAGCGGAGACAACGAAGCTGTGGCATGGACGGGTGCCGTCGCGGCCGTTTCGTTTTCTTGGTTGCCTCCTGTTGACGTGTTTCCAGACCACTGCCGATACGTCGCGCTCAGCACGATCAGGCGGTGGATGCTCTTCACCGACCAGCCACCACGGATGAACTCACCGGCCAACCAGTCGAGCAATTCGGGATGCGTCGGGCGGGCGCCGGCCAGACCGAAGTCGTTGGCGGTCGCCACCAAACCGGTGCCGAAGTGCTGCTGCCAGACGCGGTTGACGAACACCCGCGCGGTCAGCGGATTGATCGGCGCCGCGATCCATTCCGCCAGCGTGAGCCGGCGGCCCGTCGTTTTGGTGCCGGCGCCCGGACGGATTCGGGCCGGATTCGGGTCCAACACAGACAAGAATCCCGGTTCCACCGGATCACGTTCCTGTTGGTGGTTGCCCTGGAACAGGATCTTCGTCACCGGCGCCGCGCCCACCTTGTCCGTCATGAGCAGGCCGCGCGTAAATTCGCGGCGCTGGCTCTTCACGGCGGCGATCTGTTGCTCCAGTTCGGCATGACGCTGCTTGGCATCGTCCAGGAGCGCTGCCTTCACCTCCTTGTCGCGGGGTTCGGACTTCTTGGTAACCTTCTCGACTTTGATCTTCAGTTCCTCGGTCAGCTGATCCTTCGGCAAATCAAGCAACGTCTGTTCCTCCGTCGTCAGCTTGGCCACACGATCGGCGCGGAGACGGGCCTTTGCCGGGGAGAGGACTTCATCGCGCTGCCTTTCCAAGGCCGCCAGCTGTCCGTCGAGCGCCTCGTTATGGCGGCGGATTTCTTCCTGCTCGGGCGCGAGGTCCAACGGCAGGTCGTCGGCAAACTTCACTGGCTCGAAAAACGCCCGCATACGGAAGTGGTCGGCCTGCGAAAATGGGTCGTATTTGTGGTCGTGGCAGCGGCAGCACGAGAGGGTGAGCCCGAGGAACGCGCTGCCGGTGGTCTCCACCAGATCCGCCATCAGCTCCGCCCGGCTGCGGTCCTGCTCGTTGAAGAGCGGTGCGGCGTTGTCGTGGGGGCCCAGGCGCAGGTAACCGGTGGCGATGAGCGCATCCTGTTCAGCCTCATTGCGCGGCGAACCTGCCACCAGTTCGTCGCCGGCGAGCTGCTCGCGGATGAACCGGTCGAATGGCTTGTCGGCATTGAACGAACGGACGGCGTAGTCGCGGAACTTCCAGGCGAGCTTTCGGAATTCGTCCCAGTCGAAGCCATTGCTATCGCTGTAGCGGACCACGTCGAGCCACAGCCGCGCCTGGTGCTCGCCGTAGCGCGGCGAGGCCATGAGGCGCCCAACCAGGCTCTCATAGGCGTCAGAACGCGGGTCGCTGAGGAACTCGTCCACCTCGCCCGGAGTTGGCGGCAGGCCAGTGAGGTCAAAGCTGAGTCGGCGGGCCAGCGTGCGTCGGTCCGCCTCGGGCGAGAGCCGCATCCCCTGCTCTGCCAACTTGGCGACGATGAACTGATCGATGGGATTCCGAACGGTGCTGGGCGCGGCTGGGGACGGCGCGGATGGTTCGACGTCCTTCACCGGCTTGAGCGACCACAGGTCCAGCCGCTGGCCGGAGAAGATGCGGACAATCGGGTTGCGCGGATCATGCCACGCGTCGCCGAGGCGTTCGCCAGCGGGCACCACCGACGGTCCGGCAACAGCCGTCGGCCCCGTCACCCACGGCGCGCCTTCGCGAATCCAGCGGGCCAGCACCGCGACGTCGTTCGTTGTGAGCTTCTCCTTGGGCGGCATCGCCAACTCCTTCTTCGAATGGAGCACAGCGTCGATCAGCAGACTCTGGTCCGGCTGGCCCGGCACGACCGCAGGGCCGGTGTCGCCGCCCTTGAGCAAGGCCTCGCGGGAATCCAGGCGCAGCCCTCCCTTCACCTTGGCCGGTCCGTGACAACTGACGCAGCGCAAGTCGAGCAGCGGCCTGACCCGGTCGGTGAAATGCCGGTCCGCCGCATCATCCGCGCGAAGTGCGAGGACGGCGGCGAACAGTCCCGCCAAAATGGCTGACCTCCCGGGCTTCACGCCGCGCAGTATGCCGACAGAACCGGGCCGCCTGCAAAATCGATTGTCGCGATGAAATGAATTCTGGCGCGGCAACCTGACATTCGCCGATGAGGCGGGGTTTCGCGGTCATCATCACGCGACGGAGAGCTGCTACCCCGGTGCTCAAGAAGCCGGCACCACCCGGTAGAATTCGGTCGGGCCGTTCAGGGGCACGGTGAGTGGCGACGGGATTGCTAGGTCCTGCCAGTCGGCGGGCGCCAGTTGCGTGGCCCGCTGGAGCCTGAGCCCCGCGGCCCAACTCAGATGGATGCCGTCCACTCCGCGCTCAAAATTGAGCCGCAACGGCGGGCCGGTGACCGGGTCGCCAAACAGGTGAAAGGCGCCGTAGGTCACCACATTGCCGGGACCGGCGCGGGAACCGCCGGCAAAGACGCTCAGGTCGGGCGCCAACGCAAAATACGAAAGCACCAGGCCGGGCTGCTCCACCGGCACTTTGGCAGGATTCACGAAACCGGGGTCCGCCGAACCGTCGAGATGCAGCCGGCTCAACGCGCGGTCGGACCCGACATAGAGCAGTTTGCCATCGGGCTGAACCGCCACCAACCGCCCGAAGATCCCGGGGTCCACAGTGGCCTGAAAGGTCGGGTCCACCGCGCCACCCAGGGAGAGCCGGTTGATCTTGCGGGTCAGGGCGACGCCCCGAAAAGCATCCAGACCGGTGAAGAGCAGTTGGCCGGAAGGCGAACTCTGAAAGGTGGCCAGGCCCGGATTGGCCACACGAGCCTGCCCACCGCCGGCAAAAGTGACATCGGGGTTTCCGCTGGGCTGGAGACGCACGATCTCAAAGGCAGAGCTGAAATTGGCCAGCGTCACCGACGCCGCGAAATACACTGTGCCGCCGGGACCCGCACGCAAGACTGAGGCGAAGGTGCCGGCGTAGCCCAGGGATGCGACCGTTGGCGGCACGAACACGGAATCGCGCGCCCCATCGAGCTTCAGGCGCAACACCGGCAAACGGTTCACGTCAGCGAAACCGATCCCGCTCACGTAAAGGGTCCCGTCCGGGCCGGCCAGCAGCGCATCGGGATCAATCTTCCCGATGGCCGGGGCGAAGGGGGCCGATGAACCGTCCAGATTCAAAATGGCCAAGCCCGGCCGCTGGGTGTCACCCAGGTGCGTAAACCCACCGGCGATGACGGCGCGACCGTCAGGGAGAGCCAGGATGGCCTTGATGGTGCCCGCGTTGGTGGAGCCCGGCACGATGACTTGGCCGTTGAGGATGAACGGCGGGCTGATCTTCAGCAGCGGGGGCATCGTGAAGGCCGGGTCAACCGAGCCATCCGGACTGAGCCGAGCCAGCGAACCCCGACCCGTCCCGGCGTAGTTGGTGAAAACACCGCTGACGTAGACCTTTCCAGCAGGCGCAGGCGCCAACAGCATCGGCGGGGCATCGGTGCCCGCCGGCAGCGAATACGCCGGGTCCAACGTGCCGGGCGTTTGGGCCCATACGTTCAGGGCCGCGGTGACTCCGGTAACAACCCGCCACCACAAGGAAAAGTTCATCAGCGGCAGGTTGCTAACCGCAGCGCGACGTTCCGGGCGAGCAGATTCGGGTGAGCTAACCACCCCGACTTCACGGCACCGGCACGACCCGGAAGAATTCGCCCGGGCCGCCCAGCGGCACGGTGAACGGCGACGGGTTCACGACGCTCTGCCAGTTTGGTGGCGAGAGTGAAGTCGTCTTTTGCAACTGGAAGCCGGCCGGCCAGGTGAGTTCGAGGCCTCCGGGTTTCAGCACGAAGTCGATTTCCTGCGCGGGCAACGCGGGACCGACGCCGGTGAAGAACCGGGTGCCGGCGATCAGCAGCTTGCCATCCGGCAGGATTCTCATGGGGCCACCGACGCCAAAGGTCGCGCCCTGCGTGAAGCTGGCGTCGGTCGAACCGTCCAGGTTGAGCCGCGCAAAGCCCGCGCGGTTCTGGCCGTTCAGCTTCGTGAACTGGCCGGTGACGATCAGCTTCCCGTCGCCCTGCACGGTGCCGAAGTTGATCTGGAAGTCGGTCGCGACGTTGAAGGAGCTGTCCACGGTGCCGTTAGGGAACAGGCGGAGGGCCGAGGTCACCGGCCCCTCGGGCGTCGGCCGGAAGGTTCCGAACAGGCAAACCCCGCCTTCCGGCGTCACCGGCCCCAGCGTGTAGAACAGCATGCTGCCTCCTTGTCCCAGCGGCGTGGCCGCATTGGCCGGCGACTCGAACGAGGAGTCGAGCGAACCGTCCGCATTCAGCCGCGCGACGCCGACCCGAGGAGCCCCATGCACCCGATTGAAGCCGCCGCCGATGTAGATCCGGTCATCCGCCAATACCCGGAGCGACACCACCGTGCCCGGCAGAGTTCGCACCGGGTTGGTGAGGACGGCCTCGACGGCGGTGAGCGGGAACGTGGAATCCACTGCGCCGTTCGGCAGGAAGCGAATCAGCCCGTTCACCGGGCGGCCGGCGAAGTTCTCAAACGATCCCGCCAGGATGATGTTCCCGTCACTTTGCAGGCCGATTTCCCAAGGCACGCTCTGGAAGAATCCGCCGTAGCTATTCGTGCGGATGAAGTCGGGGTCATAACTGCCGTCAGGCAACAGACGGGCGAGGGCGCCTTCCTTGAACCGGCCGGCGATCAGAATCTTGCCGTCCGGCTGGCGCTTCACGGCGGCGATGCCCTGGTCCTGTCCCTGCGTCAAATCGGCCGGCGGCACGAACGTCAGGTCGGGTGTGCCGTCCTCAAACACGCGGACCAGCGTCCGTCCGAGCGAGACATAGAGCATTCCCTCCGGGGCCGGCGCGGTGAGCTGCGGTTGCGAGGTCAGGAGGCCGATGGCGTTCTGGCCGGCAAACGACCCGTCCGGAGTGCCGGGAACCACCGGGGCCGGCTCGACCAGCAGCGTGATGTAGCGGGTAAACACTGCGCCGCCGGGATTCACGACCGCGAGCTGGTAGAGACCCGAATCCTGCTGGAACGGCGTCAAGCGGACCTCCGGAAACGTGAGGCTGGCGTTGGTCGCGCCGACAATGTCCACGAAGTTCGTGGAGCCGACCGACTGGTTTCGCCGCCACTGATACTGGAACGGCCCGTCGCCGCCGGGTTCCACCGTGAGCGTGACGGCGGTGCCCGCCTTGGCCACGACCCGCGTGGGCTGGTTGACGATGGTGGGCGGCGCCGGAATCGGACGCAGCGGACCGCCATTGAGCCGGACGAAGTTGGTCCGCGGGAATCCGTTGAACGCTTCAAACCACCCGCCGACGAAGACGTCGTTCGCCGCATTGATGGCGACCGCCGACAACACACTCGAACCGCTGCGCCGCGACGCAATGCCAGGTGTGAATTCCGGATCCAGCAACCCGTTGGGCCACAGGCGGAACATCCCCGGCTGACTGAAGCGGCTCTGGACGAGGATGCGGCCGTCGGCCTGAAGGGCGATGCGCCGGGCACCACCCGCGGGGCTGGCGGAAAGTCGGGGCACGGGATTGAACGTGCGATCCAATCGGCCATCGGCCTCGAGGCGCATCACCGCCAGGTTGACGCCATTGAACTGGGCGCTGGTGAATTCACCCGCCACCAGGATGCGACCGTCCGGTTGGCGAACGAGCTGCGAAATGCCGCCGGCCGCAAACGGCACCAGCGCATTGTGAACGAAGGTCGGGTCCACCGTGCCGTCGGAGTTAAGGCGCAGGACATTGCTCGGGTTGGCCGGTCCCGCGGGCAGCTTCGGCTGGAGATCGGCCGACACCAGGAATTTCCCGTCCGGCAGCCGGAGCATCGCCTTGTCGCCGGACGCGGTGTATTTCGTCCCGCCCAAGGCGAAGCTTGTGTCCCGCGTGCCGTCTGCGTTCAGCCGGAAGTAATACTGGCTCACGAATTCGCCATTCCAGCCCTGGTCATAGATCAGGACTTTGCCGTCGACGTCTTCGGCGGGCCGGGTCGCGAAGGCCGAACTGAAAAGCGACCCCGTGCCGTCGGGGTTGAACGTCGTGTCCACCGAACCGTTGGCGTTGAGCCTCAGGTAGCCGAGATGCACCTTGCTGCCGTAGCTCACATCCAGGTTTCCCAGCACGAGCGACTTGCCGGAACTGAGCGGGTAGATGGTGTTCAACATGGGCACACCGTTGAGTTGCGAACCCGTATCAAAGGCCGGGTCCACGATCCG
>JBEISV010000134.1:0-10408 GCA_040375265.1 Verrucomicrobiales bacterium
GGCCGCGTTCACCGAGCAGCCGCTTGGCAGTGCGGGCGTGCCACGCGTTCCGATGGGTGAGCAGGTCGGCGAGTTCGTCGTCCGACTTCGCCGCCAAGTCCACCTTCGCAGGCTTGTAAGTCGCCTGCCACTGCATCCGGTAAAGGCGACCGTTGGTGCGGTCCCAGCGTTCGGTGTTCGGATTGTGGCAATGCTGCGGGTCATACCAGTCGATGAAATAGACCGCACCGTCGGGGCCGTATTGGAGATCCACGGCGACGTAGTTCGGGTCGCTGCAGAAGAACTGGTCCTTGCCGGCGTGAACCGTGTTGTAGCCGGACGCCTCGCGGAGGTGGACCTGCTGATTGATCTGGTGGCCGTGCAGGTTGTGCGTGAACAGGTGACCGCGGAACTCGTCGGGCCAGTTGTCGCCGAGATAGATCATCGTGCCGACGTGCGAGTGGCCGCCATAGATCGCGTCGCTGCCCCGCACGCCGGCGCCGCCCGCACCATGGTCGTAGCGGGCGGAAGCGAGCAGGAAGTTGCGGAAGCCGGGGAAGTCGGCCGGCGGATTGGCGACGATGAAGGGCGCGTAGTTGGCGTTGGCCTGGTTCCAGAACTGGCCGCCCTGCATGACGTGGGTCGTGCCGCCGCGGCCCCAGTAGCTGCGACAGTGCGTCATGAAAAGTTCGCCGTGCTCGTCGTAGTCGAGGCCCCAGGGATTGCTGCCGCCGTGCGCGAAGACCTCGAACTCATGTCGCACCGGATGGTAGCGCCACACGCCGGCGCGGAGTTCGGTGCGCCCGGTGTCCTTGGCGCCGGGTTTGCCGATGTGCGCGAGGTTGAAGACGCCTTGGATGCCGTAAAGCCAGCCATCCGGTCCCCAGAGAAAGCTGTTCAGGCACTCGTGGGTGTCTTGGTAACCGAAGCCATCGAGCAATGCCTGCGGCGCGGCGTCGGGAATGTCGTCGTGGTTTTTGTCGGCGATGAAGAGGAGTTCCGGGGCGGCACCCACCCACACACCGCCGTGGCCGACTTCAAAGCCGCTGACGAGGTTGAGCCGTTCCGCGAAGACTTTGCGGCTCTCGAAGCTGCCGTCACCGTCCTGGTCCTCGAAGATGACGAGCTTGTCCTCACCCTGGCCGGCGGGACGCTTGGTAGGATAGCTGTAGGCTTCGGCAACCCAGATGCGGCCGCGCTCGTCGAAGGCGAAGGCCACCGGCTGATGCAAGTCCGGCTCGCCAACCACGAGGTCCACCTGGAAGCCCTCGGGCACATACATCTGGGCGACTGTCTGTTGCGGGCCGGTCTTGCCGGGGCGGGGAGCCGGGTTGGGCTTCAGGTGCTGGAGCACCGGACTCGACTTGAGCCGCTCGACGTTGGGCAGGGGATCCTCGGCGCGGGCGAACGGTGCCCAATGGACTGCGGCCGCTGCGGCCAGGGCTACCGCCCGACGAGGCTGCAAGGACGAGAGGAGTGACATGCCGAGGGGAATACCCCAGCGGATTGCCGGTGTAAAAGAGAACGCGCGGACGTCGCGCGACTGCGAGCCTTTCCGAGGGGTGGCCTGAGAGGCTGCGCCGCGGGGTTTCTGGGCCGTCGCGGCGCGAGGCGGAATGGTTCAGCGGAACAGTTGCGGCGCGAACTCGTTCAGATAGTCCCGCCACTTGTCCCAGGTGTGCGCTCCGTCCGTCTCCTTGTAGATCACGTCGAATTTGTGGCCCTTGAACATCTCGACGGTTTTGCGGGTGGTTTCGACCAGGAAGTCGTCCTTGCCCGTGGCGAACCAGAAGAGCTTCAGCCCTTCTTTCAGTTTGGCGTCGTCGAGGATGGTCTTGTGTTTCTCCTCGAAGCTCGGCCCCTGCGGCGCGGGAGCTCCCGGACGTTGCACGATGCCAAAGATGCCCGAGCTATACACCCCGAGGTAGGCGAACTTCTCCAGGTGCGGCACACCGATGTTCAGCGTGTGCGCGCCGCCCATCGAGAGGCCGGCGATCGCGCGGTTCGCGCGGTCAGTGTGGACCCGATACTTCTTCTCGACGGTTGGCAGGATGTCGCTGACGAAGTCCGGCTCGAACTCGCCCGACATGGAGCCGCGTCCGAAGCTGAACGGCCCGGTGTGCCCGGCCGGCATCACGACGACCATCGGCTTGGCTTTCCCGGCAGCGATCAGGTTGTCGAGAATGAACCCGGCGCGCCCCACCGTGCTCCACGAATTGTCAGAGTCGAAGGCGCCGTGCAGCAGGTAAAACACGGGATACTTGTTGGCGCCCGCCTCGTAGCCCGGTGGCGTGTAAACGTGCATCCGACGGAACTTCTTGAGCGTGGACGACCAATAGGTCACTTGCGCCACGGCGCCGTGCGGCACGTCCTGCGTGTCCAGCCAGTCGGCACCCGGGACGTTGACGAGACTCCAGGTGTTCTCGTTGGACTCACTGGTTTTCGGATTGCGCGGATCAACGACGGACACGCCGTCCACGTTGAAGTTATAGCGGTAGCTGCCGGGTGGCACCGGTCCGAAGGTGACTTCCCACACGCCGTTGGTGCCCTTGGCCATCTCCTTGCCTTGGCCGAGCCCGGGCAGGTCGCTGCCGGCGAGCTTTACGGACTCGGCTTTGGGCGCGGCCACGCGGAAGGTGATCTGGCGGTCCGCCGCGACCTCGGGTGAGTTTGGGGGCGGCAGTTGGTTCGGTCGCTGGGCTGCGATGGCAAACTGGACGGCTAAGCCCGCAACCAAGGAAGTGACAATGGGGCGAACGTTCATTGGTGGAACTTGTGAACGCAGAAAACGACCCGGCAGAACCCTGGATGGTTACGGAGATTGTGGAGCGTGTTTCCTCGGTGAGAAAGGCAACGCGTTGGCAACTTGGTTATGGCCGCATCCAGTCCAACCGCCGGGCGAAGTCGGCTTGCACTTCGCCCCGCCAGCGCCAGATGGCTTTGCCGCCGATCGGATCGTCGAACCAATGGTTCTTGGCCGGATTCGGGCGGACGAATTGGCCGCCCCAGCCGGGTTGATCGGGTTTCTCGGGATCGTTCAATCCGCGCACGGCGCTGACGAGATGGAGGAACGACGGCGTGTCGCCTTCGATCACACCGGGGGTCTTCGGGTTGGCGCCGCTCTCGGGATAAATCGCGCCCAGCGGACCGTGGCCGGTGCGGACGTAGGTGTTGATCCAATCGAGGTCGGCGAGCTTGGGATCGGCCCCGTTTGCATTCCAAAACATGCCGAAGTAGTTCTGCTCGGTCAGAATGACGAAGAGCTGCGGGAACTGGTCCAGCAACCACTGCGCGGTTCCGTCCTGCTTGATGATGAGATAGACCCGCAGCTTGGCGAGAAAGCGATCGAGTTCCGCCGCACTGCGGGTGGCGCGCACTTTCCAGATCGCTTGGGCCAGATCGGCCGGCCCGCCCCACACGCAGAACCAGATGGGCCGCGTATCGGGTCCGTCCACGAGGCGAATGATGGCTTCGGAGGCTTCGCTGTCGCGGCCTTCGCCGATGATCGTGTCGGCGGGCTTGCCCCAGGTCTGGTCGCGTCCCTGCCAAGTGACAGAGCGCAGCCGGTCCGCCGTGGGAAAGCGCGGATCGTGCTTCCGCAGGTTTTCATCCACCTGGTCGTAGCGATCCAGGATGCCGTGAAGGTTCTGCTTCCGCGCCACGTTGGCCAACGTGGCGGCCGACGTGGCGGCCGACGCGACCAGTCCCTCGACATCGAATTCGTTCGCGTAGAGGAGAAACCGGACCACCGACTGCACATCGTCCGGGTCGCTGCGCTTCTCGGCCGGACCGTGCCCGGCACCGACCGCAATGACGTCCACCGGCGGAAAGTCCGTGAGCACCACGACGCGTGGCCGCAAGGCAGGCGCTGTGGCGGTTGGCGCCGGGCCGTTCGTCACCGCCGCCCGGAAGGTGGACCCGCAGGCGGTCAGCAGCAGCCACAGCGCCCAGCACGAACTGAAGACGTTCAGGTTGGTTCGCAGCGATTTCGTATTCATGGCTCCGATATTTGGCTCACTTCGTTTCTTTCGCCGCAGCCGCTTCGACGACAACGCGCCGATACCCGGTCAGCTTGGGTGAGCCCGTATCGGTCACTTCGCAGACGATGTGGAAACTCTTCCCAACGGCGTCCGCGGGAACGATGAACGAGACACGGCTGGCATTCGTCCCGGTGAGCGCGATGGGCTGGGTGTAGTCCCCGACGCCGGGAAGAATCCACCAGGAGAACGCTAGCGCGTCGCCTTCGGGATCGGTCGAAGCCGACGCATCGAAAGCGACCGAGGCTCCCGGTGCGGGCGCGAGCTTGAGGATGGTTCGGCTGCGGTCGCCGTTGACCACGACCACTGGTTCACGATTGCCGGTGCCGCTGTGCGCCCAGTCCATCCGCGCGGCGAAGCTGTTGAACATTGCCGGGTAGAAGTGCTCGAAGTGTTTCCGCGCCGTCTCGTGGGCCGGCAAGCCGCGTTGGTTCACCCAGGCTTCCGTCTTTTCGTCGGGACCGATTCCACGAACGTAGAAGCCGCCCCAGCCGCCGTGACCGGGCCGTTCGGGATCGTTCAGGCCGTTGGGCAGCACGTAGAGGAACGACGGCGTGTCGCCCTCCACGCCGTATTTGTATTTCGGATACAAGGCGCCGAGATGGCCGTGGCCCTGGATGTGCGCGGCGTAGTCGTCCCACTTCTGTTTGCCGGTGCCGTTCTGGAACATCCATGCCCCTTCGTCCCAGATGAAGAACAGGTCCTTGCTGAACTCCCGCCGCATCCACTGGTGCGAACTGGTGTCGAAGGGCGTGCCCTTCTGGTAGCCGCGGTCCTGATCGGTAATGGAGTAGAAGCGGACCTTGCCGAGAAACGTCCGGAGCTGCTCCGGCGTGCGTTCCTGCTGCACGCGCCAGATGGCCTGGGCCAAGGTATTGCCGCCGCCCCAGCCGAGCACCCACAGCGGACGGGCATCCGCTTCGTCGGCCAGACGGATGATGAGGTCGCTGCCCGGGGAGTTGTTGTCCTTGCCGATGAACTCCATGCCGCGCTTCCGGCTGCCGAACATCGTCGCCGAACGGAGCAACATGGCGCTGGGCCAGTAGCCAATGGTCTGGCGCGACTCGTCGGCCAAGTGCCCTTCCTGCCGGGAACGTTTTCGAAGATTGGGCAGGTCCTTTTCGTAGGCGTTGATCGGCTCGCGGATCAGCTCCATGAAATCGTCGCGAGTGGTCTCCAAGCTCCAACCGGTGGTGAACACCAGCCCCTCGATCTCCAGCAGATCGGCGTGGACCAGCAATCGGACCAACGATTCGCTGTCGTCGGTTTCCCAGGTGGAGACATCGGTCAGCACCACGATGCGCGGTTTGAGTTCGGCGGCGGAGACCCGCAGCGAAAACACGGCAAACAACGCCACGGCTAAGATGCGCGCGAAGACTCGGAGGTTCATGAGTCGAACCTGCCGCAATGCCTGTCCGGTTTCATCCTTGTTGCGCCGCCGATTTCTCCTGAATCCTAAGATCCATGCCCCTCCGCACGTTCAACCACGCCAGGCCCGACCTGACGCCCTATGGGTTCACCTGCGAGCTGTGGAAGGGAGCCCTCATGTGCCGGCCGGACCGGCACAACGAGATCGAGCTGAACCTGATGCTGCGCGGCGTATTGACCTACCTCATCGGCGGCCAGCGGGTGACGCTCGGAGAAAAGAGCCTCGGCGCCTTCTGGGCCGCGCTGCCGCACCAGATCATCGGGTCGGAGGGTCAGCCCCAGTATTATGTGGTGACGCTGCCGCTGGCGTGGTTTCTCCAATGCCAACTGCCCGCGCCGCTGGTGGACCGTCTCCTGGCCGGACAGTTCCTCCGGGAATCCGTCGAGCCGCGGCTGGAGCTGGATCTCGCCCTCTTCGGTCAATGGGAACGCGACCTGCCCGGCCCCGCGGCCGAAACCAGTCCCGCCGCGAAGCTCGAACTCCACGCGCGGATGCTTCGCTTCGCCGCAAACCTGCCGGAAACGCCGACCCGCCGAAATTCCCGGGCAGTCGCAGGCGAAGCCCAAGCCACCAAGGCCGAGCAGATGGCGAGCTACATCGCGCGGCACTACCGGGAACCGCTCGCGGCCGAAGACGTCGCCGGCCACGTGAGGCTGCACACGAACTACGCGATGACGCTCTTCAAGCAGACCTTTCGGACGACCTTGAACGACTATCTGATCCACTACCGCATCGCGCAGGCCCAGCGGTTGCTGGCGACAACGGAGGAAAAGGTCATCGACATCGCCTTCGACGCCGGGTTTCGGACCTCCAGCCGCTTCTACGAAGCGTTCCGGAAAGCCTGCGGTTGTTCGCCCAGCCGCTATCGAAGGGCACATCGAATCGGAGCCGCGTGAGGGCAGCCCACTCGGCAAGTAGGGCAAAGCGTGCCCTCGATCGGGCCGCATCGGGTGGTGTGATCCGGACCTGGAAACGACGAGGCTGGCGCGACGCACGGCCGGCCGTCCTGTCCGATGCGGTGCCCACGGTCGAACGAATCGGCTTTCCGTCGGTCCGAATCCGGCAAAGTTTTCGCCATGCGCTCCCGGACCGCCGCCTTTCCCAGTTTCCTCGGCTCACTACCTTGGATGTGGCGCTGGGCGTTGGTGGCTGCCTTGGTTGTGCAGGCGGCGGCCGCCGGGAACGTTCGTGTCCGGCATGAACCGACCCAACCTCGCTCGGGTCAGCCGGTGCTGATCTCGGTCGATCCGGGGCTCGCGGCGAACGCGGAGCCGGTGCTGGAGTTCCAGGTCGTCCTGCCCGGTCGTTATGTGGCCAAGGCGGATCCGGGATTTGAGCGCGGTTGGAACCGGCAGGCGCTGAAGGCGGAAGCCGACGGCTCGTTCACGGCCGAGTTGCCGTCCTCGATCCAGACCCATCGCAACCTGGTCCGTTACCGCATCCGCTCCGCCCCAAGCCGGGCGCAACTGTTGCCGCCCAAGGACGACGAGCAGGGCAACTTCGCCTACTTTGTTTACGACGGGGTTCCGGCCTGGCGCGGGGCGGTGAATCCCAAAGGCGCCGGCGCGGCGGCGGAAGTGAAGACCTTCCCTTCGGCCGTGCTGACCACCGTGCCGGTGTATCACCTGATCGCCGCGCAGAAATCCGTGGAGGAAGCGATGTGGAAGCCGCGCTGGGACTCGCCGGACGAAGACCCGCGTCACGCCTACCGGCATACCGGCACGTTCGTCTGCGACGGCGAGGTTTACGACCACGTGAAGTTCCGCGCCCGCGGCGGCGGTTGGCGGCACTCGATGGGCAAGAACATGTGGAAGTTCAACTTCAACGCCGGCCATCGGCTTGCCGCGAAGGATTTCTACGGACGTCCCTATGCCGGCAAGTGGGACAAGCTGAACTTGGGCGCCTGCATCCAGCAGGGCGATTACCGGATGCGGGGTGAGCAGGGAATGTTGGAGGCCGTGACCTTCCGGCTCTTCAACTTGGCCGGGACGGAGGCTCCGCGCACGCATTGGGTTCACCTGCGCGTCGTGGCGGAGGTCGCAGAATCCCCGGCGGACCAATACCGCGGTGATTTCTGGGGACTCTACCTGGCGGTGGAGGAGATCGACGGCGACTTCCTGAAAGAACACGGATTGCCCGACGGCAACGTCTACAAGATCGAGAACTTCGAGCCGCACGCGCAGCATTTTGCCAAGGGCGACCGCAAAGATTCCGCCGATGCCACGAAGTTCCTCGCGGACCTCGGGTTCGGCGAGCGGGCGTTGGCCCCGCCGGGGTCTGTTGGGCCGTGGCCGGGCAAGGTGGATCTCGACCGTTACTACGCCTATCGCAGCGTCGTGGAGGCGACGCATCACTACGACATCGGCTCGGGGAAAAATTACTTCTTCTACCATAACTTGGCAGCCGATCGCTGGCAGGTCGTTCCTTGGGATGTGGACCTCAGTTGGGGTGAACACATGTTTGGCGACGGAAATGAGCCGATGCGCCCCATTCTGGCTCAAAGCCCGTTTCGCGAGGCGTATCAGCGACGCCTTTCCGAGCTGCGCGACCTGCTGCTGAACTCCGAGGCGCTCGGCCGGGTCATCGACGAGCACGCGGCCATGATCTGGCACGGGCCGTCGAAGCAGTCCCTCGCTGACGCCGACCGGGCGAAGTGGGACTACCACCCGATCATGTCCTCGCGCTACGTCGATCCGGGCAAGAGCGAACCGGGGCTGTTCTACGAACGGGAAGCGGGCAACCGCTTCGGCGTGATGCCCGCGCTGATGAAGGAGTTCGCCCAACGTCGGCAACGGTTCTTGGGCCGGCTGCTTGAAGGGCACAATCCGCTGCCCGCCCCGGTCATCGCCAAGCACCCGAGCGTCGCGCCGACCGCGGGGGCCATGAAGTTTTCCGTCCAAGGGTCCACCGTCGCCCCAATCCAGTGGCGACTCGCCGAGATCACCGACCCGAAACGGGCCGCCGTCGCCCCGCGCGAACCGTGGCGGCACGAAATCGAGGCCCTTTGGCAGGCCTCGGGCGGTGCCGAGATGGCGGTGCCGGTCGCCGGATTGGTCTCTGGCCACACCTATCGGGTGCGGGCTCGCTCGGTGCCGAAGGGTGGGGCTCCAAGTCGTTGGTCGGAGCCGGTGGAATGGGTGGCGCCGTAAGGAGCGGGCGAAGCGTGCTAAAAACTTCGGTGGGACTGGCACGCCGCCGGCTATTCGCGGCGCCGAGTAGCCGATTCCCCAAATAGACCATGCGTTGCAATACAATGAGCGGACTCCTGATCGGAGCCGCTTTCGGAACGGTTTTCACCCTCGCCGCCCCTGTCTTCAATTCCGGCGTCGCCAGCTTCATCTTCGACCCGGGCGACGGCAATACGACCACAGTCACCTCGAACCCGATTCCGGCGGGCGGGCCGGTCACCCAGCTCAACACTGGCAATCCCGCGCCCTTGGCGGCGAGCGGCGCGGCCGGGATGTGGCACCTCGAATCGGCCTCAATGTTCGGCGTCAACGTTCCGGGTGGCTCCGGCGTCAGCCAGTTCGACACCTCGGGCCACGCGAACGGCGCGGCGACGGTCACGATCAACTTCACTGCGACGTGGGAAATGGCCGGGCAGTTCGGGCCGGTGGCGTTTGGCTATGCCAATTTCCCGAACATCAGCGGAATGGTGGGTTCCGGTCCCGGCTCGTTTGTGCAGTTCGAAGTCCAGGCCAATTGGACCGGCGGGGCGACGCGTTCACCGGTGAACTTCAACTACGTCAATTCGACTCCGGGACCATTCTCAACGGCGCTGTTCGACACGGAAGTCATGACGCCGAATTTCATCGCCAACGGCGCTTCGGAAACGATCTCGGGCCTGATTCGTTTCACGGCCCGGGGCGTTGGTGGTGAATCTTCGGTGGCTCTGCCGCAATTGGCGGGCACCACGCCCGTGCCCGAACCTGAGGAATGGGCCGCCGTCGGCGGAGCGGGTCTGCTCGCGTTTGGCGCCTGGCGGCGTTCGCGCGTGCTTGCGGCGCGCTAGCGGTTGATCCGGGAACGGCAAAACGTTGGTCGCCTGGATGACGACCAGCGTTTTTCTACCAAAAGCTCGGGCGAACTAGCCTTCTTCGGTGGGCTCAGAAGTCCTTGAAGTCTTCCTCACCGGGCAAGGGTAGGGAAGCGGCGCGAGGCGCGTGACCATTGCTGGCGGCGGCGGGGCTGAGGCGGTGGACTTCGCCCGCCTTCACGTGGCTGGACTTGTGCGCCTTGGCCGGAGCCGGGGACTTGAGGTTGGACCGGGCGGCCGGTCTGGCCGGCGCATGGACAGCGTGGGCGTGTGATTCAGGGGCCGGGGTGCCCTTGGCGCCGCCGACGAGGCGTTCGAGTTCGGCCACGGTCTGGCTGACCGAGACGGCCTGGGAGTTCAGTTCCTCGCTGGCGGAGGCGGCCTCCTCGGCGGTGGCGGCGTTGGACTGGGTGACCTTGTCCATCTGGGAGACGGCGACGCTGACCTGCTGGATGCCCTGGGCCTGCTCATTGGACGCGAGGGCGATTTCGGCGACGAACTGATCCACCTCGCGGGTCTTGCCGGCGATCTGGGTGAAGGAGGCGGCGACGCGGCCGCTGATCTGGACGCCGCGTTCGCTCTTGCTGATGGCGTCCTCGATCTTGAGGGCGGTTTCCTTGGCGGAACGGGCGCTGCGCTGGGCAAGGTTGCGGACCTCGTCGGCGACGACCGCGAAGCCCATGCCGGCCTCGCCGGCGCGGGCAGCCTCGACGGCGGCGTTGAGGGCGAGGATGTTGGTCTGGAAGGCGATCTCGTCGATGTCCTTCACGATCTTGGCGACCTCGGCGCTGGAGGTGCGGATGTCGTTCATCGCGGCCTCCATCTCGACCATGTCGTTGGTGCCCGTGTCGGCGGCGGTGCGGGTCTGGCCGGCAAGGTCCTTGGCCTTGGCGGCGGCCTCGGCGTTACGCTTCACCATGCTGGTGA
>JBEISV010000543.1:0-3091 GCA_040375265.1 Verrucomicrobiales bacterium
CGATCAGCAGGAGGGGCGGGGAGAGCAGCCCTTCGCCCTTCATGACGAACGCGTGGTAGGCGAGGATGTTCAGGACGATGGGCCCGAGCACCAGCAGGCCGAGGTTCCGGGTCTTGGGCACCGCGACCAGGATACCGCCGAGAACTTCCAGGACCTTCACGAAAGTCATGTAACCGGTGGGCATAAAGGCCGCCATGAAGTGGGCCGCCGGGGACCCTTCCGGCAGCGACGGCATCGGCGCGAGCTTCAGCAGCAAGACGGCACCGGAGGCGGCGAAGAGCAAGCCGAGCAGGGCGCCGGCGATGGTGGGCAGGTATTTCATGGGCGGAGGGGCGAGGCGTGATGTGGTTGGAGTTCCCGGTCAGGCAATCAGGGACACGACGAACGGGGAACCGCAAAAAGGACAGCGGCCGGAAACTTTCCACGAACCGGCGCTCTGCCCTGCCGCGGGCTCACTCCGCCGGCTTGAAGACGGCCGGGACCGGTGGATTTGTTCGGCTCGCGAGGACGCGGGCACGGAGTTCCGCCTGCGATTTCAGGAAAGCCGCCCACTCCGTTTTCGGAATGCCCCGGTGGCTCCCGTCCGCGAAACCCACTGCGTTCCACTCCGAACGGAAAGCGTTGCCAGCCAGTCCCTCGGTGCGGTCCCAGATGATCGCGAGTTCGGCGGGATCATTGTCGCGGAAGCCCGGCCAGTAGACCCAACTGGAGACGTTAGTGTCCAAAGGCAGACCCGCGTCGATCCGGTGCAAGGTTTCCGGGATGTCGCCGGAAAGTCCCGCCAACTGCTCCCGGATGCCCCACCGGCCGAGCTGGGCCATCGTGTTGGTGGCGAAGAGGTCGTCCGGGTAACGGCCAACGTCCTCCTCGTCAGTGAAGCGCAACGCGGACATGAGGCACGGCAGGAAGCAAGTCCTCCGGCCATACGGTAACTGCCAACGGTAGCAGCCATAGGGTCCGCCAATCACCAACGCGACCAAGCCGGCAGCAATCAACGCGCGGGACCGAGGTTTCATGGCGGGAAGGTGGTTGAAACCGAGAGCCGGGAGAAGTCCCAGCCACGCCATCTTACGTCCGAGTTCAGAATCCCGCCGGCCTTCCAGGCCCGACATACGGCTTGGCGCCGAGTTCGCGGCCGTGGGTGTGCTCTACGGTGAGCAGTTGCGGGTCGGTCACGGTCGGAGCGGCGATGAAGCCGTGGTAGCGGCCGAGCCAGTAGCCGAGTAGCCAGCCGCTGGGTTCAACCACGTCGTTGCCGCCCGCGCCGCCGTCGGCCTGCATGAGCCAGTGGTCGAGCCGGAGCGGTTCGGTCTCGCGGGGCGGGAACGTCTTCGTGCCGCCCTTGAGCGCGACGTAACCGGGCGGCGTGCGGAGGTCGGCGCGGTGGGAGTTCTGGTAGGACCACACGCGCAGATCCAGCGGCCAGCCGCGGAGATGTTCGACCGCTTGAACCGGTTCGCAGTCGTGGCCGGTCAGGGTGCCGTAGAGGAAGTTGAACCACGCGTTCTGCTCCACGCGGACGACTTCATGGCTGCGTTCGTAGCCGCGGCGGTAGAGGGCGCGGAGTTCCGGATCCTGCTCGTAGCGGAGGAGATTCCAGTAACTCCAGAACGCGAGCTCATCGAGGAAGTGAAGGACGCTGTCGGGCGGAAAGGTGTTCCGCGCGCGGAGCGTGTAGCCGGGATAACCGAGCGCCACGAGTTCGCGGTAGGCGGCGGCGAACTTGGGTTCGCCGGTGAGCACTTCGGCCGTCTTGATGAACGAGAGCAGTTCGACGGCCTGGAGCCCGCGGTCGAATTTGCCCTCGTCCGTCAGGAAGTAATCCGGATCCCAACGGCCCCAGCGCGTGGGTTTGCCGTCGAGGTCCACGAGCTGCCACTTGTGTTCGATGAGATGGGTGGCGACGCGGGCGAGGTGGGTCTTGGCCTGCGCGACTTCATCGCCCTCCGCGACGAGTTCGAGGAACAGGCTGAACGAGTAGAACAGCGAGCAAAGTTCGTCGCTGGAGGTGTCGCCCTTCCACTCAAACTTCCCGTCGGTGGTGTCATGCCATTCAGCGGCGTAGTTGCCCGAGCCGTGTCCGGCCTGATGGCCGCGCTCGCCCTTGGCCCAGACGGAACGGGCCGGGAAGCCGGGAATGCCGGTCATCGCCTCCAGCCAGCGGAGCGCGTGGAAGGTGTTGGTCGCCTCGCGCCGGGCGGCGGGATCCTGCGTGACGGCGTAGCGGTAGCATTGGGCGGCGAGGTAGTTGCCCGTGTAACCGCCGTCGTTGTCGCTGACTTCGCGGACGAATTCCTTCGTGGGGGCGTCCCACTCCAGCTTATGCACGAAGCCGAGGCGCTTCTGTCCCCATTCATCGAGGTGGCGTTCGTAATAAGCGGCCTTCTTCCCGAGCGTGTAGGGTTCGTAGCCGATGAGCGCGAGTCCGCGGTCGGTGGCGAGGTAAACGGAACGGCCATTCGCGGCGATGGCGTTGACGCGATCACCCGGCAGCCAGCGTTGGCCGGCGAAGTAGTGGAAGGCGCCATCCACGTGCCGGATCGCGCCGCGCGTGGTGCCGATCCAAAGGTCATTGGTGAAGCCGGCGGCGAGGCAGAGCGTATCCTCAAACGGCAGGCCCTGTTCCCCGCGGAGTTGGGTGAGCGACATGCCGCGCAGCACGCCGAGACCGCGATCGGTGGCGAGATACAGCGCGGGTCCCAGACTCAGTGCATCGCGGGTGTTCGGTGACGGCAGCGTGCCCCAATCCCAGTTCAGGTCGGCGGGCCAAGTGTAGGCGTCCACGCCGCCGAACGCGCCGAACGCATACGGCGCGAGCCGGCCCGGGCCGTGGACGTAAAGCGTGTCATGGTGCGGCACGAGGCGCGTGAGTCCGAAGCGGGCCTTGTTCGTGGACAGCACTTCCAGGTCGTCGCCCCGCACGCGCCAGAGCTGGTTCCCGGCGGCGGCCAGCACGTCGCCGCGAAACTCGACGACGTCCGTCACCGCGGCCGGGGACACCGTTTTCGGTTCTTCGACGTTTTCAGTGGGCTAGGATGGAAGGGATCGAAAGTTTTCCGGCCACGAAGTAGAGCATCGCGATCATATACTC
>JBEISV010000262.1:0-6558 GCA_040375265.1 Verrucomicrobiales bacterium
AACCGGACGATTGGAACGTTCTACCAGCAGACCGAGGATGTGCTCGTCCGGCAGGGGGACCAGCGGGCGTTGCTCGACACGGTGCTTCGGCTGAAGGCGTTTCCGGAGATTGTCGTGGCCCGACGGGATGCCTGGCACGCGCTGGACCTGCGGATCAATCCGCACGCGTTTTGGGCGTTCGTCTTTGCGTCCTCCTACGTGGGCCGGGGCGAGGTGCTGTTCAATGCCCGGCCGTTTTACGTCTCGATCTCACGCTATTTCGCCGGCCCGCCGCGCACCCAAGTGGGCATGGAAGAGGTGGAAACGTCCTGGGACTGCTACCGCGGCGGCCTTGAATTCGTCCTCGGGCGGGCCCTGGGCCAACTGGCGCCGGCGGACCACGCGGCGTTGCTCGCGCGGATTAACCCGATGATTGCGCAGCGGATGGCGGTGGCGATCCGACTGCGGCATGCCCGAGAGCGCAACGCCGTCGATACCTATCACCTGGCTTGCCGCCTACGGGGCCTGGGCCATGAAAAGATGCTGCCGGTGCCGTTGGCCACGCTCGCCCTGCGCGCCGTCCTCTGGTCCATCGTGAACGAGGATTCAACCGATGCAGCCGCCCCTGCCTTGATCTGCAATGAACCGTTGCCGGACGACGCCCGTCGCCAACTTGCGGCCATCGCGGGCGACCGAATCCGGTTCGACGTGCCGGCCGAGGCGGTCCGCGATTGTGTCCTGATTGTCGCGTCGGACGAAACGATCGACGCGTCGGCCCGCGAATGCCTTGCCGCGGCCAACGTCCGTTGCGTCGGCCTGCATCAGGCGCTGGCCCGGTTGCAGCCCTGAGTGGCCTGTCCGGGCGGCCGTGGATCGTTACGCCACCGGCCTCATCGTGACCGCGTCGGCGTAGGAATCGTCCGCGCTCGCGTTGGGCATGATGGCGACGATGGTGTCGCCGGAATGCAGGGAGCCCAACTGCTTCAGCCGGCGAATTGCCCCGCTCAGGGAACCTTCGAGGTCGTCCGGGCACGCGGGCATGAACAGCGGCACCACGCCGCGGACGAGGGCGAGCTGCCGAGCGACCGTGACCTGTTCACAGAAGGCGAAGACGGGTGTGGTTTTGGGCCGGAACCAGCCGGCATACTGGGCCAGTTCGCCGTTCTTGGTGAAGACGATGAGGGCGGCGGCGCGGAGTTGGTCGGCCAGCTTCACGGCGCTTTGCACGAGCTTCTCACGTGACTGCCAGACTTCGGCGGCCTCGTGGTAGCCGGCGCCGCCGCTGCGCTCGATGCGGCGGGCGATGTTGTCCATGACTTCGAGGCAGGCGAGGGGATGTTTGCCGACGGTGGTCTCGCCGCTGAGCATGATCGCGTCGGCCTGCTCGAACACGGCGTTGGCCACGTCGGTGATCTCCGCGCGCGTCGGCAGCGGATTCTCGATCATGCTTTCCAGCATGTGGGTGGCCACGATCACCGGCCGGCCGATCTGGGCGCAGCGCTTCACGATACGCCGCTGGATGATCGGCAGCTCCTCGTAGGGACATTCGATGCCGAGGTCGCCGCGCGCGACCATGATGCCGTCGGCGACCTTGGCGATGGCCTCGAAATTGTGGACGGCGAACTCGTGCTCGATCTTGGCGACCAGGGCCGGGGGATTTTTGGCGCCCGCCACGAGGGAACGCAGGTCCGCCAGGTCGGAAGGTTCACGGACGAAGCTCAGTGCGATGAAGTCCACGCCGGCCGCGAGGCCGAGTTTCACATCCTCGCGGTCCTTGGGCGTCAGGGCGGGCAGGGAGACGCGCACACCTGGCAGGTTGATGTGCCGGCGGCTCCCGAGGCTCCCGTCGGTCAGGACCTCGCATTCCACCCGCAGTTCGCTTTTGGCCACGACGTGCATCTTCATTTCGCCGTTGTCCACGATGAGCGTCTTGCCGACCTCGACGTCCCGGGCGAAGTCGAGGTAGGCGACAGAGGTCCATTTCGTGCCATCGGTAGGGGCCGGTTCGTCGCCGCAGATGAAGATGAACCGCTCGCCCCGCAGGAGCGGGATGGGGGCGGCCACATCGCCGGTGCGGATGCCCGGGCCCTTGAGGTCGAGCAGGATGCCGATCGCGGTCCCGCGCTGGGCGGCCAGTTCGCGGATGTCCCGGGTTACCCGATGAACCCATTCCGGTTTGGCGTGGGAGAGGTTCAGCCGGGCGATGTTCATGCCGGCGTCGATCAGCTTCCCGAGCATTTCACGGGAATCCGTGGCCGGGCCGAGGGTGGCGATGACTTTGGTCTTGCGGGTGGTCCCGTGCATGCGGCCGGAGGCTAGGCAGGCGCGGCCCTCGGGAAAAGGGTTTCCGTCGGTGACTGTAAACCAACGGAAGGGTGGCCAATCCCCGGCGCTCCCGCTAGGCTCCTTCCATGCAATTCCGCCACCTTTCCGGGCGGCGTTTTCGTAAATTGCCGATGAGCTTGTATTCGTCACCGACTAATTCGCTGCCCGCCCTAAAGCAGGGAGGATTCCGTTGAGGCCGTCCGCCGCCGGCGACTTTGCGCCGGCTCCCAGCCGGCGCCAGTGGGTTTGGCTGTTGGTAGCCGTGGTCGGGCTGCTGCTGTTCCGCCTTGGGGACCGTGGCCTGAACGAACCCGACGAAGGGCGTTACACGAACATCGCCTTGGGCATGTTGGAGCCGGGTTCCAGCGTCCTCGAACCGCGGATGTCGGACTTCGGCCACTATGACAAACCGCCGCTGACCTATTGGCTGACGGCGTTGGCGTTCCGGACGTTTGGCGTCAACGAGACCGCGGCGCGGCTGACTCCGCTGCTGGGCGCCGTGCTGGCGTTGTGCGGGATCGGTTGGGCGGCCTTCCGCTTCTACGGCGAACGGACGGCCTGGTGGGCGGTGCTGATGACAGCCACGGTGGGTCAGTTCTGGTTGCTGGCCCGGTTCCTGTCGCCAGACATGCTGCTGACCGGGTTCACGACCCTCGCGATTGCGGCCTGGGCGGAGGCACGTCACCGCCAAGGCTCATGGTGGTGGTGGAGCCTGTCGCTGCTCCTGTGGACCGCAGCCTGGTGGACCAAGGCAACGGCGGCCTTGGTGCCGTTGCTTGGGCTGACCGTGGGTTTGCTGGCGCGGCAGGATCGGGCCGGACTTCGCGCGCTGCGCCCGCTGCGGATGGTGGTCGCGATGATCCTCCTGGGGCTCCCGTGGTATCTCGACATGGTTTGGCAACATCCGGAGCTGAAGCAGTTCTTCCTCGGCCGGGAAGTAGTCGGCCGGATCGCCGGGCACCCGGATGGCCGGAAGGCGCCGCTCTTCTTCCACGTGCTGGTGACGCTTGGCGCCTGGCTGCCGTGGTGGCCGGTCGCCCTCGGCGCACTGGGCTGGTGGTGGAAACGTTGCCGGGCCACCGGCGGCGCCGCGGCCCGTTGGCGGACGTGGCCGTTGGAAATCTGGATCACCCTGACGGGACTCGCCGTTTTCTCCGTCATCTCTTCCAAGTTGCCGACCTATACGTTGCCGTTCGCGCCGTGGGCGGCCTTGTTCTGCGCCATGGTATGGCAACGGTTGGCGGACGAGGGCCGGCGATTTGCGTCCCTTCGCGGGCGGTTGTTCACCGCGGGCGGGTTTGCCGTCGCCTACTTGGCCGTGGCGCTGGCCCAACCGCTGATCGAGTCGCGTGCCGGGCGCAATTCGTCGGTCCGCCAGTTGGCCGGTTTCCTCAAGCAGCAGGGGGCGCAAACCGTCTATCTCGACCGGTATTGGCCTGGAATGGAGTTCTACTTCGGCGAGCACGTCCATTTCGTCGTGCCGGCGCCGCCCCGCCAGCGTGGCGATGACTTGGGCTTGTGCTCGACGCTGGGAGAACCCCATTTCGTGAAGCCCGAAGGTTGGCTGACGAACCTAGGTCGCCACTCCCACGATTCCGTCTGGTTGGTCAGCCTGCGCCAGACCCCGCAGACCCCGCTGCTCCAGGCTTCAGCGCTGGGTGAACTGGTGGCCAGCAACCGCGTGGGCGATTTCGTCCTCTGGCGCCTCGAATGGCCCCGGACGGCGCGGCAGTGACCCGACGCAACTTTGCCTCGCCCGGGGCCGCCGAGTTTTCCAGATTCCGCCGGTGAAGCGGGACGAATTTGACCAACTGGTCGGACGGATGGACGCCGAGGCGCGTCGGAATCCCCGAGGCTTTCGGCGCCGGGTGTCGGCCTTGGCGGCCCTCGGTTACGCCTACATGCTGGGCGTGCTGCTGCTCACGAGCGGACTGGTGCTTGCCAGCGGACTGCTGATCCTGCGCTTCCCCAACGGCGTGACCATCAAGCTGGGTTTGATTGTGGGGCTTACCTGCGCCGGCATGGCGTGGTCCATCCTCCGCGCGCTCTGGGTCAGGACCGGGACGCCCGAAGGCGTGCCGCTGACCGCGGCGGAAGTGCCCGAGCTCGTGGCCCTGGTCGAGGACGTCGGCCGCCGCACAGATTCACCGCCGTTCCATGAGATTCTGCTCACCACCGACTACAACGCCGCCGTCGTCCAGGCGCCTCGGCTCGGCGTGTTCGGCTGGTATCGGAATTACCTCCTGCTCGGCTATCCGCTCCTCGCGTCCCTGAGCCGAGAGGAACTCACCGCCGTGCTGGCCCACGAATTCGGGCACCTGTCGCGCAGTCATGGCCAGTCCGGCCAATGGCTCTATCGCATGCGCCGGACCTGGGAAGGCACGATTGAAAACCTCCAACGCAACCCGCCCGGCAAGTTTGCGCTGCTGCTGACCGGCTTCCTCGGCTGGTTTTGGCCGCGCTTCAATGCCGGCGCGTTTGTGCTATCCCGGGCGCAGGAATACGAGGCCGACGCCACCGCCGCCCAGGCCACCAGCGGCGCGACCCTGGGAAGTGCGTTGACCCGGTTGGTCGTGGATGCGCCGTTCCTCGACGAGAAGTTCTGGCCGGCGGTCTACCTTCGGGCCAATGACCAGCCCGAGCCGCCCGGCGACGTCTTCGGGGAAATTGCCACCGCCTTCCGGGCTGGCCCGCCGGCCGATGACATGGCGCGTTGGTTGCGCGCGGGATTCCTCGTCCCTACGGGCAATGCCGACACCCATCCTTCGCTCACCGACCGCCTGCGCTCCCTCGGCTGCCTGGACCCGGAAGTCGCGGCCGGCCGGCTTCCGGCAGTGCTGCCGCCGCCCGCGGAGCCGCGCGCGTTGGCGCTGCTCGGAGACCGATTGCCAGAATTGACAGATCGCCTCAGCCGCCGATGGCGCGAAGCCGTATCCGAGCCATGGAAACAGCGGCATGACGAGGCGGCGGAACTTAAGGCCAAGCTCGGCGAACTTGCCGCCCCACCGGACCAACCGCTGTCCGCCGACGAACTGTGGCGCCGGGCCGAAGTGAAACTCCGCCTGGAGAACGACGCGGCCGCGGCGCCGTTGCTGGACCAGTTGCTCGTCTTGAAGCCGGACCACGGCCTCGCGTGCCTCGTTCGAGGCCGCAATTGGCTGGAGACGGACGATCCCCGGGGCGTTGAATTGCTGGAGCGGGCCATGCGGTCCGATGCGACCCTCACCGAAGCTGCCTGCCAGTTGCTTTGCGGCCACTATGCCCGGACGGGCCAGCGCGACCGCCAACGCCAGGCCGAGGATCGCCTCGAATCCTTCGGTGAACAGCAGCAGGCCGCCCAACGCGAACGCGACAACGTCACCACGGCCGACGGCTTCCTGCCGCATTCGTTAACGGAAGAGCAGTTGGCGCCGCTGCGGGAAGCGCTCACGGCCGAACAGGCGGTCGTCCGGGCGCATTTGGCCCGGAAGGACGTGCAGATCTTCCCTGAGAATCCCTGCCATGTGCTGGCGGTGTTCGTGCACCGGCCGTTCTGGAAGCCGGTCGGGCAGCAGGCCAACCAGGAACTCGTTGACCGGGTCCTGGGCCGGCTCAGTTTCAGCGGCTACCTGCTGGTGTTCATCGCCGATTCGAACCTCGAGGCCCTCGGCAAGCGGATTGCCGCCCAGCCCGACAGCCAGGTTTACGCGCGGGCCGCTACTTGAGGCTGACCCACGCTGCCACGGGGCAGTGGTCGCTCGGCCATTGGTCCCCCCGCTGCACGGTCACCACCTCGCTCTGCCGGACGTCCAGCGCGCCGCGGCCCAGGATCCAGTCGATCCGCTCACCGTCACGGACGAGCGGGGCGAAGTTGTTGAACGAATTGGCGTCCTCGTTCAACCGCTTCTTCGCGGCAAACCAGGTGTCCGTCAGCCCGCCCTCGGTCACCAGGAGGTCGTAGGCCTTGTTTTCCCGGGCGACGGCGTTGAAGTCGCCCACCAGGAACAACGGCAGCTCGGGCTTCAGCTTGGCGATGCGCGCGAGGATCAGCGTCGCGGCCTTTTCGCGCGCGGGCTGGATCTGGTGGTCGAGATGCGTGTTCAGGAAATAGAATTCGCGTCCGTCGCGCCGGTCCTGGAATCGCGCCCACGTCACCATGCGGCGGTTGGAATTGCCCCACGTCGTGGAGCCCATGACCTCCGGCGTGTCGCTCAGCCAGAAGTGGTCGAACTCCAGCACGTCGAAGCGTTCGCGCCGGTAGAAGATCGCCATGAA
>JBEISV010000357.1:0-5036 GCA_040375265.1 Verrucomicrobiales bacterium
AGCAGTGCCGGCAGGAAGAACCACGGCTGCGCATACCACGACAGGCCCGGCCGCTCCTCGGGCTTCGCCTTCCAATACTTGAAGGCGCCCACGCCGCCCACGCCGGCCAGCGGCGAAATCGCGATGCCCGTGATCTGGGTCAGCTTTTCCGCGGCCACCATGCCGGATGACGTGTCCTTCTTGAAATCCTCCTTCACCGCCGCGAACGCCGTGGGCGCGAACAGCGAGGCGAGCAGGATGAACGCGGTGACGCGGCGCAGGAATGCCTTCATGACGGGCGCGACGTTGGGGAGGCGCCCCTCGCCTGTGAAGTGGGAAAACGGATCCAAGATTCCGTTCCGCCCGCAGTCCAACCCGTTCACTCCGCCGCCAGGCGCGTGAATTCCGCCGTCCGCCGGTCCCATTCCGCGGCCAGCTCGCGGACCTTCGCGGGGTGTTCCCGCGCCAAGTCGCGTGTCTCGGTGCGATCCCGCTTCAGGTCGTAGAGCTCCCAGTCGCCGGGCGAACCGTCGCGACGTGCCGCGACCAGTTTCCAGTCCCCGACCCGGACGGCGCGATGCCCCTCGTGCAACCACCAGAGACTGTCGCGGGCAACCTCACGGTCTCGGACCAAAGCCGGCACGAGGCTCACGCCATGCGCCGGCGGCACCGGCGTTCCGCGCAGCTCGGCCGGCCAGACGCCCCCAGCCAGTTCCAGCAACGTGGGGGCGAGGTCCACCACGTGCGCGGGAGTGCGGCGAAACTGGCCATGTGCCCGGAATCCCGCGGGCCAATGAACGATGAACGGCGTCGCGATGCCGCCTTCGTGGACCCACGACTTGTGTTTCCGGAACGGCGCGTTGGCGACGCCCGACCAACCCGGTCCGAGCCCGAGGAAGGTGCCGGCCGAACCCGGTTCCGCCGTCGGCTCGTGGCCGTCGCCCCGGATGAGCTGCTCCGCACTGGCGCCGTTGTCGGAAAGGAAAAGAACGACCGTGTTTTCCAACATGCCCTGTGCGCCCAGTTGCGCGAGCACCCGGCCAATCTCCTGGTCCATACGGTCCACCATGGCGGCATGGATGGCCATCTTGCCCGCCTGGAAAATCCGCTGTTCCGGTGTCAGCGAATCCCACCGAACCGCCCGGCCGACTTCGCAGGGACCGATTTGGGCGCGTAACGTCGTCTCGGTGGGGTTCCACGGCGGGAACACGGCGGGTTCCAACGCCGGCAGATCGCCGCGCACCAGTCCAAGCCGGCGAACTTTGCGGGCCCGTTCCGCGCGGAGCACGTCCCAACCCACCCGGTAGCGGTCGCGGTAACGGGCGATGTCGGCGGGCGGCGCCTGCAACGGGAAGTGCGGCACCGTGAAGGCGAGGTAGTGGAAGAACGGCCGGTCCGGGAAGGTGGCAGCGTGTTCCCGGAGGCACTTCAAGGCATGGTCGGCGATGGCCGTGGTAGAGTAGTAATCCCCACCCTTCGCCACCGCCGGCAGCCGGCGATCGTCTTCCAGGTGGTGGGCCGGATTGAAGTTCCGGTCGTGGTCCTCCAGCGAATACGAGTGGTCGAAGCCGTTGGCCAACCGCGGGCCGTCCACGTGCCATTTCCCCGAGTGGTAACACCGGTAACCCAGGGCGTGCAGCCGCTCCGGCAGCAATCGCGCCCACGCCGGCCGGACGCCACCCACGCCGCCTTTGCCGTTGGGCAGGGCATCGCGCCGGATCGCCTGCGGATAGTAGCCGGTCAGCAGCGCGCCCCGCGTCGGCCAGCAACGGGCGGTATTGTAGAACTGGGTAAACCGGAGGCCGTGGCGGGCCAGTCGGTCGAGGTTCGGCGTGGCGATCTCGCCGCCGTAGCAGCCGAGGTCGGAGAAGCCGAGATCGTCCGCGAGAATGACCAGGAAGTTGGGCCGGGCGCCCGCGGAATCCGTCGCCCGCGCCAGCCCACCGCCGGCAAACCACAGGAGGACGATCAGTCCAAGGCAAACGCAACGTCTCACGCGTCTGAGGCTAAGGCGCCCGCCGTGGGCAACGAAGCCCGATCTGCGCCTTCGGCCGGGCGCTCGACAGCGGCGCGGTCGCTGCGGCATCGTGGCCGCGTTGGCCGGGATTCGGGCCGACTGCACGCCATGTCCGCCCGCAAACCCGCCCTCGGCTTCATCTTCGTCACGCTGTTCCTGGATATCCTGGGCATCGGGCTGATCATTCCGATCCTGCCCAAGCTGGTGACCCAACTTCAGGGCGGCAACCTCGCCTTGGCCTCCCATTCGGTCGGCCTGCTGGCTGCCTTGTATGCCGCGATGCAGTTCGTCTTCGCCCCGATCCTGGGCAGTCTGTCCGACCATCATGGACGTCGCCCAGTGATTCTCGGGTCGCTATTCGGTTCCGGCCTCGACTACCTGCTGCTGGCCTTCGCGCCGAACCTCGCCTGGTTCTACGTCGGGCGCATCATCTCCGGCATCACCGGCGCCAACATCACCGCGGCGACGGCCTACATCGCCGACGTGAGCCCGCCGGAAAAGCGGGCCGCGAACTTCGGCCTGATCGGCGCCGCGTTCGGCTTGGGCTTCATCGCCGGACCGGCTTTGGGCGGCTTGCTGGGCGACCGCGAACTGCGCCTGCCCTTCCTCGTGGCCGCCGGACTCACCCTGGCCAACTGGCTCTACGGCTACTTCGTCCTGCCGGAGTCCCTGGCGCCGGCGAATCGCCGCGAATTCTCCTGGGCTCGCGCCAACCCGGTGTCATCCCTCGGTGCGCTGCGGCATCATCCGCTGGTGTTGGGACTGGCCATCAGCTTTTTCCTGAGCCAGCTCGCCAACTTCGGCCTGCACGCCCTGTGGGTGCTTTACACCGATCATCGCTACGGCTGGACCGCCGGGCAGGTGGGCCGGTCGCTCGCGGTGGTGGGCATCATGGCGGCCATCGTGCAGGGCGGGCTCGCCCGGCGCCTCATCCCGGCGCTCGGCGAAGTCCGCTCCATCACCTTCGGTTACCTCATCGGCGCGCTGAGTTTCCTGGGCTACGGCCTCGCGACGGAGGGCTGGATGATTTACGTGATCTTGGCGGTTGGCTCCTTCGGAGGCATCGGCGCGCCGGCAGCGCAGGGCCTGATTTCCAGCAATGTGGCGGACAACGAGCAGGGCGCAATCCAGGGGGCGCTGGCCAGTCTCGGCAGCATCGCGGGCTTTTTCGGACCGATCCTGTCCACCGCGCTCTTCGGGTTCTTCATCGGCCCGAAGGCGCCGGTGCAACTGCCGGGCGCGGGGTTCTTCCTCGGCGCCCTGCTGATCGTCGTGTCGCTGCTGGTCGCGTTGCGGGCCATCGCCCGGCATCCGCCCCAGCCGGGGCGCAAGCCGGCGACACCTGCGGAGGTCGCGCCGTCCCACTGACCGCCCGGACTACTTCAGCAATTCCTCGGCGATCTGGACCGCGTTGAGCGCGGCGCCCTTGAGGAGCTGGTCGCCGGCCACCCAGAAGCACAGGCCGTTATCCAACGCGCAGTCCAAGCGGAGCCGGCCCACCGCGCAGTTGTATTTGCCGGAGACGTCGAGCGGCATCGGATACGCCTTGTTCGCGAGATCATCCACCACGTCGAGGCCCGGCGCCTTCGCCAGGGCGGCGCGGGCAGCCTCCAGCGAGACGGGCCGGCTGAACTCCGCGCTCACCGCCACGGAATGCGCCCGGAACACCGGCACGCGGACACAGGTCACGGAGGCGCGGAAGCCGGGATGATGCATGATCTTCCGGCCTTCGTTCTCCATCTTCATCTCCTCCTTCGTGTAGCCCGTATCCAGGAACGAATCGACCTGCGGCAGCACGTTGAAGGCGATCTGGTGCGGATAAACCGTGGGCTTGCCGTCGAGCTTGGCGGCATCCCAAGCGCGGTTCTGGCCGGCCCAGTTCCGGGTTTGGCTGGCAAGTTCCTCGATGGCCGCGGCGCCGGTGCCGGACACGGCCTGGTAGCTCGACGCGAACACGCGGGTCACGCCAAAGGCTTGGTGCAACGGGTAGAGCGCCATCAGCGTGATGGCCGTCGTGCAGTTGGGATTCGCGAGGATGCCCTTATGCCCCTTCACGTCGGCGCCGTTGATCTCGGGCACGATGAGCGGGACGTTCGGGTCCATGCGGAAGGCGCTGGAATTGTCCACCACCACGCAGCCCGCGGCCGCGGCGATCGGGGCAAACTCCTTGGAAATCGCCCCGCCGGCGCTGAACAGGGCGATGTCGATGCCCTTGAACGAGTCCTTGGTCAGCTCCGTCACGGCGACGTCGGTGCCCTTGAACTTGAGCTTCTTGCCCACGGAACGGGCGGAAGCGAGCAGCGTGAGTTTCCCGACCGGGAAATTCCGCTTCTCCAAGGTTTCGATCATCTCGACCCCGACGGCGCCAGTGGCGCCGACGACGGCCACGTGCGGAGTGCGATTCATAAAAGGACGCGGAGCCTAGGAATCGCGCCCGGCGTGTCGAGGCCAAGTTTTCCGCGCCTGAAGCCAAGGTAGATCTGGTCACTGCCCCGCGATTTCTCCCTCGCCCTGCGAGGCACGAGCTGGGAGAGGGCCGGGGAGAGGGGAGCTTTCGCGCGCCGACCGCCCCCTCATCCTCCCGCCGCGGGATGAGAGGGAGTCCGCCGGCCGACAACCGGGATAGTGTCGGGCATGGGGTCAGGACATCGCCGACAGAGGCTGCGGGGACGATGTCTCGACCGAATCACTTCACGCTGGAACAGAAACACGCCTTCGTTCAGCTCGCCGCCGCGGCCGACACCGCCTTTGCCGGGACCTGCCGCGCTTTCCGAATCAGCCGCCAGACCGGCTACAAGTGGCTGGGGTGTTATCGCCAAGCCGGAGCGACCGGGTTGCTGGCGCGATCCCGATGGTTGCGGCGACCCATCCAACGACGGTCGCGGGTCACTTCGCAAGTGATCGTGATGACGGTTTGGGCGTCTCGTCACCGTGTCTAGGCGAGCTTCATTCAGGCAGGCACGGAACGGGAACAGCAAACGAGCGAAAGCGATAATGGGAGACGTGGACACTCACCTGCCGGAAATCGGCCTATTGTGGA
>JBEISV010000080.1:0-13686 GCA_040375265.1 Verrucomicrobiales bacterium
ACACCGCGGACACCTACAACTGGGCCTCCGGCATGACCCCGGTGGTGGGCCAGTGGAACTTCGTCGCGCTCGTCGTCGAGCCCGCCCTCGGCAAGATCTATCTGGACGACGGCTCGGGCCTGCAAAACTCCGAGAATGCCGTGACCCACGGCGCCGAGGAGTTCAACGGACCCTTCCGCTTCGGCGCCGACGGCAACGGCTCCCGGTTCTTCAAGGGCACGCTCGACGACGTGGTCATCTACGACCGCGCCCTGTCCGCCGCCGAGATCACCGCCCTCCGTGACGCCGGCATTGCCGGCACCTTCGTCCCGGCCACCGCCACGGTCGTGGAGCAGCCCAAGTCCGCGACGATCCTCGCCGGCAACAGCTACACGCTGACCGCCAAGGTCGCAGGCAGCGTGCCGCTGAGTTTCCAGTGGAAGAAGAACGGCGAGGTCATTCCCGGCGCGATTCGCAGCAGCCTGAGCTTCCCGGCCGCCGTGGAAACCAACTCCGGCACCTACCTGCTCGTGGTCACGCAGGGCGCGACCGTCGTGAACAGCCAGCCGGCCACGCTCACCGTGAAGCCGATTCCCGCCTACGTGAACCTGCCGGAAAGCCTGGTGGCGCACCTCAAGTTCGACGGCGACTACGCCGACGCCTCCGGCCGCAACAACGCGGGCACCGCCAAGGGCACCCCGCAGCTCATCACCGGCAAGGTCGGCACCGGCGCCGTGCGCGTCACCACCACCGTGTCCGGCGGCGCCGTCACCGCGGCCAACTACGTCTCGCTCGGCGTGCCCACCGACCTCCAGTTCGGCGCCGCGCAGAACTTCTCCGTGGCCTTCTGGACGCGCTTCACCGGCCTGCCCGGCGACCTGCCGTTCCTCTCCTCGACCACCTGCTCGCTCGGCTGCGACGGTTTCAACTTCTCGCCCGGCTACAACGAGGGCGGCTGGGGTTACAGCCTGAACGGCGACGGCACCCAGGACGCCTACGTCACTGGTTCGCAGAACAAGCTGAACGATGGCGATTGGCATCACCTCGTGTTCACCGTCAACCGCGCCGGTTCGGTGATCGTCTATGTGAACGGCCTCAAGGTGGATGAACGGCCCGCCGGCGACTTCGGCGACCTCACCCAGCCGCAGGAAGTCCTCATCGGCCAGTCCAACAACGGCGACTACGCCGATCCCGGCACGCTGGAAATCGACGACCTCGGCATCTGGCGGCGCGAACTCGCCGGCTTCGAGGCCCAGTCCATCTACATCGTCGGCCAGCAACACGGTCGCAGCTTCGACCAGTCGGCCCCGGTCGTGACCGACCCGCAGCTCAAGATCGCCGTCAACGCCGGCAACCTGGAGATCACCTGGACCGGCGGCACGCTGGAGTCCGTGGATGCCCTCGGCGGCGCCTGGGCCCCGGTCGCCGGTGCCAGCGCCCCGAAACACACCGTGACCGCCGGCGACGGCGCGAAGTTCTACCGCGTCAGCTTCTAGGCCGGTCAATTCGGCTCACTGCAATCAGGCGGCCGGGAACAAGTTCCCCGGCCGCTTTTTGTTTTGTTGGGCCGGAGCGTAAATCCCCTTTGGCCGGACTGAATCGGCGGGGCATGGTCGGCGTCGGAAACAGGCTGAAGCGCATGCGAATTCTGGGACTGGTCATCGGGTTGGGTTTGGTCGGCGGGGCGGCCTTGCGGGGCGCGGACGACGTCTTCGTCCGCGACGTGCAGCCGCTGCTCAAGCAGCACTGCCTCGAATGCCACCGCGGTGCCAAGGCGAAGGGCGGGGTTAATCTCGCCGCCTTCACCAACACGGCCTCGCTCTATGCGAATCCCAAGCTGTGGGAAACCTCGGTCCGCCAGATCGAGGACCGCCAAATGCCGCCCAAGGACGAGGATCAGCCGGCCGAGGCGGCCCGGATCAAGCTGGCGGAGACTCTCGCGCACCTGCTCGACAATCCGGCGCCGGAATTCGTCGTGCGCGATCCGGGCGCCAAGGTCATCCACCGGCTCAACCGCACGGAATACAACCACACCGTCCGCGACCTGCTTGGCGTGGACACACGGCCGGCGGACCGCTTCCCGGCGGACGGCGGCGGCGGCGGCGGCTTCGACAATAACGCCGACACCCTCTTCGTCCCGCCGATCCTCATGGAGAAATACCTCCTTGCCGCGGAGGAGGTGCTCGCGGCGGCAGAACCGGCACGGCTTTTCCGCGCCCGCCCGGTGTGGTTCCGCCGGGAGCGGTCCGTGGCCGCGGACAACCTCGGTTGGTTTGCCCGGCGGGCCTTTCGCCGGCCGGTGGAGGCCGACGAGGTCGAGCGGTTGCTGAAGCTGTATGACCGCGCCCGGGCGAAGGGGCATTCCTTCGAGCTCGCGCTGAAGTCGGCCTACAAGGCCGTGCTGGTGTCGCCGAGTTTCCTGTTCCGGGGTGAGTCCGAACAGGCGGGCGAGCCGGCGTGGCGCATCAATCCGCACGAACTCGCGACGCGCCTGAGCTACTTCCTCTGGTCGTCGATGCCGGACGAGGAGCTGTTCCGGGCCGCCGATTCCGGGAAGCTGGCCGACGCAGCGGAACTGGAGCACCAGGTTCGCCGGATGCTGCGCGATCCCAAGGCGCGGGCCTTGGCGGAGAATTTCACCGGCCAATGGCTGGGCACCAAGCGGCTGCACACCACCGTGAGCCCGGACCGGGGACGCTTTCCGCAATACACCGACGCCCTGCGCGACGCGATGGCGGCCGAACCCATCGAGTTCTTCGGTTCCCTGCTGGCCGAGGATGCCAGCCTGCTGCGACTGCTGGATGCGGACTACACCTTCGCCAACGCGGACCTCGGCAAGTTCTACGGCCTGACCAACGTGACCGCGACCAACCTCGTCCGCGTGCCGCTCACCGACCGCAACCGCGGCGGCATCATCGGCATGGCGGCGGTGCTCACGCAGACCAGTTATCCGCTGCGCACCAGTCCCGTGCTGCGCGGCCGCTGGATCCTGGAGGAAGTCCTCGGCACGCCGCCGCCGCCACCGCCGCCGCTGGTCGCCACGCTGCCCGCGGACGACAAAGTGAAGGAAGGCCTGACGTTCCGGCAGCGGCTGGAGAAGCACCGTGAGAACAAGAACTGCGCCGCCTGCCATGACCGGCTCGACCCGATGGGTTTTGCCCTGGAGAACTTCGACGCCATCGGCCGCTGGCGGACCGAGGTGGACCAGCAGCCCGTGGATGCCCGCGGCGTGCTGACCAACGGGGAGGAGGTCAACGGCCCGGTGGAACTCAAGGCCGCCCTGCTCAGGCGCAAGCAACTCTTCCTGCGGCACCTGACCGAGAAGATGCTGGCCTACGCCCTCGGCCGCGGCCTGGAGCATTACGACATCCTGTCCGTGAAGGAGATCGCCGAGCGCGTGGCCAAGAGCGACTACCGCGCGACCGCGCTCGTGGTCGAGGTGGCCCGCAGCTACCCGTTCCAGTGGCGGCGCGGTGAGCAGCCTGCTTCCGGAGCGGCCACGGCAAGCGCTGCCGCGAACGAATGACGGCAAGGATCGTCAACGTTTCCGGAGGCGGTAGAAGCGCAACGGTTGGTTGAAGGTCGAGGTGAAGGAATTGGCGTCCGGCGCCGGAGTAACTGGCTGCCAGTTGGCCGTGTCTCCGACGGCCGGAGAGAATTCCAGCACGTAGCCGGTAGCGTCGGCTGGCCACGTCAGCGTCACTTCGCTGTCCGTGGCAGCGAGGCTAAGCGCCACATCGCCGCCCGTCACGACGGTGATGGCCACCAGGCCACCCGTGACCTCGAATTCGCCGCCGCGCAGCGGACCGGTGGCGGGTTCGCCCGTGCTAACGGTTACGGAGAAATCGCCGCCGGCAGCCTGGCCGCCGCCCGTGGATACGCCGCCCACGAGGGAGAAATCCCCGCCGACGGAAGGACCGGCCGAGAGCCCCGAAGCGGCCAAGCCGAGCGCCAGGAAACCGCCAGCCAGAATTCGTCGTAGGTTCATCGGGCACCTCCCTTCATCGCTCCGGCCAGTTGTCCGACGAGCGCCTTGAGCTCGGCGAGTTCGCGTTTCAGCTCCGCGTTCTCGGACTCCAGCTTGCGGCTGCGTTCCTCGACCTTGTCGTTGAGGCCTTGGATCGCGGCGAGCGCGACGCCGTCGGCGTCCACCGTGGCGATGTGCCGCTCGTCGGTGCCGAGGCCGAAGGCGGCGTGGAAATCCTGCGCCATCGGGCCGACGTGCTGGGGGCTCGCGGTCCTGCTTGAAGTTCCACCGGCTGATCGGTAGGGCGGCCACCTTGTCGAGGATGGCGCGCGGGTCCACGGGCGTGAAATTCTCCTTCGCGTTGCGGTCGCTGGTCTGGTTGAGGGCCACACAAGTGATGACGCCAGTGCCGCCGCTGAGACCGATGGTGGCCGCGCCGTTGACATCGCGAACGTCCAGGGCGCCCGCGCCGCCGGGACCGTTCCAGATCTCCAGCGCATTGCGCACGCGCAGGATGCCGGGCGCCGGACCGCCGGTCATCACCAGCTCCGGGGTGAACGGGCCGTCGGTGATGCTCACCTGGCCGTTGGCGGTGTTGACGCCCAAAACACCGCCCGGGGCGGAGGTGTTGATGCCCACGCCGCCGCCTGCGCGGACCAAGAATTGGTTGTCGGCGGTGGAGGCGAAGTTCGCGTCCGTGGCGTCGGCCCAGACGAAGGTGCCGGTGTGGTTGGCCTTCGCGCGCGTGCCGGCGGCGAAGGACTTGGTCGTGGCGGCGTTGGCGGTGCCGCCCGGGATCGTCGCCCCTTCGCCGGTTGCCCGGTTGCCTTGGCCGCCGGAGATCGTCGCCGCGTTCCCGCTGGAGGTGTTGTCCACGCCGCCGCCCACTGTTGCCCAAGGGCTGCTGGCCACGTTGACATTGCCGCCGCCGACGGTGGCCATTTCCGCGCTGGCCGTATTGTTCACGCCGCCGCTGACCGTGGCGAAGCTGGCCGTCGCAGCATTGGGGCGGGGCGCGCCGCCGTCGGTGCCGCCGCCGAAGACGGTGGCGCCGGTGCCCAGCACCGAGTTGCCGGCGTAGCCACCGAGCGTGTTGACCCCCGTGTAGTTTCCGGAGGTTGCGTAACCCAGCCAGAGCACCCGCTGGCTGCCGGCCCGGAATTCGAGCGGCGTTTCGGCCACGGTATCGAGCGGGCTGCCCAAGAAGACCGGGCCGTTGAAGATCTGTTGGCCGTCGAAGAGGTTCCCGCCCGCGCGCAGGGCCACGTTCGCGGAGAGCCGTTGGTCATCCAGCGTCCCCTGGGCCAGGGACGCCGCCGTCAGGTTAAACAGCTCAATCCCGTTGCCCTTGATGTTGCCGGCCACATTCAAGTTGCCGCCCGTCAAGGTGAAGCTGCCGGACTGCATCGTTATGTTGCCGTTGAGCAGCTGCAAATTGCCGTTCACCACGGTCTGATTGCCCGTGAAGGCGTTCGGGACGTCGAGCTTGGCCACGTTCGCGGGCACGGTGCCGGCCGGACCTTGCGGGCCGGCCGGGCCGGTGTCGCCCTTGGCGGCAAGCAGCGTCCAGACGACGGGTGCGGTGCCCGGGGCGTTGCCCTCGTTGGGCTCCGTGTTAAGCCATGAGGCGCCGTTGTGGGCTACGGCGTCGCCGAGCGCGTAGGATTCGTTCTCGTTCCACGCTCCGCGCCAGTTCAGGCCCTTCGCTCCGGCCGGTCCGGCCACTCCTGCCGCTCCTGCCGCTCCTGCCGGGCCTTGCGGTCCGGTGGCTCCGCCCGGACCGGTGGCTCCGGTCGCTCCCGGGTCGCCTTTCGGACCTGCCGGACCAGCGGCTCCGGTGTCACCCTTGGCGGCGAGCGTTTGCCAGCTTTCGCCGCTGGTGGGTGGAAACGCGCCAGTGCTGGTCGCCGTCGCGATCCAAGAGGAGCCGAGAAACGTCACGGCGTCGCCGGTGGCGTAGGTCAGGCTCGCCACCCAGGTGCCGCGCCAGTTCACGCCCTTGGCCCCGGCGGGACCCGTGGCTCCGGTGTCGCCTTTCGCGCCGGCCGGGCCGGTGAGACCGATGGGACCTGCCGGCCCGGCCACGCCTTGGATTCCTTGCGGCCCCTGCGGTCCGGGTGCGCCAGTGTCGCCCTTGGGGCCGGGGGTGCCCGCGACGCCGGTGAGGCCGCTGCCGTCGCCGACGAATTTTGTGGCTTGAACCGTGCCGTTGACCAGGAGCCGGGAGGTGGCATTTGGAGTGGCGCCAATGCCGACGCTGCCGTCCACCACCTGATTGCCCGTGAGCGAGATGTCCTTCGTCACCGCCAGGGTGCCGGCGACGATCTGGTTGCCGACGAACGTGTTGACCTGGTTGAGCCGAGGCACGTTGGCGGAGAGCTGGGTGTCGGTGACCGGGCCGGTGAAATTCAAGGCGTTGGTCGCCGTCGCGGCGGTGTCGGCCTTCACGCCGAGCAGGCCGGCGCCGCTGCCGTTGAACTGGAGGGCGACGACGGTGCCGTCCACGTTGAGATGGCCGCCCTCCGTGACAAAGCGGACCCCGCCGGTGGCCTTGACGTTGAATTGGTTGGGCGCGGTGGATGCCAAACCGTTCGGGCTGGAATCGGCCCAGACGAAGGAGCCCGGATGCAGGGCATACGCGAAGCTGCCGGCCGCAAAGGCGTTCTCGGCAGCCCGGTTGCCAATACCTCCGGGCACCGTCGCATACTTGCCTTCGCCATGGTTGTCATAGCCGCCACCGACGGTCGCATGTTCGCCGCTGGCGGTGTTGCCTTGGCCGCCGCCCACGGTGCCCTCGATGCCGCTGACGGTGTTGCCGCTGCCGCCGCCGACGGTGCCCATCAGGGCGGTGACGCGGTTGGTGCGATATTGTGGGCCGTCACTGCCAAAGAAATACCCAATGCCGCCGCCGAAGACGGTGGCGCCGTTCACGGTTGGGGCCACGAAGTTACCGGGGTCGCCACCCACGACGTTGACGCCGGAGAATTCGCCGCCGTCGGTGCCGTATTGCAGGCGGAGGGCTCGCTGACCATTGACGCGGAGGTTCATCGGTTGGTTGTCGGTCGTGCCGAGGAAATTGGCCGCGGTGGTGCCGGCGTTGCCCAAACGGCTCCAGCCGTCGGAGGAACCGGGAATGCCCTGCGGGCCCTGGGGTCCGGCAGCGCCGGTGTCGCCCTTGTCGCCTTTCGCCCCGACGGGCCCCGTCGGGCCGACGGGGCCTTGCGGACCGGTTGCACCGATGGTGCCCGGGTCACCCTTGGGCCCGGTCGGCCCGGCCACGCCTGGGATCCCTTGCGCGCCCGCGGGGCCGGCCGGGCCGGCAGCCCCGTTCGAGCCCTTGTCGGCGAGCAGATCCCATTTCGCACGGGCCGTGTCCTCAAACGGGGCCGCCCCTTGGCTGATCACCCTGGCGATCCACGATGCACCGTTCTGCGTCACCGCGTCGCCCGGCTGATAGGTTGCACCGGAAAGCCACGTCCCGCGCCAGTTTACGCCCCGGTCGCCTTTGTCGCCTTTGGCTCCGGCGGAGCCCGTGAGACCGATGAGACCTTGCGGGCCGGCGGCTCCTTGGGAACCGGGAGCACCAGAGTCACCTTTCGGCCCCTGCGGACCGGTGGGACCGGCAGGACCGGGGTCGCCCTTGGGGCCGGCCGGACCTTGTGGGCCAACCGCACCGCCGGCCACTCCGCTCAATCCGCTGCCGTCGCCGATGAACTTGGTGGCCGTCACCGTGCCGGCGACGTGAAGTGTGGTGGCCGGGCTGCCGGTGCCGATGCCAACGTTGCCGCCGGGTTGTTGGAGGCTGAGGTTGAGCGGGGCTCCCGCTCCATAGTCGTAGGCGTAAATCTGTCCCAACCCCGAGGTCGAATCGCGGAAGACCCGCACCCCGGCACCCACGCCGGACAACGCTCCTGAGTGGTTACCGAAGAAGCCGCTGCCGCCGGTGACGATCTGGTTTCCGGTGAAGGCGTTGCCGCCGGTGCGGCGGGCCACATTCGTGCTGAGGGCCGAGTCAGCCACTTTGCCGGCGCTGGTGATGGTCGCCAGCTTCGAGTCGGCAATCCCCGCGTTGGGCGCGATATCAAGATTTTGGATGGTGGAATCCTGAATCTCGGCGGACGTAACAGCACCGAAGCCAATGGCTTCGTTCCTGACAGAACCCACGGCAAGGGCCCTAGACGTGACGGCACCATCGGCAATGGCCTTGGACGTGACGGCCCCCGCGGCCACGGAGGCGTCCAGCGCATACAGCGCGTAGGGCACGACCGGAAGCGGCTGCCGGGGAGTGAGCGGCACCCAGGCGGTCCCTCCCCCTGCCGGGCTGTGCTGCACCTCCACCTGCAACCACCGCCCCAGGCGGCCGGCTTTCAGGCCAAAATCGAGCTGGGGCGTGGTGAAGAGACCGTCCACCACCGCCACCGTGTTGGTGAGGGGGCCGCCTACCCGCGTGCCGGCTTCCAGGCGCTGCCATTGGTTCCCGTCCTCCGGTGGCAGATTCCCCTCGGCCGGCTGGAGGGCGGACCAAAGGCCCCCGGAGTGCCGCACCAGATCACCGGGCGCGTAGCGGGTGCCAGCGGTCCAATCGCCGGCATCATTCACCGCCCCGGCGACGATTGGTTCCCAGAAGTTGAACAGCTCCGGTCCTGGCACACCTATCAGGACGTTGCGGTTGGTGCGACTGGAAAACCACAGGTCGGCGCCGACGGTCACGACATCGCCCGGGAGGTAGGTGCGGCCACCGACATATCGCCCACGCTGATTCACCCCCCCGAGCGCTGGATCCTCGCGGACACTGTGCAGGCTAAAGCGGACGACATAGTCACCATTGGCCGGCTGGCCTTTGATAAACAGGCGGCCTTCGTAGGAAAAACCCGTGGGCGGCTCGCCCTCCTCCCCAAACTCCTGCGCGCGGAGCGCAAAGCCACCGACGAGCAGCAAGGCAACGGCGAGCAGGTGCCGAACAAAATGTGCTTTCACACCCCCTGCTACGGGAGCTTGCGGGGAATCCTTACGGAAAGTTTTTCGCGCGCCCGTAGTCCCGGCGTTAGCCGCAAGCCAACGAACCTGGGTCCGGTGGCGCTGGCGCAGCGCCCCAGCGTGTGTCCGTGAGTAGCGGCGGGCAGCGGGAGCGCGGCTCTCTGAGCCGCGTGTGCGGCTCCACTGTTCGAGACTCGCAACTCGGAGAGTCGCGCCTCCGGGGGGCGGGTGAATTCCCTGCAAGCCGGCTGGCTCGCCACGACTCTTTCCGCCGGAAGGCGGCACTGCTTACGGGCGGTGCAGGCGGTAGAAGCGCAGCGGCTGGTTGGCGGACGTGGCGAACGAATTGCCCGCGGGCGCCGGCGTCACGGGCTGCCAGTTGGCGAACTCCCCGACCGAGGGGGTGAACTCCAGCACGTAACCGGCGGCTCCGGCCGCCCAGTCGATCCGCACCTGGCCGTCCGGCGCGGAGCCGATGTTCAGGGCGAAGTTGCCGGGGATGACCGCGACACCGATGAGGCCGCCGGTGACCTGGAAGGAGCCGCCGCTCAGTGGGCCGGTGGCGGCTTCGCCCGGCGCACCGGCCACGGCGAAGGTGCCGCCGCCGGACTGGCCGCCGCCGGTCACCGGACCGCCGTCCAGCGAGAAGCGGCCACCGCTCAGCGGTTCGGCCAGGAGTGATGCGGTGAGGAGGCCCAACGAAAGTCCGCCGGCAGCCAACAGCCGGTGCGGCGTCATCGCCCGCCTCCGTTGGCGGCGGTTTCGAGTTGGCGGCCGAGCAATTTCTCCAGCGTGGCCAGGCGCGCTTCCAGGGAACGGTTCCGTTCCCGCAACGCCGTGATCTCCGCCCCCTTGGCCTCGACCTTGCCATTGAGTTCCTGGATGGCGTTGATCGCGGCCCATTGGATCGGACTGGCGTTGAGGGTCCGGTAGCCGTCGGCACCCCGGTTTACAGCTTCGGGGATGACCTCCTCGACCTGCTGGGCGATGAGACCGACCTCCTCATGACCGGACGTGGTGTTGTGCGTGGGATCGTCGATGTATTCGAAGCGCTTGGTCTTGAGCTCCAAGATGGCGTCCAGGCCGTGCTCGTAGGGGCGGATGTGCTGCTTGAGCCGTTCGTCGGAAGCGACGACCCAGGCGCTGCCCCCGGTGGTCTTGGCGGCGTCACCATAGACCACCAGCACGTAGTTCTCGCTGGGCAATTCCGGCAGTTTGACCCGCAGCAGCGGGGAACCGCCGGACCGCAGCACTTCGAAGGGTGTCGTCTGGCCGAGTGATGCGGCCTGCAACCGAAACGTCACGCCGTCGGTCGAGCCGCCGGTGCTGCTGTTGAGGCTGAACTGGCCGTTGACCCGGGTTCCGCCACCGAACGTGTTGTTGCCGCTGAACGTGTTGTTGCCGGCGAGCCGGGCCACCCCGGTCAAGCCTTCGCCGCTGCCGCTGAAGGTGGCGGCGGAAACCGCGCCGTTCGCCCCGTTCAGGGAAATCGTGGCGGCGCCACCGGTATTGCGGACGTCGATTGCGCCGGCGGTGGAGCCCTCGGAATTGGGCCAGACCTCCAGCGAATTGCGGACGCGAAGGATTCCAGGCGCGCCGCCTCCGGTCATCACCAGGGCGGGAGTGAACCCCTCATCGGTGATGCTCACCGTTTTGCCCCCTGAGGTGGCTGCGAACGTGCCGTTGACGTGGAGTTTGGCGGCCGGGGTGCTGGTGCCGATGCCGACGTTGCCGCCGGGCTGCTGCAGGTTGAGGTCGAGCGGGGCGCCCGCTCGGTAATCGTAGGCGAAGACCTGCCCCGCTCCCAATTGCGTGTCGCGGAAGACCCGCACCCCGGCGCCCACCCCGGACAAAGCGCCCGCGTGATCGCCGAAGAACCCGCTGCCGTTGGCGACGATCTGGTTTCCGGTGAAGGTGTTTGCGGCGTCGAGCTTGGCGACGTTGCCGGGCACGTTGCCGGCCGGACCTTGCGGACCGGTGGCGCCCTTGTCGGCGAGCAGCGCCCAAACATGAGATGAGAAGATGCTCGGAGGGGTGCCATCGTTGGGCCCCGTGGCGAACCAGGAAGCGCCGTTGTAGGCAACCGCATCACCGATCGCGTAGGCGGTGCCCACATTCCATGTGCCGAGCCAGTTCACGCCCTTCGCCCCGGCCGGGCCAGCCACCCCTTGGAGTCCCTGCGGCCCGGTGGCGCCAGTGAGACCGGGATCGCCCTTGTCCCCCTTGGCGCCGGCGGGTCCGATCGCGCCGGCTGCGCCCGTGAGGCCGATGAGCCCTTGCGGCCCCGGCACGCCTTGGAGCCCCTGCGGACCTTGGGGACCGGTCGCGCCGACGTTGCCCGGATCGCCTTTCAAGCCCGGGGTTCCGGTGGCTCCGGTGAGACCCGGGTCGCCTTTGTCGCCTTTCGGTCCCACCGGGCCCGGCGTGCCGCCGCCATCGAGGGCGTGCAGGGCGTAGGGCACGGCGTTGAGCGCCTGCCGCGGGCTCAAGGTGGTGAAGGCCGCCGCGCTACCAGCCGGGCGCACGCCGATCTCCAGCCAGCGGGCCTCGCCCGCGAAGGCCGCCGCGCCGAAATCGATCGGCGTGTTGAAGATGCCCCCGGCCACGGCGACGGGAGCGTTGGTGCGGGTGGGGCCGACTGCCGTGCCGGCGGTGGCGGCGCTGTGCAGCGTGAAGCGGAACTCGTAATTGCCGGTGGCTGGAACGCCGCCGTCTTCCAGGCGGCCCAGGTAGTTGAACGCCGAGGATACGGGCGTCGCCAGCGAGGTGGCGGTAGGCACGAACACCAATGCCAAGGCGAGCGCGCGGGCAAGAAGTTGGGACTGCATACCCCCTGCTACGAGGACGCCCGGGAATCCTTACGGGAATTGTTGGCGCCTCGACGAGGGGCGCCGGCTTTGCAATCCGTCGCCTTACTTTGATGACGCGCTGCGACCGACGTTGGCGATTGCAGGCGGACAGGAATGTCCGCCCGCCCGGCGCGCTTGGGCGTCTCCGACAAACGATTCCCCGTAAGCCTTTCCGCGCTTTCTCGTAGCAGGGGATGTGAAGCACCCTCGGCGCAGCGCATGACCGCTCTCCACCAATGCGAGGTGTGTGGCACCGGCCTTTCGCCGGGTCCGCTGGGCAACGTTTGCCCGGTGTGCCTGTTGCGCGACGGCCAATCGGAGGTCGCCGGCCTCGACGGCCTGCCGCTGGAACCGGGCCCGGCGGGCGAGCGGGGCGGGTTGCCCCGGGAATTTGGCGCCTATGATTTGGTGGCCGAGATCGCCCACGGCGGCATGGGCATCGTGTATCGGGCGCGGCACCGGTCCCTGGGTCGCGAGGTGGCGCTCAAGCTCCTGCTCGCGGGCGCGTTCGCGAGCCTGGATTTCGTCCAGCGGTTCCGGCGGGAGGCCGCGGCGGCGGCCAGCCTGCGGCATCCGCACATCGTCGCGGTCTATGAAGTCGGCGAGGTGGAGGGACAACCGTTCCTCGCGATGGAATACGTGGCCGGCCAGACGCTCGCGGACCTCGTCCGGGAACATCCGCTTCCGGCCCGCGACGCGGCGCGTTACCTGCGGACCGTGGCGGAGGCCGTGGAACACGCGCACGCCCACGGGCTGCTGCACCGCGACCTCAAGCCCTCCAACGTGCTCGTGGACCTCGACGACCAGCCGCGGGTGACCGACTTCGGGCTGGCGAAGCGGCTCGACGGTTCGACCGACCTGACGGTGACCGGCCAGATGCTGGGCTCGCCCAACTACCTTTCACCCGAGGCCGCCCTGGGTTCAGAACAGGCGCTTTCGCCGGCGTCGGATGTCTATTCGCTGGGCGCAACGCTCTACCATCTGCTCACCGGCCGGCCGCCGCTGCTGGCGGGATCTTTGGCAGAGACGCTGGTGCAGGTGCGGGAACAGACCGCGGTGGCGCCGCGCCTGCTGAACCCGGCGATCCCCCGGGACCTGGAGACGATTTGCACGCGGTGCCTGGAGAAGGACCCGGCGCAGCGTTACGCGACGGCCCGCGAGCTGGCGGAGGAGCTGGGCCGGTGGCTGCGCGGCGAACCGATCCGGGCGCGCCCGGTGACACCGCTGGAACGGGCGTGGAAATGGACGAGACGCCATCCCGCGTTGGCCGCATTGGCCGCCACGGTGGTGCTGGCGGGAGCGGCGCTGACCGCCACGTCGCTGTGGTTCAACCTGCACCTGACGGCCGCCCGGAACGAAACGGAACGGAACCGTCGGCTTTCGGAATCCAACCGGGTTGCCGCCGAGGCCAACGCCGAGGCCAGTCGTGAGCGGCTGATCCGCATGCAGGTGGTCACGGGCAACCGGCTGATGGCGGAGGGTGATCCCCTGGCCGCCGCGCTCTGGTTTGCGGAAGCATTGCGCATCGGCCCCGGCGCGACCCACAACCCGCGGGCCGAGCTGCCGCACCGCCGTCGGTTGGCGGCGGCGTGGGCCACGGCGCCACGGTTAGTCCAACTCGACCGGGTGGAGGATTGGCGGACGGTCGTTTTGGCCAGCCGGCCCGCGATCCCCACCAACGGTCCCTTCCGGCTGGAACGCGGCCCGGAAGGAATCGTGAAGGCGTTCCGGCGGGACGGGACACCGGTAAAGTTTTCCGACCCTGATCGCGCTGGGGAATCCTCGGAATTCCTCCCGGGCAGTCGCGACGCCCGCGAAGCCAACTTGAATGCGACCGGCCAACTGGCGCTCGTCTTCGCGCGGGATCTTTCGCAGCGGATCTGGGACCTGGCGACTGGCTCGCCGCTCACGCCG
>JBEISV010000030.1:0-20227 GCA_040375265.1 Verrucomicrobiales bacterium
ATGTGCGACGGGGTGGCGATGGTCAAACGGACGCTGAACATCGGCGGCTGAAGCCTCGACGGAATTCACCCACAGATTCAGCTTTCGACCATGAGCACGGCGGAGAAATACGAGATCGTCTCCGAGGAAACCTACCTCGCACTGGAGCAGGCCGGCACCGAGCGCCACGAACTGGTGGGCGGAGTCGTGTATGCGATGGCCGGCGAAACGACCGACCACAACGAAATCGTCCAGCGCCTCCTCGTCCGCCTCCTCGACCGGTTGCGGGGCGGTCCCTGCCGTGCCTTCGTCGGTGCGGTCAAACTGCGGTTAGATGTGGCCAGCACGTTTTACTACCAGGACCTGATGGTGACCTGCGATCCGCGGGATACGGACAAACGGTTCATCCGGTTTCCGAAGCTGCTGATCGAAGTCCTGTCGCCGGGCACCGAAGCCGTGGACCGGCGCGAAAAGCTGTTCGCCTACCTCCAGGTATCGTCGCTGGAGGAATACGTGCTGGTGTCGTCGTTCTCCCGCGAAGTCGTGATTTTCCGCCGGACTGACGGCTGGAGGCCGGTGCGGTTGCCGGTCGATGCGGAGGAATTTGAGTTGGTGTCACTGGGGTTGCGTGTCCGACTTGATGAAGTTTATCAGGGAATTGTTCCCGCAGCCTGACTTTGAACCCGCTGGCGCCCATTCTGGCCAATGTCGCAGTGCCAGTGCTGTTTCCCCAGCCTTGGCTCATGCTGCTGGCGGCCAATCTGGTTTCCACGCTCTGCGGCCTGCCGGTGGCTTGGTGTGCGCTCGGGGTGTTTGGGATGCTGTTGGGGAACAGCGATCCAAACTGGGCGCACCTGGGTTGGTCCAGCCGCCTTGTGACGCACGAGCTGCACAACTGGTGGATCCTGCCGGCTGCGATGATGGCGGTGGTCATTCCGTGCTTCCTCCTGTCCGTCCTAGTTGAGGGCTGGTTTCTGGCCTGGCGCGTCAAACTTTCGGGGTGGACTGAACTCTGGAGCCCGCTGGTGCGCGCGCATGTGTTTTCTTACCTGCTTCTGCTGGCGGTGGACTGCCTGTGGTTTTGGCTGAAGTTGCCCCGCTGAACAACGCCCCCGATGATCCAACCACTTCTCCGATCCGCCGCCTTCGTCGCCGATGTCACCGCTGCCCGCAAGTCGCCGGCGCACCTGCACCTCTGGTGGCTGGGCCAGTCCGGCTTCCTGGTGCAATGGCAGGGACGGCACCTGCTCTTCGACCCGTATCTGTCGGATTCGCTGACGCGGAAATACGCGCAGACCGACAAGCCCCACGTGCGGATGACCGAGCTGGTAATTGCGCCGGAGAACCTGGACTTCGTGGAAGTCGTCACGTCGTCGCACAACCACACCGATCACCTCGATGCGGAGACCCTTAAGCCGCTCGCGCAGGCGAATCCCGGTCTGGTCATGGTCTGCCCTGAGGCCAATCGAATGACGGTGCGCGAACGCTCGGGCCTGCCCGATGAACGGATCGTCGGGCTGATCACGGCCGCTCCCTCTCCCCGCAGCGAAGCGCGGGGAGAGGGTAGGGGAGAGGGGTTGCCCCTTGTGTTGTCGCCAGCTGAGGCAAACACCTGCTCTCCCCGGCCCTCTTCTCCACTCCAAGTGGAAGAGAGGGAGAAGATGGGCGCAGTCCCGATGCGCCTCGGCACTCCGCATTCCGTCAAAATCGGCCCGTGGGAAATCCACGCCATTCCCGCCGCCCACGAGGCCTTGGACACCGACAAGGACGGCCGGCCGATTTACCTCGGCTTCGTTGTCCGCGTGGGGCCGTGGACCCTTTACCACTCGGGCGACACGATTCTGTTTCCCGGAATGGCGGACTTGCTCAAGCCCTTCCGCGTGGATATCGCGCTGCTGCCGATCAACGGCCGGGCGCCGGAACGCCGCGTCGCCGGGAACCTGTGGGGTCGCGAGGCCGCCCAACTGGCCGCCGCCATCGGCGTGCGCTGCGTGATCCCGTGCCACTACGAGATGTTTGAGTTCAACACCGCCTCGCCGGCCGAATTCGTCGAAACCTGCGATCTGCTGAACCAGCCGTGCGCGGTCCTGCGCGCCGGCGAACGGTGGTCGTTGGCCGCCGGTGCGCGGGGTTGAATTGGTCGCAAAGGTTTGCCAAGACGGAATCCGCGCGGAACCGACTTTGACCGCCGGGCGCCCAACCCCAACAGTCGTCGGGTGTCCGAACCTGATGTTTCCCCGACCGGCGCCCCGCGGCACGGCCTGCGCTGGTGGCCCGCGGCGCTGATCCTGATCCTCGCCGTGATCAGCCTCGCGGTGGTGCGCTCCGACGCCATGCGGGCCGCGTTGCTCCGCGACAAACCCCACCTCACCGTGGACCTGTTTTCCGCCGTCGTGGGCATGGTCACGGTTGGCTTGCTCCTGCTCTGGTGGCTGCTGCTGTCCCGGGCGCGGTGGTTCTGGCGTGTCGCTGCGCTCGCCGGCGTCGGACTGTTCTTGGCCTGCTTCCGCCACGCCGGCATGAGCGGCGATCTCATGCCCACTTTCGAACCCCGTTGGGCCCGCCCGTCGCCTCGTGCCGAGCCCGTCGCCAGTGCGCCGGTTCCCGTGGCGCCTTCTGCTGAAATTCGGCCCGACTTCCCGCAATTCCTCGGTCCCAATCGCACGGGAATCCTGCCGTCGGCCAATTTGTCCACGAACTGGACCGCCACGCCGCCGGTCGTGTTGTGGCGCCGGCCGGTGGGCACAGGTTGGAGCGGCTTCGCCATCGTCGGCGGACGCGCGCTGACGCAGGAACAGGTGGACGACCAGGAATTGATGACCTGCTACGCCGTCACCACCGGCGAACCGCTGTGGCGGCATGGTTATCCGGCGCGTTACGTCAGCCCGATCGCCGGCGACGGGCCGCGCGCGACGCCGACTATCGTTGGGAACCGCGTGTTCACACTGGGTTCGCTCGGCCAGCTTTGGTGCCTGGAACTGGAAACCGGCAAACCCGTCTGGTCGCGGTCGCTCACGAACGACGCGGCGACGCGCGTGCCGGAATGGGGGTTCAGCGGTTCGCCGTTGGTCGTGGACGGCCTTGTGGTGATCAACGCCGGCGGTCCGGCGGGCAAGTCCCTGCTGGCCTATCGCGCCGACACCGGCGAACCGGCCTGGTCCGCGGGCGACGACGGCGTGACTTACGGTTCGCCCAGCCTGTTCACACTCGCGGGCACGCGCCAGATCGTCCTCTTCAATCACCGCTGCCTCACGGGCCACGATCCCGTCACCGGCCGCATGCTCTGGCGGCACCCGTGGGGTTCCCATTACCCGATGGTTGCGATGCCGCAGGCCGTCGGGACGAACCGCCTGCTCGTCACCGCGGGCTACAACGTCGGCGCGGCGCTTCTCGATTTCCAGCGGGGCACGGAAGGCACGTTTACGGTCAAGGCCGCCTGGGAATCGAAGCGGCTGAAGGCGAAGTTCGCCAATCCCTACGTCCGCGACGGCTTCGTCTACGGACTCGATGACGGCATCCTGACCTGCCTCGACCTGAAAGATGGCACCCAGCGCTGGAAGGAAGGCCGGCACGGCCACGGGCAGGGCCTGCTCGTCGGCGACCGGTTCGTGCTGATGGCCGAGACCGGCGAACTGCTGCTCCTGCAACCCACGCCCGACGGTCCCAACGAACTCGGCCGGTTCCGCGTGTTCAGCGACAAGACGTGGAATCCCATCGCCCTGAGCGGCGACCTGCTGCTGGCCCGCAACGACCGCGAGGCCGCGCTGCTGCGGTTGCCGCGCACGCCCTAAATCGGGCCCGGATGGCCGGCGCGACGACGGCTTTTGGGACTGCGCCGGCACGACGGCGCTTTGGTTCCACCGTCGGGGAACATCTGGCGCTGGATCGATTGGTCGCGGCGAAGAGAAAGCGGGGTCATGCCCCCGCAATCCAAAGGGGTTGGCGCCGAACTGACTTGGCGAGGTTTACTGGCGCTGGTGCACACGCTGGCGCGCATCCGGTGGCACAGGCTGAAGTTGAGGGAGCCGTTCAACCCGGAGGTCTTCGCCCAGGCGGAGGCCCGGCAGAAACGGAAGAAGCTCGCCCGTCTCCAGCACTCCGCCGCCGCCCTCGGCCTCACCCTCGTTCCCGTCCAATGACTTCCACGGGTAGTTTCTCAGGAGGCCGCGAAGCAATCATTTCAAATGAAGTCCTTGCGGGAGGCCAGACGCTACCCTGATCGCATCTTCAATTGTAGATGCTTGATGATTTCCAGGGTAAACTGCGTAACCAGTCGCGAAAACCACGGCCCCGGTAGAGACAAACCCGCCAGAAGTTTCCTTGAGCGCCGCAGTCGAGATGGCGACCCAAGAACCATCGGGTCGCTGATAGCAATAAGTGCTGGCTTTCTTACGGCTTTGAACATCAGCGGTCCGGCTCCAATTGGTCGCAGCGTCAGCGTCAAACGTTGAATCCCGGCTGCATGAAACCAGCGCAACGGCCGTCAGGATGATTATGGCGTAACGCATATTGTGAGTGGGCAACGACCCAAGCTCAGCGACGGCGGGCCAATGAGCCTGGATTGCAAACCGCGACGCAATCCCGCCGTTAGATGCCATGAGAGGTTGCGTGGCGCGGGGCGGACTGGCAGCCGGGCCGGGATATGAGAACCGAAGCAATCCGACATGACGCCCGCTCTGCAACCGCAACCCCGGCCGCTGGCAAGCGCGGCGAACGGCGCCGCTACGTCCTGAGCCTGTATGTGGACCGGAACTGCGGTGTCATCGCGGTCCAAAGTGCTGCCGGTTTGCAACCGGCAGAGCGGCGACCGAAGGCTCGACCGACCGACGGGCGCGAGCCATTTCCGCCAGCCCTGCCCGCCAGCGTCCCGGTCCGGCGACGCCGGCAACCGTGCCCGCAACCTTGCGGTTCAGGCGCGTAAGTTTCGCCGCTCTGCCGGTTACAAACCGGCAGCACCCAGCCGCCGACCTCCTCCCCGGCGTCGTGTTGTGCCCCGGCGCCAATCCCGCCAGTGCCGACGTGGGCTCGGACGGCGTGGGTCAGGCGGGCGAAGGAGCCTGCGCCTGCGGGGACCGCGGAGCCTGCGGCGGGCACCTTTGGCGGCGCCTTTCCCGGGGCATTCCCGACCGCCGGGTCGTGTGATTCGGGCGTTTGGCCGGCCTACTTCCAGCGAACGTCCTTCATGAAGCGGAGCAGGTCGGCGAGTTCCTGGCGGGTCAGTTGTTCGTCGAGGCCACCGGGCATCACGCTGATGGTGCCGGGTTGGAGTTCGGCCACTTCGCTGCGCTTGAAGCGCTGGAGCGCGCCCGGGCCGGTGGCCACCTGGATTTCCTCGGCGGTCTCCCGTTTCACGAGGCCGGTGACCTGTTCGCCGCCCTTGAGGGTGATCAGCGTGGGTTCGTAGCTCCGCACGAAGCTGGCGCTCGGATAGACGATGGCCTCCAGCAGGTCGCGTTCGGTGCGGGCCTTGCCGATCTCGGTGAGGGACGGGCCGACTTCGCCGCCGAGGTAACCGATGCGGTGGCAGGCGGAGCAGGCGGCCTTGGGCCCGTTGAACACGGCCTGGCCGCGCCGCACGTCGCCGCCGAGTTTCTGGAGTTCGGCGAGCAGTGCATCGAGGCGTTTGGCCTGCTGGGCGGCGTCGGCATCCAACGTGGCGAGAAAGGTCTCGGCGGCGGTCTGGACGGCGGCGGGGAACTTGGCGAAGTGCGGCTTGAGCTGCGACAGAGGCAACGCCTTGGCGCCCTTGGCCTCGCCGAGCGTCTTCACCAGCCGGAGTCCCAGGGCTTCGTCACCGCCCCGGTCGAACGCAGCGAGCAGGCGGTTGAGTTCGAGCGGCCCGGCGGTGCGGAGATTTTCCAGCAGGGCGTCCAACTGTGCGGGGGCCAATTGGCTGCGGCCGACGATGCTGGCGGCGGTGGCGCGCAGTGTCGGCGCGAGGGCGGCGTCGAGTTGGCTCCGCACGAAGCCGAGTTCGGCATCGTCCAAGGCTTGGCCGGCGGGCAGGGCGGCCAAGGCGTCGAGGCGCAGGCTGGCGTCGGTGGCCGGAAGTTTGGCCAGGGCACGCAAGGCGCCTTGGACGGCGGAATTCGCGGCCAGCACCCGCGCCGCGCGAATGGCAGGCGCCTGCAATTCGGGCTGCTTGAAGGCACCCAGCACCGCGGCGGTCCATGGGGCGGGAACGTCCTTCAGTTCGGCGGCGCCGATCGCGGCGAGCGCGGCCTGCCGGGTGGCGGTTGCATAGCCGGGCTGGCTCACGCAATCGGCAAGCAACAGGCGGCCGGCGGGATCGCCGACGAGCATGGCGAGCAAGCCGTGGAGTCGTTCGAGTTGGTCGGCCGGGACTTGGTCGCGGTTCAACTGGGTGCGGAACCAGCCGGCCAGTTCGGCACCCCACTCTGGATGGCGGCGCAAGATCCAGGTGGCTGCGTCGCGCAGTTTGCCGTCGGGCGAAGTGAGGAAGCGGACGACTTCCGCGGCCTTGAGGCCACCGTTGGGCATCTGGTCCAGGGCGATGAGCGCGGCCCGCTGGTTGATGGGCTGGCTGTGGTTGAAGCCCATGCGGGTGCTCTCGGCGTCGGCGATTTCGATGAGCGCATACGCGACGGAGTGTTCCAGATAGGCGTCGGTCGCGGCGCGCAGGGATTCGGACTGGAAGGGGTTAAAGGCCATCATGGCCATCGGGCCGGAACCGGTGCGGCCAAATGCCTCGAAGGCGGTGCGCAGCACGGCGACGTTGGTCTCGTTCAGCATGCCGGCCACGGCGCCGACCGTGGCGGGGTTGCGGAAGATGGCGATGGCTTTGAGCGCGGTCTGGAGGACGCTGGGATCCGTCTCGGAGCGGAAGAGTTCGGAGAAAGTCCGGCGCGCCGGGCTGGAATTGAGCTGGGCAAGGGCCCACAGGGCATTGCGCCGGACATCCGGGGCCGCCGCCTTGAGCTGGACCTGGAGCAGGGGCAGGGCGTTGGTGCCCTGCGCTGCGAGGATTTGGCCGGCCCGTTGGCGCACCGCGGGGCGGGGATCGCCGAGGCGGCTGGCGATCTGCGCGATGGCGCCTTCGCCCCAGTTGGCGTTGAGCCCGCGCGAATCGGCCGGCGGCGTAGCGCCGGCTTTGCGGACGCGGTAGATCGCGCCGAAGACGTCGGGCTTCACCAACTGCGAGCTGGGGCAACACAGCTTATACCAGCCGCCGGTGTCCACCACGAGCAGGCTGCCATCGGCGTCTTCCAGCACGTCGGTCGGATGGAAATCCACGTCGTCGCAGACGAGGAAGTCGCTGTCGGTCGAGGCGAAGGTGGCTCCCTCCGCCCGCAGCAAGTGGCGGGTCACCTTGCGCAGGTTGAAGGTTGTGGCGAACAGGTTGTCGCGGTATTCGGGGCCGAAGACGTCGCTCTCGTAGCGGGTCAGCCCGCACTCCGCCGCAGGCCCGGCCTGATGGAACGGATGCAGCAGGTCGGGTCCGGTGCGGATCACTCGGCCGTCGTCGAGCACGTCGTTCACCTTGCCATATACGCCGCCATAAACCGCGTGCGCGATGCCGTCGCGGAAGCCGGGTTGGGTGAAATCAATGAACGTGCTGGTGAACAGTGCCTCGCCCTCGGGCGTGAAGGCGATTTCCACCGGGTTGTCCATGCCGCCTGACATGATCACGTCGAGGCCGGTGCCGTCGGGCCGCATGCGGTAAATGTGGGCAGCCTTGTCGGTGAGCGTCTTGCCGTTGGCGAGCTTGTGGCTCTGCTCGGCGAACGCGCCCTTGGTCCAGTAGATGAACCCGTCTGGGCCGAGGTAGGGGCCGTGGATGTCGTTCGCGCAGCCGGTCAGCGTGCCGCCCTTGAACCATTCCTCACGCAGCTCGGCTTTGCCGTCGCCGTCGGCGTCCTTGAAACGCCAGATGCTGGGCGGGCCGGCGACATAGACCCAGCCGTCGTGCCAGAGGCAGCCTTGAGGGAACATCACCTTGTCGGCAAACACGACCGACTTGTCGAAGACGCCGTCCGCGTCGGTGTCCTCCAGGCGCAGGACGCGGGAACCGGGATGCTTCACCTGCTCGGCCGGGGCATCGTTCGAGCCGTCGGACTCCGTGACGTAAAGCCGGCCCAGCTCATCGAAGCCGGCGCTGACGGGGCGTTGCACGAGATTGGTGCCGGTTACCCGTTCCACGGTGAAACCGTCGGGCACCACGAAGGTGCGACCCTCGATCTTGAAATCGACGGCCAAGAGCGAGCCGGAGCCCAAGGCAGCCACCAATACGGCACGGGAAAAACGCATGCCGGGATGTTGTCGGGAAACCGGGACCGGCAAAGGAAAAATCCGGAGCCGAGCGTCGCGAGGCGGATGCCCGGTTCGGGGCGGCCTGCCGAGGCGGCGCCCGACAGGGGAGGCGACCGGCCCGGACGGAATGCCGCTCGTCAGCGCGCCGGCGCCGGCGCAACCTGCCGGCATGTTCCTGCGAACCCTGGTCGGGATCACCCTCGCGGTTCAGGTCGTGCTGGGCGTGGCGCCCAAGGCGGACCGCCTTACTTGGGCCCTGGAAAATGCGCCGGTGTGGCTTGGGCTCGGGGCCTTGGCGCTGACCTGGCGGCGGTTCCCGTTGTCGCGCCTTTGCCTCGGCTTGCTGGTGGTGCACGGGATCATTCTCGCGGTCGGTGGTCACTGGACCTACGCGAAGGTTCCCGCCGGGGATTGGGTGAAGGAGTGGTTCGGTCTGGCCCGCAACCACTACGATCGGCTGGGCCACCTCGCCCAGGGCTTCATGCCGGTGATCTTTGTCCGGGAACTCCTGTTGCGCACGAGCGGCGTCGGGCGGAGCCGCTGGCTGCCGTTCCTGGCCGCCTCCGTCTGCCTCGCGTTCAGCGCTTGCTACGAATTCATCGAGTGGTGGACCGCGCTGATTGCCGGCTCCGGGGCCACCGAATTCCTGGGCACCCAGGGCGATCCGTGGGACACGCAATGGGACATGTTCCTGTGCCTGCTGGGCGCGTTGCTGTCGCTGACGCTGTTATCGCGGGCGCATGATCGTTCGCTGGCGGCGCTGCCCCGAGACTCCAACGTGGCAAAACGTTCCGGCTAACCCGTCCCGGGCTTGCACCGCGCGGCGCCGCCGCCACTCTCGCGGGGTGACGACCATGCCTCGCCGAAGTTTCCTCAAGGGTGCCGCCGTGACCTTCGCCGGTGGCACTGTCTTCCATCGCGCCACCGGCGCCCCGCTGATCGAGCGGGCCCAACTTTCCGCGGCCGCGCCGCTGTTCGTGTCCACCTGGCCGTTCGGCAAACCGGCCAATGAGAAGGCGCTGGAGACGTTCCGCAACGGCGGGAGCGGCCTCGACGCCATCGAACAGGGCATCCGGGTCACGGAATCCGATCCCGGCAATCGCAGTGTTGGCCTGGCCGGCATTCCCAACGCCGCCGGCATCGTGCAACTCGACGCCTGCATCATGAGCGGCCCGGGTCACCGCGGCGGCAGCGTCGGCGCCGTGTCCGGCTTCAAGCATCCGATCAGCATCGCCCGCGGCGTGATGGAACGCACCAAGCACGTCATGCTGGTGAGCGCCGGCGCCGAGACGTTCGCCACGGAACAGGGCTACGAGAAGGGTCCGAAAGTTTCCGCGAACGAGCGCGCCGCCTGGAAGCGTTGGCAGAAGGAAGAAGCCGCCAAGGCCCGGGCCGCCGCGGAAAAGGAAACCGCCAACCTGAAGCGCAACCACGACACCATCGCGCTGATCGGTCTGCTGCCCGACGGCAATGTCTTCGGCGGTTGCTCGACGAGCGGCTGGGGTTACAAGCTGCCCGGCCGGCTTGGCGATTCGCCGATCCTCGGCAGTGGACTCTACGTGGACAACGAGGTCGGGGCCGCCGGGGCGACTGGCTTGGGCGAAAACGTGATGCGTTACTGCGGCTCGTTCCTGGTCGTTGAATTCATGCGGCAGGGCATGCACCCACAGGATGCCTGCATCGAGACGATCAAGCGCATCGCCCGGCTCGATCCGAAGGGCTTCGATCTTGCGATCAACTTCATCGCGCTGGACAAGCAGGGCCGCTTCGGCGCCGCCGGCACGGGCTCTGGCTTCGAGTATTCCGTCACCGGCAACGCCTTCAGCAAGGTCGTGCAGAGCCCCGGCCTCACCAGCCAGGATGTGGGCCCGCTGGGTGGCAATCGGCGTTGAGGTTTGCGGCCGCCGACCTCGCCCATGTCCGACTCCCGCTCAACTTCGACCTCGCTGGGTTGGCTGCTCGTTTCCCTGCTGATTCTGGTGGCCGGCGGCTGGCTGCACCGGGAGCACCGGGCGCTTCGGCGCGAGGTCGCGGCCCTGCGTGAAGCCGTGGACGCGGTTTCCGTGGCGACGACCGCTGCCGGCGAGCCCCGGCCCACACCGTCCGTCGCGGACGCGTCGTTGGCGGACGAACTCCTGGCCCTGCGCGGCGAAGTGGCGGCCCTGCGCCGGGAACGGGTTTCCCCGGGCACGGCGAACCGCGCGGACGCCGGTCCGCCTGCGACGGCGAGTGCTCCGTTGCCGCCCCAGCTTCGTCGGGGTTGGCTGGAGGCCGGTGGGCTCCCGGCCGGGGTGCTCAGCGCCTTCCAGGAACAGTTGGGTGGCGTCCCGTTGGAAGGAGCCCACTTCAAGCAGTCCGAGGGACGCTTCTTCTACTCCACGGAGGCGAAACTCGCCGATGGCCGCCACCTGGAGCTGGCTTTGGATTCCGACGGCAACGTCGTGCGGCGCAGCCTGGAGCAGCCGCTGGAGGCGTTGACGCCGGCCTTGCGGCAGGCGGTGCAGACGGTGCTGGGTGATTCGCCGGATTCGCGCCGGATCCACGAGGTGTTCGACGATGGCCGGACCGTTTTCCGCCTTACCGCGAAGAATCCTGAACAGGCCACGATCCACGTCTTCACCCCCGACGGGCAGTTGCTACGCTCCGAGCTGATTCGCCGGGAAGACAAACCGTGAGGTCAGCGCCGGCTGCCGAAGAGCACCACCAACCCGGCAAACGCCAGGATCGCGAGCACGAGGAAGAAAATCTTAACCCAGCTCTTCGGATATCGGCCGGCGATGGCGCCCGTGTAGCCGTTGATGAGCACATGGTAGGTCGTGCCGTGGTATTGGTAGGTGAGCAGCCAGACCGGCAGCAGCACGTGCTTGAAGGTCTGGTCGGACCAGTGCGGTGACACCCGGAGGTTGCGGTAGGTGTCGCCGGGCACTTGCCGGCCGCAGAGTGAATTCAGCTTGGCGGTCATGCCGTCCCGGCTGTGCTGGGCCGCCGCCACGAGGTCGAGTTGGTAACGCTCGACCACCCAGCCGGCGAGGAACCCGGCCTGATACGGCACGAGTTCCTTCGTCGGAAACCCGCCGACCTCGGCGATCAGGGCACGGTCCACGCCCTTCGACGCGCAGATCAGTTCGTCGTCGAAGAAGTGGTCGAGGTGGCCGGAACTCCATTCCCAGCGCGTATTCTGGACCCGGCGCGACTGCCGGTTTCCGTTCGCGTCGGTGTAGTATTCCGTCTCGTAGTAGTGATAGCCGGACTCGGCCTGCCAGTCGGCGCTCACGTTCGCGTCGAAGGTCCAGTAGGGCAGATAGACGCCGTGCAACTGGTCCGTCATGGCCTTCGTCCCGAGCGCGTTCGGGGCGAACCAGCGGCTGCCATACCACTGGCGGATTGCCTCGCGCACCTGCACGTCGCTGATCTTGAACGCTAGCAGGCTTTCCGGACTGAACGCCTCCTTGGCCTCCTGATACGGCACCAGCGCGGCGGAACCGCAGAAGTCGCAACGCTGCGCTATCCGGCTCGGCTCGAAAACGGAGATTGCGCGGCAACTCTGGCAAAGCACCTGGACCCGCTCCGTCTGCCAACCTCGCTTGGCGTCCTGCCCGCGCAGCGCCGCGACGAGATCGTGTTCCTTGATGACGGCGTCGCCGCCCGGCGAGGTTTCGAGTTCCGCCGGCGACTCCGTGCCGCAGTAGCCACAAACCAGGGCGTGTTTCGCGGGATTCCACGTCGCCTCGGCGCCGCAGGTCGGGCAGTGAAACTTGCCCTGCGCGGTCGCGGTGGGCGTGGGGAGGGGCGGCGGAACGGCGTCACTCATGGCGGGAACGCGGCTCTCTGAGCCGCGTGGCTTCGGGGTAATCTTTGGAACCGGAAGGACGGGAAACTGACCGGCGCAAAGAAGTGAACGAGGTCACTCGCGACTCGGAGAGTCGCGCTCCCCGGCTGAGCGTGCGCGCCAGCGTCTTGGAGTGCGGCGGCGCAGCGGAGCGAAGCTGCCGCTTTGCTAAGCCCGATCGGGTGATTAAACCTCCGTGCTGTTCGGCTTCAGGCGCGCAGGAAAAGCGGTGGCAAGCCACACGCACTCCAAGACGCGAAGCGGCTTCGACGCCGAGGATGTTGCCTTCCCGCCTGCGATGATGATCGCCAGCACTCATGCGAAGCGAAACGCCTTCATCCGCGCGAACCACTCGGCGAGGTGGGGCAGGGGCGGTAAGGGGTTCCAGTCGTTGTAGGTCAGATTCGCGAGCACGCCGTAGAGCGCGAAGTCGGTGAAAACTGGTTGTGGGCCGAGCAGGAACGGTTGGCCGTCCACCATCGCGTCGAACGGACGCAGCAGTTTCGTGGCGTGCGCAAACATCGGCTCGTAATTGGCGCGCCACTGGTCCACGCAGCCGCGGCCGAAGCGGCGTTCCTTGTGCCGGAGGACCATCGTGCGCTCGACCAGGTCGGTGAGCGTCGGCAGGTAATGGATGTCCGCGAGCTTGAAGGTGGCGCCTTCGACCTCGCCCTCGATGTGTGGAATCAGGATGGCCTGGAGTTCGGCCAAGGCGGCGGGGAAGAGCCGTCCCTGCGCCCAAGCGCGGTCCACATAACGCGGCACGTCGAGACCGTCGGGGGCGCCCGCCGAGCCGTCGAAGATGATTTGGCCGTCATGCACGAGGACGGGGACTTGGTAGTAGGCGCCGTTCGTGAGCCGGATGATTTCGCCGCGGTCTGCGTTGGAGACGTTCACCACGTTGAACGCCACACCCAGCGCCTCCAGCGCCCGCGTGATGGGCAGGCAGTAGGGGCTGTGGGAGAGTTGGTAAACTGAGATGACGTTCACGTTTGGCTCCGTTGCCGCGGTAATTGTTGACTGGAAGCCCAACGGACATTCCCTGCGCGAATCAAGTAAGCGCCACCCCACAGTCCGACTCCAGAGGACAATACCAGAAGTTCGAGGTTTTCGGGGACCTGCCTCCCGAGCCACCAACTTAATTCCAAGCCGACATCGAGCGCGATGCTGGCGAAACCTAAGGCTTCAACCCATCGCAAAGACTTCACGGCACTGCAGACGGTCGTCGGCAGTTTCCCAGCGCTCCGGTTTGCAGTCTCACGGAAAAACCTGTCGAAGACTGTCGCGACGAGCCAAACCAGTGGGCCGAAACAGAAGGCTGCGACGAGGGCCCACGCTACGACTGACAACTGCAAGTCGTAAGCGTTGGTTCGTGGCGGGAATAGCAGTCCGGCGGCAAAAAGCATTCCAGCCATCGCCCAATGAAAACGATGGGTAAGCCGGAGTTGATTGCTCTCGTTGGGCTCCTCTAGGGGCATCGTCTGATGTTCAGCTCTTCAAGAACTCCTCCAGCGCCCCGCGCGTGATGCGCCAGGCCGAACCGATCTTCTTACCCTTGAGCGAGCCGTCGGTGAGCGCTGCCAGCACGTCGGCTTCGCCCACGCCAAGCGCCTTCGCGGCGTCGGCGGGCGAAAGCAGTTCCGGCAGGGCGGGCGCGGCCACGGCCGTCGGGAGCGGCGGAGCGGCGACTGGCGTGGTCTGCTGCGAGGCAAGGGCCGCGGCGATCTGCTGGCCCATCGCCAGGCCGGCGCCGAGTTGGGCTGCGCCGGCCGCAGTTCCGCCGCCGTCGCCTTTGCCGAGGGCCTCGGCCATCTGGAACTTCACGTAATCGTTCAGGTTGCCGATCGCGGCCATGCTGGACCGTTTGTCGATGGCCTGCTCGACCTCGGGCGGGACGCTGACGTTCTCGATGATGAAGCTGCTGATCTCCAGGCCGTATTTCTGGAGCAGGATCGGGTTCAGCACCGGCAGCAGCGCGTCGCCGAGTTCGCCGTAGCGGGTGGCCACGTCGAGCACCGGCACGCGGGACGAAGCAAGGGCATCGGTGAACGCGCTGACCAAGCGTGAGCGCATGGTGTCGGCGAATTCATCGAGGCGGAACTGGTGGTCCGTGCCGGCGACTTCCTTCAGGAAGGTCTTCACGTCGGCGATCTTGAAGTCGTAGGTGCCGAAGGCCCGGGCGCGCACGATGCCGAAGTCCGGGTCGCGCAGCATGATGGGGTTTTGCGTGCCCCACTTGTTGCCGGTGAAGAGCCGGGTGTTGACGTAGTAGATGTCGGCCTTGAAGGGGCTTTCGAACCCGTATTTCCAGCCCTTGAGCGTGCTGAGGATGGGGATGTTGTCCGTCGCCAAGGTGTGTTTGCCCGGGCCGAAAGTGTCGCCGAACTGGCCGAGGTAGATGAACTGGCAGGTCTGCGACTCGCGGACGATGAGCTGGGCGCCGCGCTTGATCTCCTTGTCGGCGTCGGGGAACCGCCAGCTCAGGGTGTCGCGGGAGTCGTCCTCCCACTGGATGATTTCGAGGAACTGCGTCTTGAGGTAGTCGATCAGGCCCATGGTCGTGTCTGGTTTGGCGGTGAATGTTGTCGCGAAGTGGCGGCATAATCACCCCGCCGCGGCGCGGAGGTAGCAGAATTTTGCGGGGAAGTTTCCAGCGGGCGCGCCGGTCCACGGCGTCCTGCCGGGGGGGAAGGTCCGTTTGATCGCTTGTGGCCATCGACACCGGCTTTCAAGGCGGCGCGCTTTCAGAATGCAAAACGCCGGCCACATTCGGTGGCCGGCGCGGGCAGGTGCCATTCCCCAGAGCTAACGCAGCAGCTCCAGGCGCAGGAAGCCGGCCGTCGCACCCCCGGCGGGCGCCGGGGCGCGGACGGTGATTTCCACATAGGCGCCGCGATCCACCGGCGCGCCGACCGGCGTGGTGGATAATCCGGCCCACGGCACAAGCACGGTCGATCCGGTGACGCGGTATAACACATCCGTCGGCTCGGTCTTCGGCCGGCGATAGGTGAGCGTCAGATAATCCTGACCGTTTACGGTGGCGAAGGCCGCCTTCGCAACCGACAGCGCCCGGTCCGGCACCAGCGGATTCAGCGCGTAGGCATATTCCGCGAAGTTGCTCAGGCCATCGCTGTCGGCATCGTCGTCCGGTCCCTTGGCATTGGGCGGCAGATTCTGGCCGGCGGCCCAGGTGGCATAGGTGTAGCCGCCTGCGACGGTCGTGAACGCGTCGGCGGATTCTGGAGCCAACTCCGTGTTGCCCGCGGCGTCGCGCGCCACGCTGTAGAAGTGGTAGATCGAACCCGGTTCCCCGGTGAACGTCGCACTCGTTTCCGTCGTGGCGATCTGCCAGAGCAGATACGGCCCGCGGTCACGCGCCACGTAGATGTCGAACGACGCGATGCCCGAACTGCCGTTGGCGTCGCTGCCGGTCCATTGCACCTCCACCGTGCCGTTGTTCTCCGCCGGCAGGGGCAGCACCGCGCTCGTCGGCAGCGAGGCATCAATCGCGTTGGTCACCATGGGCGTCACGATCGGCGGATTCGCCCCGTAGGTCGGATCAAAGATGATCGTGGCGCGGTTGGTGAGCCGTGTGCCGTCGGCCAGGTCCGCCTTCGGGCGGATCACGTAGCTGAGCGAACCTTCGCCGCGACGGCTGGCGTCGTTCGGCGGCAAGAAGCCGGCGAACGGATCTTCCGGCAGTTCGCCCGTGGCCGCGTCACGCGACCACATCAGCCAGGTGATGCGGCCGGTCGCGGGATTGAAGCTCACGTCCACGACCACCACGTTGGTGTCGGTGCCGACGGTCGTGACGGTGGTGAACCGTTGCAGTCCGGGCGGCACGGTGATGCTGGCGTCGTTAAAGGCGAGGCTCTTCAGCTCAAACGTGGACCAGTCGAGTCGCGGATCGAGGTCATCCACCACGAGGACCTCCTGGGCCGGGGCGGCCGCGTTGGTCTTGTTCTCGAACACGATCTGGAACGGCAGCACTTGGCCGACCTGCACCCAGTGTTCCCGCCCGGAACCGGCGAGCGCGTATTTGTCGTTCGGATCCACAGAGCCGACGATGTTGAGCATCGCCTGCGACCAAGGGTTGTAGCCGAGTCGGTTCAGGCCGTTGTTCAGCTCCTGCCAGAAGCCGCTGGGATCGTTCCAAGGTTTGCCTTCCAGCCCGTTACCTGAAGGATTTGTGAGCACCGGGGACTGCCGATGCACCACGTTGGTCTTGGAGGCATAGCGGTCAGTGACCACCTTCTGGGCGCGTTCGAAGGCGTCGCCGAGACCGTGACACTTGCGCAGTTGCCCCTTCAGGTTCGAGACCAGTTCGCCGCCGCTCGCGGTATCCCACGAAATGCGATCCTTCTTGGTGCCAGCGAAGCCGACGAACGTCGTATTGGCGGCGTTGACGTTCTCGTTGAAGGCCTCGGAGTGGCAGGAGTCGTTGACCAGATAAGTGGTGCCCGCGCCGACTTCATCAATGGCGTGAGTGAAAGCCGCCGGGGAAACGTAGCCGCCATTCGCGCAGAAGTAACCCACACCGCTGGCTTGGCTCCAGCCGCCGTGACCGCTCAGGACGACGACCAGGTTGTCGTCCGCGTCCACCTTGCCCTTAAAGCTGCGAATGGTGCTGAGGATGTTGTCCCGGGTCCACGAAGCGTTGTCCGTCGGCGAATCGTGCCCGACATACCGCTGCTCGTCCGGCACCCGGAGGTCCTGGTCCAGATACTTCTGCATGTCCTCCGAGTCCTTGCGGGTCCCGCGCAGGTCGTTGGTATGGGTGTTGCCCCACATGTTCGAGTAGTCCTCGATGCTGATGACCACAAAGTAAGTCTTGCGGATGCCGTCGCCAGGCAGCTTGGCCGGGGACGCGGCGTGCCGCTGGATGGCGGTAGGCTCATTCAGCACATCATCCGGCACGAGGATGCTCGGGTTCGGTGTCGCTATGCCCGCGGGCTCGTCGCCGAAGAGCCATTGGCCATTCACGTTGGCCACGTAGGAGTAACGCAATTCGCTGGCCGCGAGGGCTTCCAGGTCGGCCCTCAGCCTCGCCGCATAATCACCAACGGTCGGGCCGAGCCGGGCCGGCAGTGTCGCCAGCATTGCCGACCATTGCGCCGGTTCGGCTCCGGCCGGAGCTTGCAGGGTGCTCCAGTTAAACTGGAGCGGTGACGCCGTGAACGCCTCACCCGTGACGACGTCCACGTTCACCGTGGTGGTCGAAGACGTCTTCACCCGCACCGGAAGCGTGACCTCCTGTCCCGGTCCGAGCGTCGGCAGGAAATGGTCCGGGTTCAGGCCCAGGAAGACAAACGAGTCGGCCCGGTTCACCGTGTTGTCGAACAGCGAGATTTCACTCGAACCCGGCGCCCGGAAGCGCAGCAGCGGTAACGGCTGATCCACTTGGCCACGGTTTCCGTAGGTGACGAACCACGTCGTGGTCCGTCCCGCACGGGTGGTGGAGGGGCCGCTCAGGTTCGCGTAGAAGTCGGGCGTGCCGCCGGACAGGACGTTCACAGCGGCGGTCAGCGAAACCGTCAAGCCATCGTTGGCCGCCATTACGTCGGCCGGTCCTGCGGGCAGACCGTCAAGATTGAACGTGGCGAACACGCGGCCGCTTTCGCGCACGCTCTGGCGGACCGCCTCGCGGCGTTGCGCGCCGACACGCACGGCGAACACGGTGTTCGTCGAGAACTTCGAGCCTTTGATCTCCAACGTCACCAGGCCCGCGCTGCCCACGGTGGCCGGTTTCACCTGCTCGACCGTGAAGTCCGCCGTGCTGGCGCGCAGCGTGTAGCTCTCCGGCGTCGTGTTCAGGACGCGACCGACGGCGAGCACGTAGAACACGTGCTGTTCGCCGGGACCGGTCGCATCGCCCGCTCCGGAAACGACCACCGACGTATCGGCGGAACTCCATTCCCGCTGGCGGGAAGAGAAGTTGTCCGGCGTGGGCATGAAGCCGCGGCCCGCATACAGCTCGGTGATTCCACTCGCGGCGAGGAGGTCGAGGTTCAGGCGCACGTCCCTGCCCGGCGGAGCCGTTACGGCAAACCAGTGCCGCTCCTCCTGCGCGGTGAATTGGGCGCCCAGCAAACCACCATCGAGCACCAGCAGGGGAACCTGCAGAGTGGCCGGGACTTCGGCGGCCGTTTCATTGTTCGCCGCATTGGTGGCCTCGAACAGGTCGCCGCGGCTGTTCGCGGACACGACCCACTGGTAGCTGCCGTTGACGCCGCCCGGCACGCGCACGTCGGCGCTGGCCCGGAAGCTCTGGCCCGGGCCCAGCGTGAGGTTCTGGCCGACCATGATTTCGGAGACCGGAAGTTTCCCGGTGGTCCCGGCGAAGCGGAGTGACAAGGCGTCGTGCCACGGGCCGCTGAAGGCTTCCGTTCCGCGGTTCACGATCGTCCACTCGACGTGGGCAAGTCCTCCCGCAGTGAGCTGGGTCGGCGCCGTCACCGACGCGACCACGAGATCTAGGTTGGACGGCGCGTTGTCGGCGAACTCGAAGGCGCCCATGTCCGGCACGGCTCCGTTGGCCGCGGGAATGCCGGTGTTGCCGGTGCGCGGATCGTCGAAGCGGGCCACGCCGGCGTAATCGGTGGTCGTCGCCACCGTGCCGCTCGCGGCATCAATGCCGGGCGAGGCGAAGTTCAGCCGGAAGTTGTCCAGGTCACGGTTCCGGTAGCGCGGTGCCAACGAGAGGTTGCCATCCTGCCCCGTGCGATCGCTCACGCCGTTGTAGTTGCCGCGTGAGGCGCCTGGATTGAAGACATTGCAGTGCGTCACCACCGGCACGCCCCCGCCCAAGTCGTGTTCGATGCCGACGTCGATGGAATTCGCCACGATGGTATTCCGCACGATCAACTGCCCGACGTGCTCCAACAGGCCGATGCGGTTGGCGTCCAGCGTGCAGTTGACGATCGTCATCTCGCCCACCGCGGTCAGTCCGCGATCGCAGCGCAGCACGAGACAGTTTTCAAACCGCGTGGTGCCGTAGCAGAAGGCCCCGTCCTTCAGCGCGTCGGCGATGACGCTGTTCTTCACCGAGAGCGGTCCGCCCAGGGTTTCGAGCACGCCGCCGGCACCCCAGGGATTGCCCACCGAGTTGCCGCCGAAACGGATCTCGGCGTGGTTGAGCTGGCCGCTGGAACCGTCCTGGAAACGCAGGCTGCGCCAGTCACCGGCGGCCGGCTTCGTGCGGGTGCCATCGTCGTTGGTGTCGCCGCCGTAGGCGTCATCGCGCACCGACGTGAAGATCACCGGCTGGGCGAGCGTGCCGTTCACGACCAGACTGCCGCCGCTGTTGATGTCGATGCCGGCGCCGGAGGCGAACTTCAGGATCGCGCCGGCCTCGATGGTCAGGGTCGCGCCGGTCGGAACGATGACCGTTTCCGTCACCTCGCGCAGCGAGTCACCCGTCCACGTCGTCTGGTTGTCGGCCAGCACGCCGCCGAACGACTGGCTGTGGTAGCGGAGGACCGTGAACTGGTTTTGCTCCAGCACCGAGCCGACCTGCAACGCCAGCCGCCACGCGCCCGGAACGGGTCGTGATTCGGCTCCGTCCAGGTTGCTGTCGCCACCCGCGGTGTCGTCGAGGAACGAGGTAAGCACAACCGGACTGCCCGCCGTGCCAAGGGCGTTGACCGTCGCGCCGGCCTGTAGGCTGAAGTGGCTGCCGCCGACGAACTTCACCGTCGCGCCGGGTTCGATGGTCAGCTCCCCATTGCCCGTGATCGAGAAATCACCGTCCACCACATGCACTTTGCGGGCGGACCAGCTCGTGCTGCTGGCCAGCGCGCCGCGATGCCAGACGACTGCATTGTTGACCAGCACGCGGCGGGTGCTCTCCGCCAGCGTGCGGCCGGAGTTGTCGCGCACGATCACCTGGAGGTCGTAGGCGCCGTCCGCCACGGCCAGCGTGTTCCACTGGGTTTCGGCCGTGATCGTGCCGGAAACCGTTGTGATGGCCGTTGCCGCGCCGTCCCGGACGTAGCTGAACTGCATCGAGGCCGGCGTGCTGCCGGCGCCCAACGCGGCGACCTGCAACGACACCACGCCGTCCACCCAACCTTCGGCCGGAGCCAGCCAGATGACGGTAGGCGCCTCGGCCTGGTGAATCGTGCCATTTTCACCGCGGGCTGACCCGCC
>JBEISV010000294.1:0-6047 GCA_040375265.1 Verrucomicrobiales bacterium
CCTCGCGGTGGCGGCGGGGACGTTGCACGTCCAGGCCGGGGGCCAATTCACGGTGGGTGTCCTCACGGTCCTGAGCGGCAACTGGGTCAACGAAGGGCAACTGCAACTGGGCGGCGACCTGACCGTGAACAACGGCACGGGCACCGCGACGAACCGGGCCGGCGTGCGCGTTTCACCGGGGCGCACCTTGGCGTTCCAAGGCAGCTTCCGCCACGAGGCGGGTGAACTCAGCGTGCTGGGCGGCACCCTGGTTGCGCCCGGCGGTTTCACCGTGGCGGCGGCGGTTGAGGAACTGGCCGGTGAAATCCGGGGCAGCGTGACCAACGCGGCAGCGGCGACCCTAAGCCAAGCCTTGGGCGGGCTACGGATCGTCGGCGCCTGGGCCAACCGGCCGAATGGCGTGATGCGCTGGGTCTTGTCGGAACCCGAGCTGGAAGAACCGATGCTCACGGTTTCCGGCCTCCTCGCGGCGGGTGGTGAAGGCCGGGTCGAACTGGAAAGCGGTTTCGTTCCGCCGTTGGGCGCACGGTTTCCGTTGGTCCGCTTCGGGGTGTTCAGCGGCCATTTTTCAGGCTTCAGCCTGCCGCCGCTGCCCGCCGGCACGTTCTGGAACCTGGAGCGACAGGCCGACCGGTGGGACCTGCGGGTCCAGGATGAACCCGCACCGGGAACCCTGCGAATGACGTCGGGCGACTCCGGCGAAGTCCTGGAACTGACCGGGACGCCGGGCCCGTCGGCGACGCTGTTTCAGTCGGCCGACCTGATTACTTGGATTCCGGTCCAGACGGAGACGCCGTTCTCCGGCCACCTGAGCTTCCCGGTGGCGGCCGGACAAGGAGCAGCACAGTTCTTCCGCGCCACGGTGACGCCGTAAGGCCTACCGAAGCTGGGCCGCGAGGCGTTCCCCCAGTTGGGCGGCTTGGGCGACCGGCAGCCGCCCCTCGGCCCGTCGCGGTTCGGCGTCGCGGTAGCTGGCCGCCCGTAGGTCCACCTGGTGCCCCAGCACGCGGGCATAGGCAGCCACGGGGCTCTGGCAACCGCCACCCATGCCGCGCAGGAAGGCCCGTTCCGCCGTTACCGCGACGAAGGTGTTGCGATGGTTGAGCGCGGCCACGACCGAATTCACCTCGTCGTCGCCGGTCCGGGTTTCCAGGCCGACGGCGCCTTGGCCGACGGCGGGGAGCATTTCCTCGGGCTCAAGGATCGTGGCCAGCACGCCGGCCGGCGGCGCCTTGAAGCCGGCCAATTGTTCCGGGGTCAGCCGGGGATCCAGGCGGAGTTCACCTTTTGCCCCGATGAAACACTGGAGGCGGACCAAACCAGCCGCGGCCAGGACGGTGGCGTCAAAGGCGTCGTTTTCGACCAACTTGCGGAGGCGGGTGTCCACGTTGCCGCGGATTTCGATCGCCTGCACGTCGGGCCGGGCCGCCCGGATTTGTGCCGCCCGACGGGTGCTGCTGGTGGCGACGATGGCATTGGGCGGAAGCGCTTCGAGTCCGGCGTGGGCGGTTCCGAAATACGGCGCGCGGCCGGCCGCCGGCGCGAAACGTCGGGCGGCGAAACCGGCGAAGACGGCGTCGCGGAACAACAACACGTCGCGCACGTCGGCCCGGGCCGGGGTGGCGGTGAGTTGCAACCCGTCGGGCAGTTCGGTTGGCAGGTCCTTGAGGCTATGCACCGCGAGGTCGGCCTCCTTGGCGAGCAGCGCGACTTCGAGTTCCTTGGTGAACAATCCCTTCGGCAGGGTCTCGCCCGGCTGAGCGAGGGCCGCGGCCTGCAGCTTGTCGCCGGTGGTCTTGATGAGGTTCAGCTCAAACTGCCGGTCCGGCCACAGGTGGCGCAGGTCGGCGAGCACGGTGTTGGCCTGGGCGAGGGCCAGGGCGGAGCCGCGGGTGCAGATGATGAAGGGGCGGGACACGGGGGAAATGGTTTCAGTTCGGCTGCGGGCGAGAAGTGCTGGGCGGCCAGCTTCCGGCGAGGCGGGCGAGCAGTTGGGCGGCGCGCTCCCGGATGATTGTTTCGCAGCGCACCAGTTCTTCTCGCCGGGCTTGGAGATGGCCGTCGGCGGTCGTCCGCAGGTCGTCCATGTCGGCCAGGAACACGTCGGGCAGGTTGCGCACCGCCGGGTCGATGTCCCGTGGGACCGCCAGATCGATCAGCAGAAGCGGCCGAGGAGCGCGGTGGTGTTGGAGCCGTCCAAGCCGGGTCGGGTCCAGGACGTAGTGCGGTGCGCGGGTGCTGCTGATGACGACGTCCACGCCGGCGAACTCCTTCTCCCACGCATCGAACCGGATCGCCTTCCCACCGAGTTCAGTGGCCAGCGCCGCGGCCCGGTCGAAGGAACGGTTGCTGACAATCAGGCTGCGGGCGCCGCGACTGAGCAGCGCCCGGGCGGTCTTCTCGCTGGTGTCACCCGCACCGATCACCATCACGTCCCGCTGTGACAGGGGGCCGAGGATGGATTCGGCCAATTCGACGGCCACCGAAGCGACGCTGGTCTGCCCGCGCTGGATACCGGTCTCGGTCCGGATCCGTTTGGCCACCCCGAAGGCCGTCTGGAAAGCCTGGTTCAGCAATCGCCCCGTGTGGCCGGCCGCGAGTGCGGCGGCGTAAGCCTGCTTCAGTTGGCCCAGGATTTCCGTCTCGCCGAGGGCCAGCGAATCGAGTCCCGCCGCGACCCGAAACAGATGCTCTACCCCGGCCTGCTGCGGGTGGAGGAACAGGGCGCCGGATTCTGCACGGGCGACTTGCCGATCTGCGTGCAGGAAATTGGCTAAAGCGTCGGCTGCGCCACGCATCGGCAAGGGGGTGGCGGCGTAAAGCTCGACCCGGTTGCAGGTGGAGACGAGGACCGCCTCGTCGGCCAAGCCAGCCGCCCGCAGCCGGGCCAACGCCGGTGCCAGTTCGCGTTCGCCGTAAGCAAAACGTTCCCGCAACGCCACGGCGGCCGTGCGATGGTTGAGGCCAACGGCGACGAAATTCACCGCACCTCCCCACGAAAAAGCTCCGGCCTGCCGGGCCATTCCGCCACCCGCCAGGAACCAGCCTCCGCCCCACTCAAGGCGGGCAGGGGGAGGACGTTCATGCTGGACCCAGGCGGCAACGGCACGGGTTGAGCCTAGGAAACCGCCAAGTGAATGTCCAAGCCGACCTCTGTGCCGGGGCGAGGGGGCCCGATAGTCGGTTCCCGTTGGTTGACCCCTCTCGGCTCCGTCCTTACTGTCCGCGCGGCGATGGCGGTCACACCACTTAACCGACCCGACAGCGGACGCGACGGCAACCCGCTGCCGCCGTCCATGGCAAATTGGGAATCCATTGTGGGGCCGGTGCACCCGTTCCTCGACCGGGTCACCCGCCGGCTGCACGAGCAGATCGCCAGCTTCGACCCGGAGATCGCCGAATACGCGCGCTACGCCCTCGACAATCAGGGCAAGCAACTGCGCCCCGCCTTGGTCGCGCTCGCCGGCAGCACGGTCGGCGAATTGAACGACGACCTGGTCACCGTCGCCGTCGTGATCGAGATGGTTCACCTCGCGACGTTGGTGCACGACGACATCATGGACGGCGCCGAATTGCGCCGTCGCCGGCCCACCTTGGCCGCCCAGTGGGGAAATGAGGTTTCCGTATTGCTGGGCGATTGCCTGTTTGCCCATGCACTGCGACTGGCCGCCAGCTTTCCCACGCCGGCCGTCTGCCGGGCGGTCTCCGAGGCCACGCTGCAGGTCTGCACCGGTGAAATCCTCCAGACGCATCGCCGTCGCCGGTGGACCGTGGGCCGGGATGAGTATTTCAAGGTGCTGGAGATGAAGACCGCCGAACTGTTTGCGCTGGCATGCGAACTCGGGGGCTTGCTGGCCGGTGCCACTGCCCCCCAACAGGCGGCCCTGCGCCGGTATGGCCTGAAGCTGGGCACGGCCTACCAGGTGTATGACGACTGCCTTGATCTCTACGGTTCCGAGCGGGTTGCGGGCAAGTCCTTGGGCACCGATTTGGCCACCGGCAAGCTGACCTTGCCATTGCTGGCGTTCTTGGAGCGGGCCGGTCCGGCGGACCGGGCGGAAATGCTCGGCTGGCTGGAGCGCTGGGACCCAAGCTACTTTGTCGGTGTCCGGGCACTGCTCGAACAGCACGGGGCGCTGGACGAATCCGTGAAGGTGATTTCCGCCCTGCTGGAGGAGGCACGGATGGCCTTGGCGGGACTGCCGAACCCGGCTCCGGCGCGTGCGCTCGATTCTTTGACTGGATTTTTGTTTCAACAAACGGCCGCCCTCGGTGTCTGACCGGTCGTGACCGCCGCCTTCATGGAGTCCATGCCCTCTTCCCTGCCTTCGCGCGGGGCGGTTCCCGTGGAGGAACCCGGAGACCGCGCCTTGGTTGCTCAGGCGCAGGCGGGCGATACGGACGCCTTTGAGCAACTCATCCAGCGGCACCAGCAGCGTATCTATGGGCTTTGCTACCACCTGACGAGCAACCATGAGGACGCCAACGACCTGGCCCAGGAGGCCTTCGTCAAGGCGTGGAAGGCGCTCCGGAATTTCAAGGGCGATTCCAGCTTTTACACGTGGATCTACCGGATTGCCTATAACGGGACCCTGAACTACCTGAAGCAGCGCCGGAATCGCACGCCGCACCTGAGCCTGAACGACTTGGACGCCCGGGCGGAACACGACGCGGAGTTGGTGGAGCTGGTGTCGGACCGCACCCCGCGCCGGGACGCCGGTTTGTCCGAGTTGCAACGGCATTTGAACGAAGCCCTGCTCCGCCTGTCGGAGGAACATCGGACGGTGGTTACGTTGCACGACATCCAAGGACTTCCCCACGAGGAGATTGCCCGCATCATGGAATGCAATCCGGGCACCGTTCGTTCGCGCCTTTATTATGCCCGCCAGCAACTGCAGGCGTGGCTCGCCGAGTTCAGGAAGTAAGCCATGAGTCAGTCACCCGAAGAATTCGAAGATGTCCGTCGTTTGCTGGCCCTTAAGCGTCACGAAATACCGCCGCCCGGCTATTTCGAGCGGTTTTCCGGCCAGGTCATGGCCCGGATCGAGCGCGAGGAGGCGCTGGCCGCCCAACCGTGGTGGTCCAGCCTTTTTGCCTCGCTCGGCTGGCAGCGACTGCTGGCCGCCGCCAACCTCGCCGCCTTGGCGGGTGTCGGCATCATCGGGGTCACCTTGGTCAATCTGCGCGACGATGAGGTGCCCGACGCGGAGCATTTCTCAGCCCTCCAATTGGATGAGGGCGGCACTTGGGGAGCCTTGCCGGCCAGCGGGCCCGCGACGGGCAGCGCGGCTTTGTTTGGTTCGCCCGGACTATCGCGGGGCGCGGCGGTGATGCCGGTTGGGTATTCCGTGCCGGCGGAGATGGGCAATACCAACGAATCCGCGGTTCCCGGACAGGCGTTCGCGGTCCCTTCGAAGAACGACCGCCAAATGCGGTTTTACCTGCGCGAGTAACCGCCGGTGTCCGCAGCACCTGCCCCAAATCAAACGCCCGCCAATTTGGCGGGCGTTTGATTTTCGGCTGGCCGATGGCGCGGGTTATTGCGCGGGCACAAAGAAGAGCGTCAATTTCAGTTCCTGAAGGGGGATTTCCAAGCGGCCGACGTCGTTGATGCCGCTGTCACGGACTTCCTTTTTGCCGCCCTGTTCCATCGTGATCAGGTAACGGCCGCCGGAACGGACCCAGGTGCCTTCGGCCGTGAGGGCTGCGAGTCCTTTGCCATCCTGCCCGCCCAAGGCGGCGAAATAACGGCGGGCCAAGGACAACGGATCGACTGCGCTGGCCGCGGCCGCGGACGCCGCCGGGGTCGGGGTCAGTGGAGCGCCACCCCGCAGCCCGTAACGGCGGGCCAAGGCGGGATCCATGCCGGCCGGACCGGGGGCGGCAGCCGCATCCGCGGCTTCGCCTTCGGCGGGAGGCTTCGGCAGTTCGGGCATCGGCACGGTCAGGACGAAGCGGCCGTCTGGGTAAGCCACCGCGGTGGCGTTCTTCAGGAAGGTGCCAATGACCGAACGGACATTGCGGAGTTCGGCCGGCGCCAAGTTGGC
>JBEISV010000033.1:0-18886 GCA_040375265.1 Verrucomicrobiales bacterium
CCTGGAGCCAGCAGGCCTACCTCAAGGCCAGCAATACCGGGGCGGGTGATGCTTTCGGCGTTTCGGTGGCAGTATCGGGCGACACGGTGGTCAACGGTGCCGTTTTGGAACACAGCAACGCCACCGGAGTGAACGGTAACCAAGCCGACAACAGCCGCAACGCAGCCGGCGCGGCCTACATCTTCACCGGCGCGGGCCCGTTCACGCCCCCCGTGTCCGGCCTGAAGCTCCGACTCGCGCCCGGGGCTGGCGGCGAACGGCGCTTCATCGCGACGGGCATCCCCGGGGGTGCCCACCGGCTCCAGGCCGCCGCGACCATCGCCGGCCCGTGGACCGACGTGCCCGGAGCCGGAGCCACCGGGACCGCCGCCGCCAACGGCGAGCTCCTGATCGAGGACGCCTCCCCGCCCAGCGACACCGTCTTCTACCGCGCGATCGGGCCGTGAACCCGCTGCCCCGGCCGGGCGCAACCGCCGAGGGGGCGCGACTCGGCCGGAGTTACAGCTTGGCACCCCCACCCGCCCGAAACTGCGTCGGCGTTACGCCGGTCACGGCCCGGAACGTCCGGGTGAAGGCGCTGTGGTCGTAGAAGCCGCACGCCAGCGCGATGCCGGCCACGGATTGGTCCGTCTCCCGCAGCAGGCGTGACGCGGCGGCGACGCGGGTCTTCGCGATGAACTGGCTGGGGGTGAGGCCGAAGAACCGTTTCATCAGGCGCGCAAACCGGGGCGGCGCCAGTTGGGCGCGCCGGGCCAGGGCCGAGGGCGTAATGGGTTCGGCGAGGTGGTTCTCGAAATGTTCGAGCGCGGCGGCGAACTCGACGGGGATTTCGCGGGTGCCGATGGGCGCCCGCACGTCGCGCGAGATGCCGATCAGGCCGATGATCTTCCCGGCGGCATCGCGCATCGGCAGCTTCGTGGTGAGGCACCAGCCGGGCTTGTGCGGGGTGGACCAGTGCAGTTCGAGGTGGTCCAGGAGCGGGCGTCCGGTCCGCAACACGGCCGCGTCCTGCGCGGCAGGGATGCGGCCAAACTCGCCGGGACAGATCTCGCTGGGCCGCTTGCCGAGCACCTGGGACTTGTGACGCAGCCCGTGCCGTTCGACCAGCGAGGTGTTGACCACCCGATACCGGCCCGCCGCATCCTTGATGAAGAACGCCACGTCCGGCGCCTGGTCAAAGAGGCTTTCCAACAGCGCGACGTCCACCGGCGCCGGCCCACCGGAAACGGCGGCGGCGAGCGGCTTCACTGGGTGAGTTTTCACGGCTGGGTGTCATTCAACTCCAAGACGGCGGACGGGGCCAAACGTAAAACCTGCGCCATGACCGCACGGGTGCATCGCGACGCTGACCCCGCCTCCGTCTCCTCCATTCGGAGTGGCGTAGAGATTTCGTCGGACTTGGTGCGCGCGTTGCGCCCGGTAACCGGCGGTGCGTCCGGTGTTCCCCCTCTCTTCCCGACGGAGGAGGGAGGAGAGGGCCGGGGAGAGGAGGAGACCGTCCATTCTGGCGGTAGCGCGAGTGAGCCGCCCCTCTCCCCCACCCTCTCCCCGCGCTTCGCTGCGGGGCGAGGGAGCCCCGCAGCGGGAGCTGGGTCCGGCTGGGGCCTGGCAGAGCTTATCCCTCACGCCTTTGCCCGGTGGCGCTTCCCGGCCCTGGCACTCCTCGCGCAGTGCCTGCTCGTCTGGCTAGGGCCAGCGGCGCGGGTCGAAACTTCCGAGCAAGTTTGAACGGCGCCATTCGCAGGAAAAGACAACGGCCAGTTTACTCCGAAACAACCGCGCGCTAAACGCGTTCGCATGCAACCGAAACTACTCCGCGCATTTGTTCTGGCGGCAGGCGTGTTCGTTGGCCTTTGCCTGGGCGTAAACGCCCAATCCGTCACGCCGACTGGGCAGACCAAGGCGCCGACCCGGCAGGAGGTGCGCGCCGCCATTGAGCGGAGCCTGGTTTTCCTGCAAAAGTCCCAGAATTCGAACGGCTGGTGGTCCACGCCCGATCAACCGGCGGTCACCGCCCTGGCCCTGACGGCCATGAATCTGGAGCCAACCCAAAGGTTTCGGCGGAGCCGCACCTCCGAGATGAACCGGGGTTTTGATTACCTCCTCGCCTGTGTGAAGCCGGATGGTTCCATCCAGAAAGCCGGGCTGGCGAATTACAACACCTCCCTTGCGCTGATGGCGCTGACCGCGGCTGCGGACACGAATTTCCTGCCGGTCGTCGTGAAGGCTCGCGAGTTCCTCGCCAACACCCAGATTGACCTGGGCGTCAAAGGGACGAACGACACGCCTTTTGACGGAGGAGTGGGCTATGGCAGCAAGTATCAGCACTCGGACATGAACAACACCCTGGTGGCCATCGAGGCGATGCGGGCATCCGAGGCCTTGTTCCCGAAGGATTCCCCCGCGGCGGTCTCGCCCGTGCCGGGCTTGGACTGGAAGGCGGTGGTGCGCTTCCTGGAGCACTGCCAAAACCTGCCGGGCACGAACACTTCGGACCGCGTGTCGACCGACCCGAAGGATCGGGGCGGCTTCTTCTATTACCCCGGCCACAGCATGGCGGGCGGCGTCACCAACTCCGCGACGGGAAGAGTGGCCCTGCGCAGCTATGGCAGCATGAGCTACGGCGGTTTGTTGAGCTACCTCTACGCCAAGCTGGGCAAAGACGATCCGCGGGTGATCGCGGTAAAGGATTGGCTGCGGGCAAACTACACCCTCGAGGAGAATCCCGGGATGGGGCAGCAGGGTTATTTCTACTACCTACATTTGCTGACCAAGGCGCTGACCGCCTCCGGGGACGAGCGTCTCAAGCTGTCCGATGGCGCGGAAGTCCCCTGGCGGGACCAAGTCGCGGGGCGGCTGGTCCGGCTTCAGCAAGCCGACGGCTCGTGGGTGAATCCCGAGCCCCGCTGGTGGGAAGCGGATCCCATCCTCGCCACCTGCTACGCCCTGATGACGCTGGAGATGCTGGAGTGGAGGATGCCGTGATCACGATTTCACCCGGCAGCTTCCTGACCGGTGTCGCCGCCAATGTCCGGGCCCCGTCGGGGGCGGTGCGGGGCCTTCCTTGGAAAGCGACCGACGAGACGCGCCCCGACCCAATCCACGCCGCCGTGACCCACCGAGACCGAGTTTCGGCCGACTTCAGCGATGCTTCCGAAGCAGGCGCGGCGCGAAGGGACAAACCGACGCCCATCCGTGGGCGGGGAGGTTTCCTGAGACTGCTGGCGGCGCTGGCGCTGTCCGGCCTCGTGCTTGGAGGAGCCGAAATCTCCCCCGGCACGTTTTCCACCAACCAGCCCACACTGGCCGGGGGGCAGACCAATTCCCCTGCCGCGGCTGCCGTGGGCAAACTCAAGTTTCCCGGCCTCGCGATCAACCTCGAGGAACGTTGCGTGGATGTGGAGGCGTCCGTGTGCCTCCGACGTGGACTGCTGGAACTCGTGGCCTGCACCAAAGGAACCAAGGAGCATGAGTCCATCGTCGTGGTAGAAGCCAAACCGAGGCACATTCACGCGGCGCTGCTGCTGCTGGGCGCCAAACCGGGAAGTCCGGCGACGCGCCAGCAGCTGGGTGATCAAGCCGAGCGCTGGATCGACGTTCCGCCCAACGGCGGGCCAGTGGACGTTTTTCTGACGCTCAAGGGCAATGACGGGAAGGTAGTTGAGCACCCGATCAGCGATTTCATCGCCCCCTCCAGCAGGAGGTCCGATAACGCAGCTTCGGCGGACCCAGTGCCCAAGCTCCCCACGCACACCTTTCTCTTTGCCGGCTCCGTCTTGCACGGTGACGGGCCGGGGCCGCGTCGCTACCTGAGCGACGACAGCGGAAATGTGATCTCGCTCTCGACCTTCGGCGACGAGCTGCTTTGCCTGCCGGCGATTCATAGCCAGGCCAACGACGCGCTCCAGTGGCAAGTTGACCCCACTCACCTGCCGGCCATTGGTTCCAACGTCACCCTGCGACTTCGCCCGCAACGTCTGCCGGCAGCGAAAGGTGCACGGGCCAACCAATCCACCGCAGGAAACGGCAACCCATGAAGGGTGAACTTCTCTTGCTGGATGGCGCGACCGGCACGGAATTGAACCGGCGCGGAGTGGACACCGGCTTACCGTTGTGGTCGGCGAATGCGCTTACCAGTGACGCCGGGTTGAATACGTTGCGCCAGGTTCATCTGGACTACCTGAATGCGGGCGCGGACATCCTCACCGCCAACACCTTCCGCACCCATCGCCGCGCGCTGGCGGGCAAAGGGCACGATGCGCGTGAATTGACCCGACTCGCGGTGGCGACCGCCCAAGAGGCGATTGCTGAATTTGGCCGACCGGCACGAGTGGCCGGCTCGGTGGCCCCGCTGGAGGATTGTTATCGCCCCGACCTGGTGCCGCCCGATGACGAATGCCGCGCCGAGCACGCCGAGCGCATCCAACATCTCGTGGAAGCGGGCGTGGACCTGCTGTTGATCGAGACGATGACTTCCATTCGGGAAGCCGTCATCGCGGCCGAATTGGCGACGCGCACCGGCCGACCCGCTTGGGTCAGTTTCGTGTGCGACCGCGAAGGCCGAATCCTGTCGGGCGAGTCCGTGGCGGTTGCCGCTGAAAGGTTGATGCCGTTGGGGGTGAAGGCTCTGGGCGTGAACTGCGGCCCGGCCCACACCCTAGCCAAACCTCTGGCCGAGTTGCGGGCGATCTGCGGCCCCGATTTCCCGCTCCTTGCCTATGGCAACATTGGCTACGCCGACGAGAAGGACGGCTGGATCAACACGGACGCCGTAGATCCGGAGAGTTACCTGCAATATGCCCAAACGTGGCCGGCGCAGATTGTGGGCGGCTGTTGCGGCACCACGCCGGGGCACATTCGCCAGCTCAGGGCCCGTAGACGCCTGGTCGAATCGATGGCTGAATTCCGACAACGCAACAGGTCTGATTTATGACGACTCGTCTCTTCACGCTCTTCCTCCTGGCTCTTCTCGCGGCGCCTGACTTCGCCGTTGCCGCGGCCAAGGGCCAGCCCTTGAAGGTCCCCGACTTCACCCAAGGCGAGGCTATTCCGGCGGGCGCCAAACATGATTGGAACCTCGGGCCTTCGGGGCTGCGCGGGTGGATGTTCTGCGACCAGATGGTGACCATCGATGCGCGGCAGATTTTCATTACCCAAGTGGAGAAGGGTTCTCCTGCCGATGGCATTTTCCTCGTCGGCGACGTGATCCTCGGAGTCGGCGGCAAGCCGTTTTCCTACGACCCACGCACCGAGTTCGGCAAAGCACTCACCCTCGCCGAATCGGAAACGGACGGAGGCAAACTGGCCGTGACCCGGTGGCGGGCGGGCCAGGCGGAAGAGGTCGTCGTTAAACTCTCGGTCCTCGGCAGTTACGGCGCCACCGCGCCCTACGACTGCCCGAAGTCCAAACGCATCCTGGAACAGGGGGGCAAGGCGTTGGCTGAGAAAGTGGCCAAATCCACGAATCACGACGACCCCATCGTGCGCTCCCTCAATGCGCTCGCCCTCCTCGCCACCGGCGATCCCGCCTACCTCCCGCTGGTCAAAAAGGAAGCCCAGTGGGCGGCGGACTACTCGTCCAGCTCGATGCAGACTTGGCACTACGGCTACGTCATGATCCTGCTCTCCGAGTATGTGCTGGCGACCGGCGACCAGTCGGCGATGCCGGGCCTGCGGCGGCTCGCGCTGGAAGCCGCCAAGGGGCAGAGCGCGGTCGGTTCGTGGGGCCATGGATTCGCGAAGCCCGATGGCCGCCTCGGCGGCTACGGGATGATGAATTCGCCGGGAGTGCCGTTGACCATCGGCCTGGAGCTGGCACGCAAGGCCGGACTGAAGGACACAGAGGTGGCCCGTGCCATCGAACTCAGCGCGCGCCTGTTGCGGTTCTACATTGGCAAGGGGGCGATTCCCTACGGCGACCATCACCCGTGGATTGAGAACCACGAAGACAACGGCAAGTGCGGAATGGCCGCCGTCCTCTTCAACCTGCTCGGCGAAGCCAGAGGCGCGGAGTTCTTTTCCCGCATGAGCCTTGCCTCCCACGGACCCGAGCGCGACACCGGGCATACCGGAAATTTCTTCAACCTCCTGTGGGCGATGCCCGGCATCGCCCAGTCCGGCCCCCAGTCCACCGGCGCCTGGATGCAGGAATTCGGTGGCTGGTATTTCGACCTCGCCCGCCGCTGGGACGGCACATTTGCCCATCAGGGACCGCCCGAGCCGGACCACGACAGTTACGAAGGTTGGGACGCCACCGGGGCCTACCTGCTGGCCTACGCGATGCCGCTGAAGAAACTCTACCTGACGGGCAAACGCCCGGGCATCGTCCCGCAGTTGGACGCCACCGCCGCGCAAGCACTCCTCCAGGATGGTCGCGGCTGGGACAACAAGGACCGCCACAGCGCCTACGACAAACTCAGCGCTGAGGAGTTGGTGGTGCGGCTCGGCAGTTGGTCGCCCGTGGTCCGCGAGCGGGCCGCAATGGCATTGGGCCGGCGCAAGGAGGTCTCCGTTTCACCGTTGGTGAAGATGCTGGAGTCCCCTGCCCTGTATTCCCGTTACGGTGCCTGCCAGGCCCTGATCGCCCTGCGCGGGCGCGGAGCACCCGCCCTTGAACCGCTGCGGAACGCATTGGCGGACCCGGACCTTTGGCTGCGCATCAAGGCCGCCGAAGCCCTCGCGGCCATCGGCGCACCCGCCATGAAGGCGGTGCCTCAACTGCTCCAACTGCTCGCTGAGGTGAACCCACAGGGCGATCCGCGCGGCATGCAGCAGCGGTTTCTCTCCTTCGCCCTGTTCGATGGCGGCGGGATGCTGAACCGGTCGCTCGAGGGTGTGGATCGCGAGGCGCTCTACCAGGCGGTGCGGGCCGGGCTGAAGAACCAGGACGGTCGCGCCCGCGGCAGCCTCGGCTCGGTGTATCGCCAGCTCTCGGCCCAGGAGATCAAGCCGTTGTTGCCCGCCATCTATCAGGCGATCATCGAACCCGCGCCGAGCGGTGAAATGTTCGCCGACTCGATTCGTGTGGAGGGGCTGCGCCTCCTGGCCAAACACCGGATCGAGGAGGGCATCCGCGCCTGTGTGAACTACACCCGCGACCAAAATCCCTGGGCCAGCGAGCATCGGACCCCGGAACTGATGGAGATCCTCCTTGGCTACGGGACCCACGCCAAGTCGGTCGTTCCGGAGCTGACCCGGATCGCCAACTACTTTGAAAAGGACGAAAAGGACTTCCCCAGGGAGCTCATGCTCCGGAAGGCCAAATCCGTCCGCGAAACGATCCAAGCCATCGAGGCCGCAACGGACACCCCGGAACTCAGCCGCCTCCAATAGCACGAGTTACGGAGTCCCGCGCGCGCCGCTTCGGTTGCTGGCTGATGCTGCGGTCGTTGTGGCTTCGCAAGGCTCGCTCCGGCTGCCGCCGCCTCCACCGCGTGGGCGCCGAACACCCAGACCAACGCTGGGACCGCGGAATAGATGCCACGGCGGAGAGCCTGACGCTCACGCTGGAATGAGCCCGGCCGCCGCCGTCACGGTTGCGGATCGAACGGGACGCGATCCGGGAACAGGTGGCGGAACTGGCGCTGGCCGTAGGCGGCCGGCAACGACCAGTTGTTGGCTGCCAGCCACACCGAGTCCCCGCGCTCGTAGTGCACCTGAAGGGTCTCGCTGCCGCCGGGCCAGCGGCTGACCGCAAAGCTGCGCGCCACGGCCCCCAAGCCGTGGAGCTCGGACTCGAAGAACGCCCGGGCGTGGCCCAGGAAAAGTTCGGCCCTCTGGGCGCCCAAGATTCCGCGGACGGTTTCCTCGAACTGGGCGGCCAGCGGCGCCAGTTCGGTTCGCAGTTCCGGGAGGCGTGCGATGATCATCCGGTTCGTGTCGCCGGGCACGGGCACCGGCCGGGGTGGATCCAGGCGTTCCACGTTCGCCGACTCGACCGCGGCGATGCGTGCCCACAGGAGCTCGAAGGCCTCGTTCACGGCAATCCGCTCGCCGTCGCCCAACCCGAACACGACCGCCGCCTCGGCCGTCAATTGGTCCTGCTCGAACAGCTCCAGTTCGAAATTCGCGAGGTGTTTCTTGGCCACGTAGAAATAGGGCTTCGCCACCGGAAATCGGCCCTCGGTCCCGACGCCGCGAAGTTCCACCGGCGGCGGTTCGAACGCCTGTGACCGGACTTCGTCGCGGGCCCGGTCGCGTTCCGCCTTCGCCCGTTCCACGGCGGCGCTGAGTGCCGGGGTCCGCCCAACTTCCTCGGCGATAGACTGCCGGAGGGCTTCCAGTTCGGCGCCCCGCACCAGGCTCTCCGTGCGCTGCTGGCGGAGGGTGCTCTGACGGTTGAGCCACACTGCCGTGGCGGTGCCGAGGATAAGGCTGGCGAGCAGGAGTCGGTTCAAGGCTGGATGGGGACGGAGTTGGTTTCGAAGCGGACCGCGGGACCCGCCGCCAGTTCCGCGATGAATACATCCCGACCGGCGCGGTAGCCGGGAACCTCCCCATCCCAGCGCCAGGCCCCGAGCTGGTGGCGCATGCGTATGAGAAACCACTGATCCTCGGGCCGATCCCCTGCCCCGGAATTCCGGCGCACGCCAAACAGCCGGCTGAACGAGCCGAAATCGTCGCACCGCCCGCCGAAAACGTCGGCGACCTGTTCCCAAAAGGCGGCGGCGGGTCCCCTCCCCATGCGCTCCTCGAGGCCGGCCCGAAACGCGGCTCGCAGTGCGGCCGACTCCTCCGTTGCGAGCGCGGCGGTGAGCCGCAGGTGCAGATCCGCCTGCGGCCTTATGAGGTCGGCGGAAACTCCCGCCGGGATTTCCGTCAGGAACTGGCTGCGCGCCCGGGCCTGGGTTTCGTAATCGCGGAAGAATCGCTGGCAGAAATCGGTCACCGCCGCCTGCTGCCCGGCGTCGAGCCCGAGGACTTCCATCAGCAGCGCGGAAGGGGTTCCGTCCGGGGCGACCGGAGCCACGGTGCCCCGCCCGCTGCCGACGGTGGCCTCACTATACCAGTCGCGGATGGCCACGTTGGTGAGGACCGATTTGGGCAGCCGGGCAAATTCCTCGGCCTCATTCCAGCGGTAGAGCGGCGCGTCCTCGATCCCGCCACGGTTCGCGGCCACGGCCGCGGCCAGGGCCCGTTCCCGTTCCCACTGCCGACGGCTGCCGCGATACTGGTCCGCCTGTCTCCGCAAGGCCGCGTTCGTCGCCGCGGCGGAAGTCGCCGCCGTGCGCCAGCGTGCCAGCTCCGCGGTGAGCTCCCGGGCCTCGCTCTGGGCCGCTCCCGCGGCCCGCTGTTGCACGGCGAGCGGCACCGTCGCGAGGACGGCGCAGATCACGCCGGTCTGAAGTTTGGTCATTCCCATAAAGTGGGCGAGCAAGGCGGCGAAACCGCCCGCGGAGGCCGCGGTTCCCGCCGCGAGCGCAGCCGTGGCCACCTGGGCCGCCACGCCGAGAGGCGCGGGGACCACCGCGTGGGCGCCGATCGCGCCAGCCAGGGCCGTGGCCGTGGAGGTGATGCCCCGGCGGGCAAGCGCGGCCCGCAACCGTTCCAGCGCCCGGCTCACGCGCTTCTGGGCCGTGTCATCACTGACGCCGAGGGCGGCGCCGACCATTCGGAAGTCGCCGTGCTCGAAGAACCGCAGCACCAACGCGTCGCGGTCGGCGGGGCCGAGTTCCTCCATCGCCTCGTCGAGCAGCGGGCCGATTTCCTTCCAGGCCGCGTCGTGGCCGGATCGTTCGATGGATTGCATGAGAGCGGCCGCCTGTTCCCGCACCATTCGGCGGCGATTCGCCCGGATGGCTTCGGCCACCTGGAAACAGGTGTGCCGATACAGCCAGCCCGCGAGGATCGTGTCCGTGGGCAGCGTCCGGGCCTGCCGGGCCAGGTCGGTGAACACCGCTTGGGCGAGCTCCTGGGCCAGGGACCGGTCGCCGTTGACCCGGCGGAGTGCCGTGGCGTGCACCAGGTCAAAGTGCCGCGCCACCAGTTGCCGGAAGGCAGGTTCGGAACCTGTCCGGGCAAACTCGCTGAGCTGGGAGGCGTCGTCGCACATCACGTTCACCTCCTAGATGCCGCCGCCGCCGGGAATCCGACAGGAAAAGTGCGCCGCCGGGGTTCAGTTGCTCGCCCCGCTTGACCGGCACCGCCGCGCCCGCCTTGCTTTGCCCGTGAAACGGACCCTCCTCTGCCTTGCCTTGGCCGGTGCCGCCGTCCTGCGCGCCGCCGAACCGGTTTCCCCGGCCGAGTTCGACGCGGCGTTCCAGGCGCTGACGGCTTCCAAGGGTGTCACGAATGACACCGTGCGGCTCCGGCAACTGTTCGACCTGGAATGGCGCCACGAGATGATCGAGTCGCCGGAGTCGGCCACCTACAACGGGTTTCCTGGCCAGAATGCCCGTTGGTCCGACCTGTCGAAGCCCGCCCGGGAGCGGCAACGCATCGAACTCGAACGCCCGCTGAAGGTCCTTGCGACCATTGACCGCGCGGTCTTGCCGCCGGACGAGCAGCTTTACTTCGACCTGTTCCGGCGCCAGTTCGTGCTGGCCCGGGAAGGGCTGCGGTTCCCGGACGAACTGCTCCCGCTGAACCAGATGGGCGGCGTCCAGCAGGCCATCGCGCAGACGCTCAGCATCATGCCGGCGGGCACGGCGGCCGATTTCGCCGACATGATCGCGCGGCTGGAGGCGTCCGGGAAACTCGTGGACCAGACGCTGGAACTGCTGCGCGAAGGGCTGGCGAAAGGCATCACGCCGCCGCGCATCACGCTGCGCGACGTGCCGCAGCAGGTGCTCAACAACCTGCCCGCCGATCCGCGGGAAAGCGCCGTGTTCCGGACGTTCCGCGAGCTGCCGGCGGCGATCCCGGCGGCGGAACAGGTTGCGCTCCGCGCCCGCGCGCTGGCGGCGATCACCAACGTCGTCTATCCGAAGTTCCGCGAACTGCACCGCTTCCTCGCCGAGGAATACGTCCCCAAGGCGCGCGAAGCCATTGCAGCCACCGCCCTGCCCGACGGCGAGGCGTGGTTTGCCTTCCGCGCGCGCCGCAGCACCACGACCACGCTCACGCCGCGGCAGATCCACGACATCGGTCAGGACGAGGTGAAACGCATCCGCGCCGAGATGGGCCAGGTCATCGCGCAGGTTGGCTTCAAGGGCACTTTCGCCGAATTTCTCCAGTTTCTGCGGACGGACAAGCAGTTCTACTTCGAACGTGGCACGGAGCTGCTGGCGGGCTACCGCGACGTCTCCAAACGGGCCGATCTCCAGTTGCCGAAGCTCTTCGGCCGGCTGCCGCGCCTGCCCTACGGCGTGATGCCGATCCCCAGCTACGCCGAGAAGTCGCAGACGACGGCCTACTACCAGCCGGGCGCGGCGAGCTACGGCCGCCCGGGCGTCTTCTACGCCAACACCTACGCGCTGGAGACTCGGCCGAAATACGAGATGGAGGCCCTCACGCTCCACGAGGCCGCGCCGGGGCATCACCTTCAGATCGCGCTCGCCCAGGAGCTTGAGGGCGTGCCCGACTTCCAGAAACACAGCGAGACCACCGCCTTCGTCGAGGGCTGGGGGCTGTATTCCGAGAAGTTGGGCGAGGAAATGGGCTTCTACGCCGACCCGTATGCCAAGTTTGGCCAGCTCACCTACGAGATGTGGCGCGCGATCCGGCTCGTGGTGGACACCGGCATGCATTCGCTCGGCTGGACGCGCGACCAGGCCATCGAGTTCTTCAAGGCCAACGCCGGCAAGAGCGAGCATGACATCACGGTGGAGATCGACCGCTACATCGTGTGGCCCGGCCAGGCGCTCGCCTACAAGCTTGGCGAACTCAAGATCCGCGAACTCCGCGCGCTCGCGCAGAAGGAACTCGGCGAGCAGTTCGACGTGCGTCGGTTCCACGACGAACTGCTCGGCAAGGGCGCCCTGCCGCTGGACGTGCTGGAACCGAGGATGAAGGCGTGGATCGAGCGGGAGAAGTCCCAGCGATGAGACGGGTCAACTGCGCGCCCGCGGGGCTCAGGGTGGCACGCCAGGACCTCACGAGATTCGATAACTCAGCCGGATCAATTCGGGAAGGAATGGCACTCTCCGTTCAAATTCATACGCTATCGGGGTGGTAGGTTCTTGGCATAGGAGGGAAAGAACCCCGGGCTGAAGCCTAAACATTTCCTTGCCGTCCATCAGGCGCCAAACCCACGTACCATTTTCATTTGCATAGGTTCCGAAAGGCGAAACTCCGCCGTAATTCTCGACCGTAACTTTGCCTCCTGAAAACCGAATCACTGCGTCGGCTGAGATAGTGCCGAACTGGGTTGTGGCAAAGCTGCCCCACGGCTCGTTGGTGCACTTCCAAGTCGCCCACAACAACACAACCGCGGACAGGAACCCAGTCCACCAGCAAAGGCGACGGAAGCCGGTTCTCCACCTCCGCCCCGTGGCAGTCGACGTGAGGAGGCTCTGTTTCATTTCGGAGACTGAAAGCGAACGATCATTGCGTCCGAATCCTCAGCAAGTGAGGAGAGGACGCGACAGCGTCTTGGAGTGCGGTGGCGCAGCGGAGCGGAGCCGCCGCTTTCGGGGAACACCGGGCGTAACCTCCGGAGTGGTGGTTTGCAAAAGGCCGCTGCGCGAAAAGCGGTGGCAAGCCACGCGCACTCCAAGACGACAAGCGGTTGGCGCCCGCCGGTGAAGGGTGCGGGGCACGGGCAGCCGGTTCAGTGGTGCTGTCGTCAGTTATTGCTGCCATTGTTCGCCGCCTTGCTTGCTGCATCCATTCGCGCCGCATCGGCCGGACTATCGCCGGGAATTGGAAAGCCGCCACTCTTGAGCCATTCCACAAATCTCCCGAAAAGGAACGCCGTTGTGGCCGCTAAGCACAATGCGGCAACGCCGAGAACTAGCCGAGACTTGGTCCGGGCGGTGAATTCCGATTTGAACCAGGCGAAAACCGCCCCGAGCGAAACCAGCAGTAAGAGAGTGAGCATGGCGCGGAATGGACCGATCTGGCGTTCACCGCCACGCCGACTTCAGCGTCTTCACGGTCAGCCGTGCCTTCGCCAGATCGCCACCGGCGATGGTCAGCGCGGCGCCCGTTTCCACCGGGGGCACGAAACAGAACGACGCCATGGCGACCCCGCCGTTGCCGAAGAGTTCGAGCGAGGTGCGATCCAGCAAGGCGCGCACGCGGACACTGCCGTCCCACGGCTTGAGGTCAGGCCCCCGCGGCATGGAGAGATCCGATCGGCGGCCGACCGTTTTCGCCGCGGGCTTCAGCGGCATGGCGCGTCCGAGGGCAATGAGTTCGCCGGCCTTGGCGCTCCAGACGAGTTTTTGGCCGTGAAGTTCCAGCGTCACGGTCTCGGCGGTGCCGGGGATGAATTCCAGTTCGACATCGAGCAACTCCTTCGCTGCTCCCGGCAGCTCGATCCGACCGGCCGGCAGTGGGCGTGACAGGACGTCTTGTGTCACCTCGGTTACCAAGTTTCCGAGCTCCTTCGCCGGCCACTTCACGAGCCGGATGCCGTCGGGCGTAGTCTGGAGGCTGAGTTCCAGCGGGACGCCCATCTGCTGATTGAACGGCATGCCGGGATACTTGCCGCCGTTCATCCAGTTCACGAGCACTACGCGTTGGTCGGGCAGGTCGTCAAAGGCCTGGGCGGCATAGGCATTGGCGCCGTAGTCGCCCTTGAGCTTCGGGGATTCGGCGGCGAAGACGCTGCCGTCAAAGCGCCCGAGCCAGTAGTCGCCGTTGGCGCCGAAGAGCACCCACTTCGAACGGCCCTTGTGGCCATCCACCGGCAGTTCGAAGAAACCGGGACACTCGTAAAGTTCCTCGGCGAACTTGCTGGCGAAACTCCACACCTTGAGGTCGGGCGAGGTGTAGAAATGGCAGGCATGGCGCGTGGCCGGGTTGCCCTTCGCGTCCTTCTTCACCGGGTCCTTTTCGCCGACGTAGAGCGGCATGACCCAGCGTTTGGTGGGCGCGTGCCAGAAGACCTTGGGATCGCGGTCGCCGTCGCCGACATTCGGCACGACGGGGTTGCCGGCATACTTCGTCCAGGTGCGGCCGCGGTCATTCGAGTAAGCGAGGCACTGCGTGAAGGGTTGCCCCTTCGATTCCTCGCTGGTGCCGCCGGCCGCGGTGTAGATCGCGACGAGCGCGGGTTCCTTGCCGGTCTGGAAGCCGGCGGTGTTCTGCCAGTCCACGACCGCCGAGCCGCTAAACATCGTGCCCATGCGGTCCGGCCAGAGGGCGTGGTCGAGCTGCTGCCAATGGATGAGGTCCGGGCTCACCGCGTGGCCCCAGGTCATGTTGCCCCATTCGCGGCCGTGGGGATTGTGCTGGAAGAAGAGGTGGTATTCGCCGGCGAAGTGGACGAGGCCGTTCGGGTCGTTCAGCCAGCCCTTCTGCGCGGTGAAATGGAACTGCGGCCGGAATGTCTCGTCGTAAAGCCGGCTCGTATCAATCGTCCGCGACTTCACCGGCGGCGTGGCGGCGGTGTCACTGAGCACGAAGTGGTCGGCGTTGATGTGGCCCCAGCCGCCGGTGGCGGCGTCCACGATCTGGAGGCGCGCCGGCTTCCCCAGGAAGTCGCCCAGGTCGAGCGTGGCCATGTTCAGGAACTCATCGTCGCGTCCCGGCGCCGAACGCACGACTTGGCCGCCGACCAACACATTCACGCAGGTCTGCCCCTCGTGGGCGCCGCCGCCGAGCAGGAAGTTCAGGTAACGCTGCGACACGGTGAACTCAGGCGACGTCAGCGTGCCGGTGGCGGCGTCCCCGCCGAGGTAGGAGTTGACCAGGCCATTGCCGCGGAAGCCGCCGACATTCTGCTGGTTGGGCAACGCGCCGCGGGCCGGGGCGGAGCCGAACGCCGTGCCGGTGGCGGCCCAACCGCCATAGTCGGTCCCCTCGAAGTCCGCGATGAGCTGATCCGCGGCGAAGGCGGCGGAACCCAACAGCGATGACGCGAAGGCGCAGAACAGGGCGCAGGAGCGGGAGGTCATTTCGAGGAAGCTGAAAGGATGGCCCGGCCGAGGCAAGCGCCCGCAAGGGAGTTCAGCCGGTGGGTGTGCAGTTGGACACTGCCCCCGAGATCCGCCGGGTGAACTCCCTCTCTTCCACTCGGAGTGGAGGAGAGGGCCGGGGAGAGGAGGCGCTGCGCCCCACGCCAGGGGCCCGGTGGCGAACCGCTTGCTCTCGCGAGCCGGAGGTTCACACTGATTCCGCCTTCGATGCCCTATTCGCATCCTCAACCCTTGGATCGAGCCCAGGCTTACCGGAAGATTCGCCACCTGTTCCCCGGCGCGCTGCTGTTCTCGGCCACCGCCGGGTTCGTCAATTCGACCGCGCTCGGGTTCTTCCATTCACCGGTCAGCCACATGACCGGCGCCGTGTCGCGGCTTGGGATCGACTTGCACGCGAGCAAGTGGGCGGATGCGGCCGCGTCGTTTGGCATCATCCTGGGTTTCCTGATCGGCGCGCTGTTGGCGGGCGTCTTGGTGGGCGCCTGGAAACTGATTCCCGGGCGTCGTTACGGCGTGGCGCTGATGGTGCAGGGCGCCTTGCTGAGCCTTGCCACCGGGTTGCTCATGTCCGGCCATCGGCTCGGCCTCCCGGCGGTGGCGATGGCGTGCGGGCTCCAGAACGCGATGACCAGCAGCTACTGCGGCCTGATGATCCGCACCACCCATGTCAGCGGCATGATCACGGACATCGGCGTCATGCTCGGGCACTGGATCCGGCACCGACAGATCGAATTCTGGAAGCTGCGGTTCCTCGCCAACCTGTTCGCGGCCTTCGGCATTGGCGGCTGGGTCGGGGTGGTCGCGGACGAACGCTTTGGTCCGGCCGCCCTCGGGGTGCCGGCGGCGGGTTGCACCCTTGCGGGGGCGATATTCTGGTTCGTGACCCACCGCGGCATGGTGGACCTGATGCAGGATGCCGGGCCGCAGCCGCCGCGCACGGGCACCTTTCCGGACCGTTGACCCACCGGCGGAATCGCAGTGTCATCACTGCGGATACAGGCCATGCCCACTTCCGCCCTTTTCCGGCCGCGGCTGCTCGATTGCCTCCGGGGTTACTCCCGCTCGGACCTCCGTGCGGATGTGTCGGCCGGGGTGACGCTGGGGATCATCGCCCTGTCGCTCAGCATGGCGCTGGGAATTGCGTCCGGCGCGACCCCGGCGGTGGGCATCGTGACCGGCATCGTGGCGGGCTTCCTGGTTTCGGCCCTGGGCGGTTCAAAGGTCGCGATCGGCGGCCCCACGGCGGCCTTCATCCCGGTGGTCGCCGCCGTGGCGCAGGAACACGGCGCGGACAGCCTGGTGATCTGCACGGCGCTGGCCGGGCTCATGCTGATGGGCCTCGGCTTTGCCCGCATGGGGGCGATGATCAAATACATCCCCATGCCGGTGATCGCCGGGTTCACGGCGGGCATCGCGGTTTACATCCTGAGCACGCAGCTCCGTGATTTCCTCGGCCTGCAACTGAAGCCGGGCGAAACGGTTCCGGCGGACTTCATCCACAAGCTCACGTTTATCGCCCGCCACCTGGGTGACCTCCACTGGCCCGCCGCCCTGCTGGCCGTGTTGGCGGCGGCCTTGGTCAAGTTCTGGCCGGCCAACTGGGCGCGCTGGGTGCCGCCGTCCCTGGCGGCCGTCGTCCTGGGCACGGTCGCCGTGGCGCTGTTCCCGCTGGGCATCGAGACCATCGGCAGCCGCTTCGGGCCCGACGCCATCCCGCAGTCCCTGCCCCGGCCGCATCTGCCGGTGTTCGACTTCGACCAGATGCGTTTCCTGATCCGGCCGGCGTTCACCATCGCGCTGCTGGGCGCCATCGAATCGCTGCTCTGCTGCGTCGTCGCCGATGGCATGATCGAGGACAAACACGACTCGAACACCGAACTCATCGCCCAGGGCGCCGCGAACCTCGGCTCGGCCATCTTTGGCGGCCTGCCGGCGACCGGCGCCATCGCCCGGACCGCGGCCAATGTCCGTTCCGGAGCCCGGACGCCCGTCGCGGGCATCGTCCACGCGCTGGCCTTGCTGGGCATCGTCCTGGTCGCCGCCCCGCTGGCGAAATTTGTCCCGCTGCCCGTGCTGAGCGGCATCCTCGTCGTCATCGGCCTGAACATGGGCGAATGGCGCAACTTCGGCCGTCTCCGCGGATGGCCCAAGAGCGACGCCAGCGTGTTCCTGATCTCGTTCATCCTGACCGTCGTCGCCGACCTCACGCTCGCGGTTGAAGTCGGCCTGATCCTGGCCGCGTTCCTCTTCATCCGCCGGGTCTCGGAAACGACCCAGATCACCAGCGTGGACGAACGCGCACTTGACCTCGCCCCGGAGGACTCACTGCACGGCAAGGAAGTGCCGAAGGGCGTGCTCGTCTATCAGGTGGCCGGCGCCTTCCTGTTCGGCACGGCCGACAAACTCGAATCGGCCCTGCGCGGCGCGGATCGCCAGCCCGACGTGCTGATCCTCGGCATGAAACGGGTCATGGCCATGGACGCCACGGGCATCCACGCGCTGGAGGAACTGCACGCCAAACTGCGTCGCCACCATCGCTGGCTGCTGCTCGCCGGCCCGCACACCCAGCCGCTGATGGCGCTGTCCAACGCCGGCTTCATCGACCACGTCGGCCCGGAGAACGTCTGCGAGAACGTGGACGAGGCGCTGAAGCGGGCCAGGGCGTTGTTGGTGTCCCGAGGCTGAGCGCGGCCGAATGTCGGCGCTTTACGGATTGGCGCGCCGTCCCCGCCTTTGCCACGCTGGTCGGCATGTTCGACCTCCTCGCTGAATCCCAGCGCGATCGCGCGCGCCTGTGTGGCCCGGGTCACAGCCGACGCGAGTTTCTCCAGGTGGGCGCGCTGGCGGCCATCGGGCTTTCGCTGCCGCAGTATTTGTCGGCGCGGGAAGCCGGCCAGGTGAAGCCCGGCAACGACGGCAAGTCGTGCATCATGATCTTCAACCTCGGCGGGCCGAGCCACCTGGACCTGTGGGACATGAAGCCCGACGCGCCGAGCGAGATCCGTGGGCCGTTCCAGCCGATCCGCACGAAGTCAGATGCCTTCGAGCTGTCCGAGCTGCTGCCGCTGCATGCGAAGCTGGCGGACAAATTCTCGCTCGTGCGTTCGTGCCATCACGACGGCGCGGCCGTGCACGACGCCGGCTGGCAGATGATGCAGACCGGGCGGCGCTTTACCGGCGGCATCCAGACGCCACACGCGGGCGCGGTGACGTCGCACCTGATGGGCCGGCGCACGGACCTGCCGCCATTCGTGGTGCTGCCGCAGCTCATGGGCCGCGGCGGCGGCAATCTGCCCAACGGCCAGGCCGGCGGCTTCCTCGGCAAGGCGCATGATCCATTCGCGCTGATGGCCGATCCGTCGCAGAAGGACTTCAAGGTTCCCGACCTGCTGCCGCCGGACCAAATCGGCGCGCACCGGCTCGAACGTCGGCGAAAGCTGCGGGACATCGTGGATTCAACCGTCAGCGCCTTCGAGGCCAGCGAGGACGCGCGGCTGATGGACGCCAACTTCCACGCCGCCTTCCGCATGATGACCAGCGAACAGGCCCGCGCGGCGTTCGATCTCGGCCAGGAGCCACAAAAGGTGCGCGAGCGTTACGGCATGAACCGCTTCGGCCAGTGCTGCCTGCTGGCCCGCCGGCTGGTCGAGAGCGGTGTGCGGTTCATCACGATCAACACCTTCCTTACCGTCTTCGACGAGATCACCTGGGACATCCACGGTTCGAAGCCCTTCACGTCCATCGAGGGCATGAAGGACATCGTGTGCCCCATGTATGACCAGGCCTACAGCGCGCTGATCGAGGACCTCCACCAGCGCGGGTTGCTGGACGACACGATGGTGGCCTGCCTGTCGGAGTTCGGC
>JBEISV010000040.1:0-18078 GCA_040375265.1 Verrucomicrobiales bacterium
GCGGAATCGGCGCGTGGGACGGGCTGACTTCCAGCAGCCTGCCCTTCGGCTACGGGTTCTACGCGACCCCGTTGCAGACGGCGATGGCCACCGCCGCCATCGCGAATGACGGGGTTCTGATGCGCCCGCGGATCGTGGCCAGCCTCGAGCGCGGCAACGGCGATATCGTCACCAAATTTGAGCCCACCCAAGTGCGGAGGGCAGTCACCAGCGACACCGCCAAGACGATGGTTCGCATCATGCGGACCGCCGTGGACGAAGGCACTGGTGGCCAGGCGGCGATGGAGGAATTTGCCGTCGCGGGCAAGACTGGCACGGCCAAGAAGGTCGTGGATCGCCGGTATTCCACGACCCACTACTACGCGTCCTTCGTCGGATTCCTGCCCGCCGACAATCCTGATTTGGTCATCATGGTGAATGCCGATGAACCAACGACAAAGGGCAAGTCCTACTATGGCGGCAAGGCCTGCGCGCCAGTCTTCCACCAAATTGCGACGGCCACGGCCAGCTACCTCGGGCTCCGTCCGTCGCTCTTGGGCACCAATGGAGTGGTGTTGAACCTCAATTCTCACCCTGGCTCCGCCAACTGACCCATGCTGCTCCGTGACGTCATCGACCAAGTTCCCAGCGCCCGTTTCGCCACGCCGCATCCGCGCGACGTGCGCGAGGCGGTGGTGAATGGCCTGACCCAGGATCCGACCCGGGTCACGCAGGGCGCCGTGTTTGTCTGCCTGAACGACCGGAGCCGGGAGAACCCGTTTGCTTCCTTCACAGCCGTGGCCCGCGGGGCCTCCGCCGTCATCTGCGAGCCGGGCACCATGGTGCCGCCGAATGTCCCGCGCATCGAGGTGCAGGACTGCGGCGCGGCCTTCGCCCACGCGGCCGCGGCCTACTTCGGCCACCCGGCGAAGCTGCTTTCATTGGTCGGCGTGGAATGTGCCACGGCCATCGCTGGGGAAACCCGCTGTGCCGCCACCAACGTGACTTGGCTCATGTCCCGGTTGCTGCGGGTCGCCGGCGCGAAGACGGCGGTGATTGGCGAGCTGGGTTGCGAAGCCGGTGGGCGCGAACTGCCGCTGGCTGCTTCCCAGTTGGATGCCTTCGAGCTGCATCGGCTCCTGGACGTGCACCGGCATAACGGCGGCAGCGCCTGCGTCGTGCAGCAACCCGCGGCCCACGCGCACCGTTGGGGACGTCTGGCCTGCGCCGAGACGGTCAGCGAAGTGGCTCGCCCGGAACCGCATGATGCCTTCAGTTGGCGCGGCAGCCGGCTGGTCTTGAGTGGCCTGCGCGTCTCGACTCCGCTCGTCGGTGCCGGCAATGCCGCGGCGCTTCGCTCCGCGCTCGGAGTCCTGCTGCGCCTCGGCATCCGGCACGACCGGGTGATCGGGGCGTTGCCGACCCTGTCCGGCGCCCCGGGATTCCTTGAGCCGGTCAGCGCGGGGCAACCCTTCGGCGTGTTCGTCGATGCCGCCCGCACTGCCGGCGAACTGGCGTTTGCCATCCGTGATCTCCGCTCCGTTACGACCGGGCGCATCATCGTGGTGGCGGGGCCCTCGGCGGAGGTCACCGCCGAACAACGCCGCGGGCAGGGACTTGCCGCTGGGGAAGCGGACGTGGTGTTCGCCACCTCGGATAATCCGGGAGACTTTTCGCCGGAGCTGCTGTTGGCCGATTTCGTGCCGGCCACCAGCCCGGCGAAATATGTGATCGAGGTGGACCGGGCGCTGGCCATTGAGCGCGCGATCCGTTTTGCCCGCGCCAATGATGTTGTTTTGCTCGCCGGCAAGGGGCATCGGCGCACCCAGGAAATTGCCGGCACCGTCGGACCGTTTGACGATGCCGCCCATGCGATCGAGGCGCTCGCCCTTCGCGGATTCGGAGGTGACCTGTGAGCTCCGGCCCTAGTTCCGCCAGCCGGCCGCACCTGCTGGGTTTGCTCGCCGGGCTTTTCCTCGCGGCCGGGTTGGTGTTGTCGGCCATGGTGTTCACGCGCGCCTGGCTCAAGATTTCCGAATCGGAAGCGATCACGGTGACCGGCTCGGCCCGCCGCAATGTGGACGCCGACCTGATTGCCTGGCGTGGTTCGTTCGCGACGGAACAGCCCACCTTGTTGGAGGCCCAGCGACGGCTCGCCGAGGATCGGCGCAAGGTGGAGGGATTCCTGGTCGCGCACGGGTTCACGAACGCCAGCTTCAATTCCATCGCGATCACCGAACTTCAGGCCCGCCCGGTCCAGAATGAGGGCGGCGAGGAAACGGCCCGCCAGAAAACGGTTGGCTATCGCCTGACCCAGGCGTTGGAAATCCGGAGCGGCAACATCGACGCGGTGTTGGCGATGGATCGTTCGACGGTCGCCTTGCTGGAGGCCGGGGTGGTCTTCACTGCGCTTTCGCCGGACTTCATCTACACGCAGGCCGGCGAGGCCAAGATCGAGATGCTGGCCGAGGCGACTCAGGACGCGAAGGCCCGCGCCGGCCAGATCGCTGGGCAGGGCGATCGCCGCATTGCCCGGCTACGCTCGGCGCGCATGGGCGTCTTCCAGATCACGCCGCTTTACAGCACCCAAGCCAGTTGGGACGGCATGAACGACACCACGTCCCGCCAGAAGACGGTCACGGCCGTCGTCAATGCCGCCTTCCTCCTCGACTGATTTCGTCCCACCAAACCACACCAAGCCATGACCCTCCATTCCCTGCACGAACACCTCACCTGGAGTTTTGCCGCCCGCCTGTTGCTGTGCGCATTGTGTCTGCTCGCCCTGCTTTGAAATGAGTCCCCGCTGATCCCCAGGCAGCCGTCACCCAATCCTCCGGTCCCCCCACCCCAGCAGCGGGTGGCGGCTGCCGCGGAGGTCAGCGAGAACCCATTTCGATCCGCGCCATCATGGAAGTCCGCCCCCTGCATTACTTCGCCACCGCCTGCGGTGGTGAACTGCGTTCCGGTTCGCCGGCAACGCCGGTGGCGCGGGTGCAGACCGATTCGCGGCAGGCGGCGCCCGGGGACCTGTTTGTGGCGTTGAAAGGCGAACGCTTCGACGCCCACGATTTCCTTGGCGAAGTGGCCGCCAAGGGTGTGGCCGGCGTCGTCGTGGCGCGCGCACAAATGGCGAAGCTGCCGGCGGGCTTGCCGGCAATCGTGGTGGACGAACCGCGCACCGCGTATGGCGCCATCGCCGGATTCTACCGCGGGGAATTTGACCTGCCGGTCATCTGCGTCGGTGGCTCGAACGGCAAGACTACGACGAAGGAACTCCTCGCCGCCGTGTTGGAAAAGGCCTTCCCGGTGCTCAAGAGCGAGGCCAGTTTCAACAACGACATCGGCGTGCCGGCGACGCTGCTGCGCCTGGAGCGGTCGCATCGGGCGGCGATCCTCGAAGCCGGCACGAATCATCCCGGCGAGCTCGCCCCGCTGGTCCGGCTGATCGCGCCCCGAATCGGGATTGTCACCAGCATCGGCCGGGAACATCTCGAACACTTCGGCGACCTGGCCGGGGTCGTGCAGGAGGAAGGCTGGTTGCCACAGTTATTGCCGGCCGCGGGGCAGGGGGGCTGCCTATTGGTGCCCGGCGATTCGCCGTTTGCCGGGGATCTAATCGCCCGCACCGCCGCGCAGGTCATCCGCGTCGGCTTTGGTCCCGCCAACGATTGGCGGGCCGAACTCCGGTCCATGGATTGGACCGGCACCGTGTTTTCCGTGAACGCGCCGAATCCTCGTTGGAGCGGCGAGTATCATGTCCCTTTGCCAGGCCGTCATTCAGTGCCCAACGCGCTATATGCACTGGCGGTTGCGTGTCAGTTGGGGGTGGAACCCACTGCCGCCCGCGACGGCCTGGCGGAATTTTCACCGGCGAAGCAGCGCCTCAACCTGCGCGAAGCCGCCGGGGTGCGTTTCATCGACGACACTTACAATGCCAATGCCGACTCGGTCGCGGCGGCGTTGCGGACTCTCTCCGACCTCCCGTGTTCGGGCCGCCGTGTGGCGGTGCTCGGCGATATGGCGGAACTGGGAACCGCCACCGAGACCGCACATCGGGAGGTCGGGCGGCTTTCCGCGGAACTGGGCCTCGACTTGGTCTTCGCCATCGGGCGCAACGCCCTGCTGACCGCCGCCGAGGCCGGTGATCGCGCCCGGGCGTTCGCGTCCATTGAGCTGGCGGTGGAAGCCCTGTTCCACTGCCTGGAACCCGGCGACTGCGTGCTGGTAAAGGCCTCCCGCTCCAGCCGTTTGGAACGCGTGGTCGAGGCGCTGGTCCGTCAACTCACCCTCCGCGACACCCAGCACGAGCCCGTGCCTGCCTGAGATGCTTTACCACCTTTCAGAGCTGTTCCCGTTCGCGCCGTGGTCGGTGTTCCAATACATCACCTTCCGCAGCGCGGGCGCGGCCATTACTGCGCTGCTGCTCAGCATGCTGATGGGGCCCGGGGTGATCCGGTGGCTGCAGGACCTCAAGTTCCGGCAGGATTATCGGCCGAAGGACGTCAAGGAAGGCGCCGACGCCACGGCCGCTGCCGCGGACCTAGCCAAGCGGGGCACGCCGACCATGGGCGGCATCCTCATCGTGTTGGTGTTGGACATCGCGGTGCTCCTTTGGGCGCGTTGGAATCCGTTCGTGCTGCTGACAGTGCTGGCCATCGTGGTGCTCGCGGGACTCGGCTTCTACGACGACTGGCTCAAGGTGACCAAGCAGACCAACGAGGGCGCGAAGTCCCACCTCAAGATCTATGTGCAGTTCGCCCTCGGCTTGGGGGTGTCGATTTACCTCTGGCAACTGCCTTCCACCGCTTCGCTGATCAACGACATCCAGGTGCCATTCATCAAGAACCCGGTGCTCATCGGCGTGCCGGTTGTCGGCATCCTGTTGGCAATCCTGGTCATCTGCGGCGCGTCGAACGCGGTGAACCTGACCGATGGCATGGATGGCCTGGCCATCGGCTGCACGCTGATCACCACATTGGTCTTCCTGGTTATGACCTATATCGCGGGAAACTCGGTGTTCGCGCATTATCTGCTGGTGCCCCACGTGCCCGGCGCTGGCGAACTGACCGTGATTTGTGCCGCCATGCTCGGAGCTTGCCTCGGTTTCCTGTGGTTCAACTGCCACCCGGCGGAAGTCTTCATGGGCGATACCGGTTCGCTCGCCCTCGGCGGCGCGTTGGGCATCATGGCGGTCCTCATCCATCAGCCGTTTGTGTTGCCGATCGCCGGGGCCGTATTTGTCGCCGAAGCGCTCAGCGTGATGCTCCAGGTGGGGTGGTTCAAATACACCCGGAAGCGCTACGGACAGGGCCGCCGAATCTTCCTGATGTCGCCGTTGCACCATCACTTCCGGAAAAAAGGCCTGCCGGAATCCAAGATCGTCGTTCGCTTTTACATCGTGGCCATCCTGTGCGCCGTCGTGGCGCTCAGCACACTAAAAGTTCGGTAGCCATGCGCGCACACCACAACATCTTGGGCTTTCGGGAAAAGGCGGTCGGCATCCGCAAGACGGGCTTTTCCCCCCTTGCGTGGTCCCGGCCCCCCGCTTTAATCGCACCCGGCGACGGCCCGCAGAGCCGTTGGTCAGGTGGTGTGTGTGGCGGCGGCAGTCGGTGCGAAGATCGTCTGGTTTCAGTCCGGGAATGGGTCACGGCGCGTCAGGAAGACGGCCGCCCTCCCGCCCTGAGTTCTCCCCGGGTGGCGGAGACTTCCATCCATTTTCCGGCCCACGCGGAACCCTCTTGGCCTCGCGTTGACTTGAGGAGTCAACGCGGGGCCAACTTCACCCCAACCCTCCTCGATCGCCGCCCGTGCGCGGCCCCCATAAAATGAGTTCACCGAATCCGTTGATTCCCCAGGGCTCGCTGCTGGAGCAGCAAGCCAAGTCCAAGTCCACGTTCCACGTCGCCGCCCTGATTGTCGGGTTGCACGTGTTCCTGCTCGGCGGTCTGCTGATCATCGGCTGCAAGCGCGAGGAGCCGAAGCCCATTGAGCCGCCGGTCACTGACACGCCGTCGCAGCCCCTGGTCACCGAAACCAACTTGGTCGATCCCGCCCTTGTCGGCGGCGCCCCGACCAACCTGTTCGCGCAACCGAACACGAACCCGATTCCGCCGGTGACCTTCGAGCAGCCGATTTCGCCCGTTGCGCCGCCTCCCGTCGCGCCGGCAGTGCATGAGACCGCGGGTGGGCCGACCTCCGAATATATCGTCAAGAAAGGCGACATCGCCGGTCGCATCGCGAGCCGGAACAAGGTTTCCCTCAAGCAGCTTCAGGAGGCCAATCCCGGTGTCGACCTGGCGAAGCTAAAGGTGAGCCAAAAGATCAACCTGCCAGCCGGTGCCGCCGCGGCCACTCCCGCTGCGCCGCCGGCCGCCCACGAATCGGCACCGCAGGCGGCCTCCGGGACCATCACCTACACGGTCAAGGGTGGCGACACGCTCACGAAACTGGCCAAGGTTCACGGCACAACGATCAAGGCGATCCGCCAGGCCAGCGGGCTGAAGTCCAACGACCTGAAGGTTGGACAAAAGATCAAGATCCCGTCGAAGGCTTCCGCCCCGGCGCCCGCGGCACCTGCCCCGGAACCGGTCGCTCCGCCGGTGGTTTCGCCCGCACCCGGGCTGCCCACGGCCACGCCGATCGCGGCTCCGTTGTCACCTGCGCCGATCGGCTCTCCGCGATAAACCCTGCGTAAACCGGGGCGCGTCCGGCCCTCCTCAATCCGGACGCGCCCTGCCGTTCAGAATTCTGCCTCGCGACCATGAACCGAACCTCCACCTTCCTGCTGCTGGCCGTCGGTTCCCTGCTGGTGCTGAGTGTGACCATGCTCGCGAGCGCCACGATGCTGAAGTCCACCGACAGCTTCGTGATCCGGCAGGCGGTGGCCTGTGCCGTGGGTTTCGGCGCCTTTGCGTTCGCCGCGCTGCTCGACCTGCGCTGGGTCCAAAAAGCGACCTGGGTCCTCTACGGACTCGCGGTGGTGGCGTTGCTCCTGACGATTTCGCCAGTGGGAACCCGCAGCCTCGGCGCCCAGCGCTGGCTGTTCGGCACCCAGCCGTCGGAATTCGCCAAGGTCGCGCTGGTGGTCGCGTTGGCTTGGTTCGCGGCCCGGTATCGCCACCGGATGCAAACCTTCACCGCCGGGGTCCTGGGCATGGGGCTGATCGCCGCCCCGGTGCTCGGCCTGATCCTCGCGGAACCTGACAAGGGAACCACCGCGTTGCTGGGTGGCGTCACCTTGCTCGTGATGCTGGTGGCAGGCGTCCGTTGGTCGCATGTGTCGCTTACGGGTATCGCCGGGGCCGTAGCTTTGGCCGTCGTCATTTCGCAAAGCGGCTACGCGATGAACAGGGTCAATGCCTTCCTGAAGCCCGAGTCCAACCGCGACGCCGCCAACCAGTTGAACCAATCGCTCTACGCCTTCTCGGAGGGCGGCCTCGAAGGCAAGGGACTGGGGCGCGGTTCACTTAAGTTCAAGGTGCCCGAACAGCACACGGATTTCATCTTCCCGGTCATCGGCGAGGAGCTTGGCCTGGTCGCCACACTCGGGGTGGTGGCCGCCTTCATGATCATCCTGCTTTGCGGTGCCTCCATCACGCACCGCACGGAGGACCCATTCCTCGCGTTGCTGGCTGCGGGCATCACTTTTGTCATCGCGGGGCAGTCCTGCTTCAACATGGGAGTCGTGACCGGACTGCTGCCGAACAAGGGGATCGCGCTCCCGTTTGTCAGCCGCGGCGGCACGGGAATCGTCGTCATGATGACGCTGGTCGGCCTGTTGCTGAACATCTCCCGGCAGGCCGTCGTGCAGGAGGTCGCCGACCTTCGCCGCGTCTCCAACCCGTTCGACGACGCCGATACCGACCTGCCGCAATGACCCAACCTTCGCCCAACCTGCATGTGGCGATCGCCTGCGGCGGCACGGGCGGCCACCTGTTCCCCGGTTTGGCAGTGGGGCATGAATTGGTCGCCCGCGGCTGCGACGTATCGTTGCTCATCTCGCCCAAGGATGTGGACCAACAGGCGGTCCGCGGCGTCGCCGGTGAGTTCAGCCTGGTGACCCTGCCCGCTGTCGGTCTGACGGGCCGACGGGTCCTGAAGTTTGCCGCCGCCAGCCTGCGTTCTTATCGGGCCGCCCGGACGGCGTTCCGACCGCGGCCGCCCCAGGCGGTGCTGGCCATGGGCGGCTTCACCAGCGCTCCGCCGATTCTCGCCGGCAAGCGGTCGGGAGCCGTCACCTTCCTACACGAATCGAACACCATTCCTGGCCGGGCCAACCGCTGGTTGGCGCATGTGGTGGACGAATGTTTCGTGGGTTTCGATGCGGCGGCCGGCCGACTCCGAAACCCGCGCGTAGTGAACACCGGCACGCCCGTCCGTCCGGGTTTCGCTGTCGCTGATGCCGCGGGTGCCCGCCTCGCGTTGGGACTGGATCCGGCCCAGCCCGTCCTGCTGGTCATGGGCGGCAGTCAGGGCGCCACCGGGGTCAATCAGTTGGTCCTGGCCGCGTTTCCCGCGATGCTGGAAAAAATTCCCGGGCTGCAACTCGTCCATCTCACCGGCACCCAGGACCACGAGCAAGTCCGCGCGGCGTTGGCCTCCCATGGCCGCCGGGTGCGGGTCCATGCGTTTTTTTCCGAGATGGAATTGCTGCTCGCCGCCGCCACGGTCGCGATCAGCCGCAGCGGCGCCTCGTCGCTGGCCGAGCTAGCCGCGATGCGCCTGCCCGCGGTGCTGATCCCATTCCCTGCCGCCGTGGACGACCACCAACGGCACAATGCCGAAGCCTTCGCCGCCGATGGCGCGGCCCGCGTGTTGACGCAGAAATCCGCGACGCCGGCGCAACTCGTGGAGTTGGTTGCCGAGCTCGCGGCCGAAGGAGTATCCAGGTCCCGGGCTATCGCCGCGCTGGCCGCCTTGGACCGGCCTGCCGCCGCCGCGGAAATTGCCGAGCGCATTCTCCAGCGGTTGCCGCACGGCAGCGGCGCACGGGTGGGTGAGGCAACTGCGGCCGCTCGGCCGCCTCGCAACCAACTGCAACTTGAAGGAGGTGCCCGATGAGCTCGACTTGGAAGCTGGCAGCCGCGCCCGTGAACTCGGCGGAAGAAGCGTTGCTGGACCATGCCGAATTGATCTCGGATCTGTTCCGGGACTTTCAGGTGGCGTTGCCCGCGGCGACGTTGCTGCGCCGGGACGAGCCGCTGGCGTCGCGAACCACCCTCCGCGTGGGCGGTCCCGCCGACATCTACGTCGAACCCTCCGGCGAAAACGCGCTGACGTCGGTGGTCGAACTGTGTCGGCTGCGCAACGTCCCGCTTTTCCTGCTCGGCCGCGGCTCGAACCTGCTGGTCCGCGACGGCGGCATCCGCGGCGTTGTGGTGCGGCTGGCGCACGCGGAGTTTTCCCGGATCGAGATCGAGGGAGATCGCGTGCGGGCCGGGGCCGGGGCCAAGCTCAAGGACCTGGCGAATGCAGCCCGACGGGCCGGCGTCGCTGGCCTGGAGTTCCTCGAAGGCATTCCGGGTTCCTTGGGCGGCGCGCTCCGGATGAACGCCGGCGCCATGGGCGGCTGGACCTTCGACCGCGTGGAGCGGCTCCGGTGCCTGTCGCCGCTTGCTGAGCTGCGGGATCTGCCCGTGGCCGAGGTGCCGTTCAACTACCGCAGTTGCCCGCTTCTCACCACCCACATCGCGCTGGGGGCCACGCTGCGGGGCAGCAGCGAAACTGCCGACGCCGTGAAGGCGCGCATGGACGGTTACAGCCAGAAACGCTGGGACTCCCAACCGAACCAACCCAGCGCCGGCTGCACCTTCAAGAATCCGGCGCCAGACCTGCCGGCAGGGAAGCTCATTGACCAACTTGGCCTCAAGGGCACCCGGGTCGGCGACGCGATGGTCAGCGACGTTCATGCGAATTTCTTCGTGAACCTGGGTAATGCGAAGGCGCGTAACGTCCTCGACCTGATCGAACTGGTCCGCACCCGCGCCCGTGAAGTCCGCGGAGTTGAATTGGAAACCGAGGTCGAAATCGTCGGGGAAGACTGAGCCATCCATGCCGGATCCAATGACCATCACCGTCTTGCTCGGCGGACCCTCGGCCGAACGCGAAGTCTCGCTGCGCTCGGGCGCGGCCGTGGCCAAGGCGCTGCGCTCGCGCGGTCACACGGTCCACGAGGTGGACCCGTTGCCGGGGGCCCTCACGTTGCCGGCCGGCACGGAGGTCGTCTTCCTCGCCGTGCACGGCACGTATGGCGAGGACGGCACGGTGCAGGCCGAGCTGGAACCCTTGGGCGTGCCCTACACGGGCTGCGGCGTGACGGCCTCGCTCTTCGCCTTCGACAAGATCGTCACCAAGCGGCGTTGTCTCGCGGCGGGCGTGCCGACGGCCAAGTTTGTGGTCTTCAACTCGGCCTCGGCGCCTTGGCCCGGAGGCTGGCAGCCGCCCGTCGTCCTGAAGCCGACCCGGCAAGGCAGCAGCGTGGGGCTCCAGTTTGTGGACCGTGTGGAGGATTTCCCGCGCCAGCTCGCCGAATCGCTGCGGTTCGGCGGCGAGGTGGTCATGGAAGAACGGATTGTCGGCCGCGAGACGACGGTTGGAATCCTCGACGGCGAGGCGTTGCCGATCGTGGAAGTGCGGCCGAAGGCCGGTTCCTACGACTACACGAACAAATACACGGCGGGACGGACCGAGTATTTTTGCCCGGCCGAATTCGATACGGCCACCACGGCCCGCATCCAGGCGGCGGCGCTTGGGGCGTTCCACGCTATTGGCGGCCGCGATTACGCGCGGGTGGACGTGATGGTCCGGCCCGACGGTTCGCCGGTGGTCCTGGAGGTCAACACGTTGCCGGGCATGACCGAGACCAGCCTGTTGCCGAAGGCCGCCGCCGCGGTCGGAATTGATTTTGCCTCGCTGTGCGAACGCATGGTGGAACTGGCCCGCAAGCGCGCCACCCAAGGCTGAACATGTTCAATCCCTTCACCAGCCGCCCCCGCAACCGTCGCCGCGACGGCGATTTCACCCTGGACGTGAGGCTCAATGCCAACGCCGAGGCTGACGGGCCGCCTCGCCGGCGTCGGGTGTGGTGGCTCAAGCCCGCGCTGCTGCTCGTCCTGGCCGGAGTTGCCTGGCTCGGTGGCGGCGCGTTGGTCCGCGAGGCCAAGGAGCGTTGGCTCCATCATATTCCGTCCCTGGCCCTGAAGGATCTGCCCGTCGCCCGGGATGGTGTGATTACGGCCGCGGAGATTCGGCGGCTGGCCGGCATCGCGGTCGGCCGGAACATCCTGACGGTGGATCCTTACAGCGTGCGCCAGCAGCTGTTGCGGCATCCCCGGATCGAGGACGCGCGGCTGGAATTGGAATTTCCCGACACGATGCGCATCACCGTCCGGGAACGCGTGCCGGTCGCCCGCCTCATGCTGCCGCCGGTGGCCGGGAAGGAAACCTATCTGCTGGTCGATGACCTTGGCCACGTGATGGCGCCGTTCGAGATGGGCCGAGCCCCGGCCGAAGTGATCGAAGGCGAAGCCATGCTGCCGTTGCTGACCGGCGCGTCGGCCATGGGCATCGCACCGGGCCACACGCTGCCCGGCCCGCAGACGCTCGCGGCGTTGCGGTTGCTGGCGACCTTCGGCGAGGCGCCGATTTCCACCGAGGCGGACATCGCCGCCGTGGACGTCTCGGTGCCGGGCCTGCTGACCGTGGTCACGACCCGCGGCGCGCAGATCACGATGACGCCGGGCAATTTTGAGCGGCAGTTCCAGCAATGGCACGGCGTGCAACGCCGGAGCGCCGAGCTGCGCCGGGCCATCGGCTCGCTGGACCTGAGCGTGGCCAACCATCCGCCGTTGCGCTGGGTGGAACTGGCCTCCTCCTCGACCAACGAGCCGCCGGCCCGCCCGGTGCGTCCCAAACGCAAGTCGCCCCAACGTCGCCACGCGTAAACCCGAACTACTGTCTCCATGTTCAATCCCAGCCACCTGATTGTCGGACTCGAAATCGGCACCTCGAAGGTCTGCGTCGCCGTGGGCGAAATCGGCGCCCGCGGCGAAGTGACGATCCTCGGCCTCGGCCAGGCCCGTTCGCGCGGCGTGCGCAAGGGGGAGATCACCGACGCCACCAAGACCGAGGATGATGTCCGTCAAGCCATCGCCGAGGCCGAGGAGATGGCCAACGTCGAGATCCAGAGCATCTACCTTGCGGTGACCGGCACCCACATCCGTTGCCAGAACAGCAAGGGCGTGCAGCCGATCCCGTCGGTGGACCGCACGATCACCAAGGACGACGTCAAGGACGCCATCCACAACGCCAAGCTCGTCGGCTGCCCGAACGGCTTCGAGGTGGTGGACAGCGTCCGGCAGGATTTCCTCGTGGACGAACGGCCTTGCGACAACCCGATCGGCGCGGTTGGGGCGCGTGTCGAGGCCTGCGTCCACGTCATTCATGGCAATTCGAACCGCATCGCCACGGCCCGCCGGGTCGTGCAAAAGCTGGAATTGTCCGTCGCCAAGCCGGTCTTCAGCGGGCTGGCTTCGGCCCTCGCGGTCCTGACTCCGGAGCAGAAGGACCAGGGCGCCATCGTGATCGACCTCGGCGGCGGCACGACCAACTACGCGTTCTTCCACGGCGGCGTGCTCCGGCATTCTGGCGTGCTGGCGGTCGGGGGCGACCACGTGACCAACGATCTCGCCAATGGGCTCAAGCTGCCCATGCCGCAGGCCGAGGAACTCAAGCTGAAGCTCGGGCGGGCGCTGGTGGACCCTTCGTCCAAGGGCGTGATCCATTCCATCCCGCGCGACAACGGACTGCAGCCGCGGACGATCAACGTGGAACACCTGCAACGCATCATGCACCTGCGCCTGGAGGAGACGCTGCGGATCGTCGCCACGGAATTGGCCCCGCACGGCGGGCTGGTTTCCGCTGGCGCCGGCGTCTTCCTGTGCGGCGGGGGCGCCCGGATCAACGAGATCGAACACCTCGCCGAGGACATCTTCCAACTCCCCATCGCCCGGGCCCACGTGCAGAACATCTCGGGTCCGGCGGACGTGCTGGGCAATCCCGAGTTTGCCACGGCCATCGGGTTGGTGCGCTACGGTTCCATGCGGGAACAACGCCAGCCGAAACGCCGCTGGGACATCGCCTCCAAGTTCACCTCGCTCATCAGCCGCTGAACCGCCGCCATGAATCCCATTCCTCCCCTGAATCCGGACGCCGGCCTCCTGTTTCTCGGAGTCGGCCGGGCCGGCACCAAGATCGTCCGGGCGCTCGCGGCCTTGGAACTCGCAGGCACCCGGTTCGCCTGTATGTCCACCGCGGAGTTCCCGGCCGAGGTTGCCGGGGTGAACGACCTGCCGTTCGGCCTGGAAGTCACCCGCGGCTTCGGTTGCGGCGGCGACGTGGCCCATGGCCGGCAGGCGGCGGAACAGGACATCGCGGCGCTCCGGTTGGCGGTCGCCGGGGCGAGGGTGGTGGTGCTGGTCACCGGGTTGGGCGGAGGCACCGGCGGCGGGGCGGCCCCGGTGGTCGCCAAGGTCGCCCGCGAAGCCGGCGCGCTCGTTGTCAGCCTGGCCACGCTCCCCTTCGGTTTTGAGGCGCCGCTCCGCCAATCCAACGCCAAGGCGTCGCTCCAGGCGCTGCGTGCCGCGTCCGACGTGGTGCTCTGCCTCTCCAACGCGGCCGCGGCCCGGATGCTCGACGAGAAGACCCGGCTGCCCGAGGTCATGGCGAATTCCAACGTCGTCATTGCGGAAACGGTCCGCGGACTCTGGCGGATGCTGACCTGTGGCGGACTGGTGCCGATCGGAGTCGCCACGCTCGAACGGATGCTGCGCGGACTTCATGGCGAAAGCGCCTTCGCGACCGTGGAAGGCCGCGGAGAAAACCGGGCCCGCGAAGCCTACGAGCAGCTCCGGAATCATTCCTTCCTGCAGGACGAACGGTCGCCCGGCGAAGCTGAGGTCGTGCTGGTCAACATCTCGGCCGACGGCGACCTGCGCCTGGACGAACTCGAATGGCTCCAGCGGCAGTTCCAGACCCAATGTGAGCAGGCCCGTTTGGTCGTGGGCGCCACCGACGATGCGAGTCTCCGCGGCCGGTTGGCACTGACGGTGATCGCCGCGCGCACCGGCATTGTCCCCGTAGCGTCGCCGGTGCTTGCGCCGGTGCCCAACCCCGCCGCTGGGCTGGCCAATCCGCCGCCCCGCTTTGAGGCGGCCGCCTTGGACGTGCCGATCATCATCGACGGGCTCGACCTCGATACGGGTGCGCCGGTGCGCGGCCTTTCTGGTCTGACACGAAACGGCGCCGAAAGCGTCCGACGGGGCCAGTCCGGGAAGTCGGCCGCCAAGAAGAAAGCGGAGCAGCAGAACTTCAATTTCGACATCGTCTCCAAAGGCCGGTTCGAGCACACCGAAAGCACCTACTACCAGGATCAAAACCTGGACGAGCCCACGTTCCTGCGCCGCGGCATCACGCTGAACTGAGCCCGGGCATAGAGTGCCGCCGACTTCCAGCCAGCGGAGGCCCAGGAGGCGTTTGGCTGAACTTCGAAGTGTAGCGGCGGAAGGGATCGGGGCGGTCGGCCTCCGGCCGAAGCCGGCGGCGGGTGTGGCTGACGTAGGTGTTTGCTCCGGGCCTTTGGTGTCCGAGTCGCCGGGAACTGCCGGCAAGATGCCGGCAGCACTTTGCGGTGCCGCCGTCGCCCTTGCCCTCACCGCCGGGTTCACCTAACGCTTCCCGCGTCTATGGGTCTTCTTGAAGGCAAACTCGGTATTGTATTCGGCGTCGCCAACAAACGTTCCATCGCATGGGCCATCGCCCAGGCTTGGGCCCGCGAGGGCGCCAAGCTCGCGTTCACCTACCAGGGCGAACGGCTGAAGGAAAATGTCGAGGAACTCGCCGGCACCTTCGGGGCCGACACCCTGATCCTGCCCTGCGACGTGACGCGGGACGCCGACATTGACGCGGTGTTCGCCACCGTGACCGAGAAGTTCGGTCGCCTCGACCTGTTGCTGCATTCCGTGGCCTTCGCCCCCCGCGAGGCGTTGGAAGGCGATTTCCTCAACACCAGCCGCGACGCCTTCAAGGTCGCCCACGACGTCAGCGCCTACTCGCTCATCGCGTTGGCCCGCGGCGCCGCGCCGCTGATGACCAACGGCGGTTCCATCGTGGCGATGAGTTACTACGGCGCCGAGAAAGTCATCCCGCACTACAATGTCATGGGCGTGGCCAAGGCGGCGTTGGAGGCGAGCACCCGTTACCTCGCCAGTTCGCTCGGCCCGAGGAAGGTTCGCGTGAACTGCATCAGCGCCGGCCCGATGAACACCCTCGCCGCCCGGGGAATCGCGGGTTTCGGCGACATGCTGAAGCACTACGAGGCCCACGCCCCGCTCAAGCGCAACGTGCTGCCCGATGAACTCGGCCACACGGGGGCGTTCCTCGCCAGCGACGGCGCGGCGGCCATCACGGGGCAGGTCCTCTACGTGGACTGCGGCTACCAGATCATGGGCATGTAGGCCCGATTAGCGATGGTGGCACCCGAACCTGAAACTCCGTCCCCGGTGCTGCCGCGCAAAGACTGGCCGACGGAATTGGTTTTCCTGCTCTTCTTTCGCCTGTTGCTGGGCGTGGCAGTGGCGGTGTCGCTGTTGACGGTCCTCGGCAAAGCTCTCGGGGGAAAACTGTCGCCGGTGCTGGAATTGTTCCTGGGCGGGCTGGCCTTCCATGGCACCGGACTCGTCGTGATCCAGTTGTTTCTCCGCGGGGTGCGGCGGAACTGGGGATCGGCCTTCGGCTTCGCGGACCAGCCTGGCGCTGCGGTGAGGTTGGGCCTGGGGGTGGCGCTCGTGGTGTTGCCCGTAACCTATGGCTTGCAGGCCGGTTGCGCGTGGCTGCTGGAACAGGTCGGCGTGGTGGCGACCACCCAGCGGAGTGTCGAAATGCTCGTGAATGATGCCAGCCTGCTCAGTCGGGGATTGATCGCCACCTTCGCCGTCGGGTTGGCCCCGGTGGTCGAGGAGACCCTGTTCCGGGGCCTGCTGTTTCCCACCATCCGAGACTTGGGCTGGTCCCGGGCTGCGCTCTGGGGGCAGGCCGTGCTCTTCGGGGCGATCCATGCCAACGCCGCGGCGTTCCTTCCGCTGACGCTGTTTGGGGCGACGCTCGCCTGGCTTTATGTGCGCACGGGCAACTTGCTCGCGCCAATCGCCGCCCATGCGGTCTTCAATCTGGCGCCGTTCGTCCTGCTGGCGGCCGGCGTTGAGTTCGGCCCGTGAGGTCGCTTTCGCCGTGCCCGCCGCCTGCCGACGTGATTCCCTCTGCCCGTGACTGAGTCCGACCTCATCGCTCACCTGAAACCGCTGCTGCCGACCAACGACTTCGTCGTGACCGGCGCCGGCGACGACTGCGCCGTGCTGGAACTCGGTGCGCCGGACACGCAGACGCTCTTCAAGACGGATGCCGTGGTGGAAGGCGTCCATTTCACGGCCGATACCGAGCCCGAACGGGTGGGCCGCAAGGCCCTCGCGCGCTGCCTGAGCGACATCGCCGCGATGGGCGGCACCCCGACCGCCGCGGTGGTGACGCTCGGTCTGCCGCGGGGCTTTGACCCAGAGCGGGTCAAGGCGCTTTACCGCGGCCTGAACCGTTTGGCCGCCCAGTATCAGGTCGCCGTGGTGGGCGGCGAAACGACGACCAATCCGGGCGGCTGGCTGGTGAATGTCGCCCTGCTGGGCACGGTGCCGCGGGGCCGGGCCCGACTGCGTTCTGGGGCCAAGGTGGGCGAGGCGCTGTTCGTTACAGGCGACTTGGGCGGCTCGTTGGCCGGCAAGCATCTCGACTTCGAGCCGCGGCTGGCCGAGGGCCGGTGGTTGCTGCAATTCGCCGGCGTTTCCGCGGTGATGGACCTCAGTGACGGGCTTGCGAGCGACTTGCCCAAACTGCTTTCGGCCAGCGGTGTCCCCGGGGCCGAGCTGCGTAAGTCGGCGGTGCCGGTCAGCCGGGCGGCGCGGGAGCACGCGCGCACCAGCGACCTGGCCATACCGCCGTTCGTCGCGGCGGTGACCGACGGGGAGGATTTTGAGCTGCTGTTCACCGTGCAGTCCAACCGCGCTGTCGCGGTGCTCGACGAATGGAAGGAACAGTTCCCCGGCGTCCGCCTGAGCTGCATCGGCAAGCTCACGGAAAAGGCGGGTGTCTGGGTTCGGGGCGATGACGGGCTGCGGCCGTTGCCGACGCGCGGTTACGAGCACTTTGCCTGACGCGCCGAAGAGCCTGCCGACTTCCCTCATGCTGATCACCCAAACCCATTCCGTCGCCGAGACCGAGGCCGCCGGGGAAACATTTGCCCGGACGGTGCAGCCGGGCTGGGTCATCGGGCTGAGCGGCGATCTTGGTGCGGGCAAGACGGCGTTCGTCCGGGGCTTCGCGCGCGGGTTGGGCTTCGCTGGGCGCGTGCATTCGCCGACGTTTGCGCTGCTCAACGAATACGAAGGCGGCCGGCTGCGATTGTTTCACCTCGACCTTTACCGGCTGAGTTCCGCCGACGATGTCCGCGGCGCGGGGCTGGAGGAATACCTCACCCAACCGGACGGCGTGAGCGTGGTGGAGTGGATCGAGCGGTGGGCCGGGGAGACGTTCGCCACTGAGGGCAGCGGTCCCGGTTCGCTGCGCCGGATTTACCTGCGGTCCGTGGACGAAAACACCCGGGAGATTGGCTATGATTGCGCTGGCGCTTGAATTTTCTTCCGACCGTCGAAGCGTTGCCGTGGGGCGCGCCGGCGAATTGCTCGCCGAGGTGACGCACCATGGAACGGTCAACACGCCGGTCTTCGCCCTCATCGCCGAGGCGCTGCGGCAGGCGTCGGTGGCGCGCGAGGACGTGGGGCAATTGGTCGTCGGCGTGGGCCCGGGCAGTTACACCGGGGTTCGCATTGCCATTTCCGCGGCGCAGGGCTGGCAGCTGGCGACCGGCGCGACCTGCGTCGGGGTGAACAGCCTGGAGAACCTCGCGCGGTCCGTGACTGATCGAATCCTGCTGGCGGTGGACGCCCAACGGGGGGAGTTCGCCAGCGCCTGGGCGGAAGCCGGCAGGCTGGTTGA
>JBEISV010000578.1:0-2800 GCA_040375265.1 Verrucomicrobiales bacterium
AATGCACGCCAGGACGCTGCCGAGAACGAGGTGGACGTTGATCTCGTGCAAGGCCGCGTAGATGTAGCTCGACTGGTCGCGGACCACCTCGAACCGGACGTCCACCGGCAGCTGGTTCGCGAGGTCGGGCAGATGTTTCCGCACGGCCTCGATCACCGCCACGGTGTTGGCGCCAGATTGCCGGCGCACTTCGAGGATGACCGCCGGCTGGCCGTTGAGCCGCGTGATGGAGCGTTGCTCCTTGGCGCCGTCCTCGGCGTGGCCCAGGTCGCGCAGGCGGATGGGATCGCCCTCGCGGGTGGCGACCACGAGGTTTTCAAATTCCGCGGCCGTGGTGAAACGGCCCAGTGTCCGCAGGGACTGTTCGCGCACGGCGGCGGTCACGTTGCCGCCGGGAATGTCCACGTTCTGGCGTTCGAGCGCGTCGCGCACCGCGGTGACCGGCAGGCCGTAGGCGGCCAGTCGATCGGCATCGATCCACAGGTTGACCGCCCGCTGGGCGGCACCCTCGATGGTCACGCCACCGACTCCGGGCGCCCGTTCGATCCGCACCTTGACGATCTTGTCCGCCAACTCGGTCAGTTCCCGGAGCGGCCGGTCACCCGAGAGCGACAGGGTCATGACGGGCGCCTGGTCGTTGTCGAACTTGCTGATCACCGGGGGCTGGACCTCGCGCGGCAGGCGCCGGAGAACCGTGGCCACGCGGTCCCGCACATCCTGGGCGGCGATGTCGATGTCGCGGTCCAGCTCGAAGGTGGCGAGCACCATGGACTGGCCGGGACCGGAAATGGAACGGAGCTCACTCAGGCCGGCGACGGTGTTCACGACCTCCTCGATGGGCCGGGAAACCTGCGCCTCGATGTCGGCAGGCGAAGCCCCTGGCAGCGTGGTGCTGACCCGCACGGTCGGCAGATCTACGGCGGGCAGGCGGTCCACACCCAGTTTCGTGTAGCTGGCGGCGCCCACCACAACGAGCGCCAGGATCAGCATCGTGGCGAAGACCGGGCGGCGAATGCAGACGTCGGCGAGCTTCTGCATGTCAGCGCGCGTTGACGGTGTTGGTGACTCCCACCGTGCCGGTATCGGCTGCGGGCCGCACGGGTTCGCCGGTTTGCAGTCCGCCGGGCTGACGGATCACCACTTCGCCCGGCTTCAACCCCTTGAGCACCTCGATCCACCCGTCCACGCGTCGGCCCGTGGTGACTGGCCGTTCCAGCGCGCGATTGGTCGAGACAAGGAATACCTTCTCGGTGCCCGCAAAGGTAACAAGGGCGTCGGCCGGCACCATCAGCGTCGGCGCGGCAGTTTCGACCACGACCTCCGCCCTGGCGAAGGACCCGGCGCGCAGATTGCCCGGGTTCGCCATCTCGGCCTCGACCACGAGGCTGCGAGTCCGCTCGTTCAGCGCGGGGCTGACCCGCACGATGCGCGCGGAATGGCGGTTGGTGAATGTTTCGAAGGAAACGCGGACCGGCTGGTTGGTATGGATGAGGGCGGCCTGTCGTTCGGGGATTTCGAGGCGCAGGCGCAGCGGATTGATCCGCACCAACGTCAGCACCGGCGTGCCGGCCGACAGGAATTGGCCCACGTTTACCAACCGTTCCTGCACAACGCCGCTGAACGGCGCCCGGAGAGACGTGTCGCTGACCTGCTGGCGCGCGATTTCGTATTCCGCCCGGCGCTGGGCGAGCAGGGCCTGGCGCTCGCGCACGTCCTGGAGCGCGTCCTGGTAGCGGTTGAAGGTGCCCGGATGCTCGGCGGTCGCCCGTTCCAGTTCTGCTTCGGCACTGATGTTCTGGGCCTGGAGTGTGCGGACACGCTCCACTCCTTTCTCGGCTTCCTCGAAGAGCGCCTTCGCCTCCCGGACTGTGTTCAGGCTCTCCGGGTTGACCGAGTCTTCATTGCCTTCCAGCGGCAGGCCGAGGCGGACGCGGGCCTGGGCGAGCAAGGCGGCCGATTGGCGCACCCGGAGCTCGTAGTCCCGCGGTTCGACCTGCCCGAGAATCGCCCCGGCCGTCACCTCGCTGCCGACGTCCACCGAAAGCACGTTGAGCCGGCCGGTGACCTTGATGCTGACTGGGGCCTCGTCTATTGGCAGCAGCGTGCCGAGGACCGTAATGGTGCGATCCAGCGGACGGCTCTCCGCGACGCCGGTGCGCACGGCAACCGGTTCCTTCTCGCCTAGGTTAGCCGCTGGATCGGCCGGTCGGCAGCCCCAGACGAAGACGATCAGGACGGCTGCCAAAGGTGCTGGCGACCAAGCCCGGAACGGTAGGTGAAAACGCGGCATGAGACGGCGCAGTTTCCGGGGAAACGCGTCCGGTGCAACCCTTTCGGCGGGTCAAATCCGTTCGCCGGCAGTCAGGCCGTGACGGCGGTGTTCTCGAGGTCGGCCAAGGCCCGGTTGACCGCGCCTTCGAGGTCCGCAAGGCGCGTCGGCTTGGTGATGTAGTCGTTCATCCCGATGCCGAGGCAGCGCTCCCGGTCGCCGTTCATGGCGCTGGCGGTCATGGCCACGATCTTCACGCGGGGCCGGCCGTTTTCGAGTTCCCGGATGCGGCGCGTCGTCTCGAAGCCGTCCAGTTCCGGCATGTGGCAGTCCATCAGGATGAGGTCGTAGGGAGTCCGTCCCAGCGCCTCGAGGACTTCCTGGCCGTTGGCCACGCAATCGGCACGGTAGCCGAGCAGCTGCAACTGCCGGAGGGCGACCTTCTGGTTCACCACGTTGTCCTCGGCGAGGAGGATGCGGGCAGTCTGGGCGGGAGTCGGCGCCGTGGGTTTGCCCGCCTCGGAATCGGCG
>JBEISV010000061.1:0-15923 GCA_040375265.1 Verrucomicrobiales bacterium
ATGATGTCGGCGTCGGACCAGAGCCACAGCGTGCCGGTGGCTTCGGTCGAGAGCACTTCCAGCCAAGCCACCTTCGGGTTGGCATGCTGACCGGGTGTGGGTCGCACCCGGACCTTCAGCCGGTCGCCGCCTTCCAGCCGACGCCATTGCGCCAAGGCCGCGGCCCAGTCGGCTTCCGCCTCGCGGGGTAGGCCGAGCACCAGTTCGCTGTCCGCATCCAGTTCGCGCACGAACGAGCCCACCGCCTCGGTGATGGCGGCGCGGGCGGCTTCGGAGGAAACCGGCGGCAGCGCCTTGAAGACGGTGAGGCGTTCCCGGTCTCCGAAGTGTTGTGGCGTTGCCCGGTGCGACCCTCCCTCTCCCTGCAGCGAAGCGCGGGGAGAGGGCCGGGGAGCGGGGCTCCCCACGGGAGGGACCCTGGGTTGTTCCAGCGCCTCATCTCCCCGGCCCTCTCCGCCGCCCGTGGCGGCGGAGAGGGAGTTCACGGGGCAGGAGGCGCTTCGCCGCGGGCGCAGGAGCACCAAACCCACGGCGAGGCCCCACCAGAGCGCCGCGAGGCCGCTCCAGGTGAGCAGGATCAGATGCAAAGGGTTGCTCATTCGCCCGCCGGTCGGCGGGAATCGTTCCGGGAGCGCGGATGCTGCCGGGAAGCGTCACCGGACCGAAAGCAAAACTCGCCATGGCGGGCTGGTTTCCCGAATCGTTGGCCGCGCCCGATCCGATGCCGCAGACGCACTTCATCGCCGACGACTTTGGCCTCAACGAGGCCGTGAATGCCGCCATCGTTCGCGCCCACCGCGAGGGGGCGTTGACCGGCGCGGGCTTGATGCCGGGCCAGCCGGGTTTTGCCGGGGCGGTGGCGCTGGCCCGGGAAAATCCCGACCTCGAAATCGGTTGGCACGTCCACCTGTGCGATTCCCAGCCCGTGACCTTGCCGGCATGGCCATGGGGAAACTCGCCGGTTCGGGCCGGGTTCTGCCTCGGGCTGACAACGGGGTTCCGGGCGAGTGTCCGCCATGAATTGACCGCTCAATGGGCCGCGCTGCAGGCCACGGGGCTCCACTGCCGCTTTGTGAACGCCCATCACCACCTGCACATGCATCCGTTCGTGCTCGGCGAAATCCGCCGGGTGGTTGGCCCGGAGTTTCGCGGCTGGCTGCGCGGCTTCGACTTCCGGCTCTTTCCAGGCCCGACGGCCACGGCGCGACTGACCCGGCTTGCGGGCCGTCTCCTGGAACGCCGGTTGGCGGCGAAGTGGGCTGGTCCGCGATCGGCCGCCGTGTGGGGTGTGGACCGGCTTTGCCGGATGCAGGCCGGCGAAATCGAGCGGGCCATCGGTTCCGAGCCGGGCAAGGAACACGAATTCATCTTCCACCCGCGCTCGGTGGCGACGGATGCGGACGTGGACGCACTGATTTCCCTGCGCGGGAAGCGGTAGGCCAAGCGCGGTCGATTCCGTGCGGGCCAAGCCGGGATGCGGCCCGAAGGCTTGTTTCGCAGGGAAGGTTTCCCGACACTGCCGGCCGGTGAGCGCTCCAGACTATGACGTGATCGTGATCGGCGGCGGGCCAGGCGGCAGTTGTGCCGCCACGTTGCTCGCCCGTGCCGGCCGTCGCGTGCTGGTGCTGGAGAAGGAGCATTTTCCCCGCTTCCACATCGGTGAATCCCTGCTGCCCTACAACCACGCGATCTTCGAGGAGATGGGTGTGTTGCCCACTTTGGAGGAGGCGGGTTTCCCGCGGAAACGCGGCGCGCAGTTCCATCTGGGCAATGGCTCGAAAGGCACCGGCTTCGTTTTTCGGAACGGCCAGTTCACGCGCCATACCGAGGCGTTCCAAGTCGAGCGCGCGAAGTTCGACAACCTGCTGCTCCGGCACGCGGCGAAATGCGGCGCCGAGGTCCGGGAAGGCGCCACGGTCGAGCGGGTCAATCCGGCTGCGGACCGGGTCAGGGTGCGGACGCGCGACGAAGCGGGGGACACCGCGGAGTTCAGCGCGACGATGCTCGTGGACGCCTCGGGCCGCGGCAATCTCACCGGCACGCAGGAAGGACTGCGGGAATGGAATCCCAAGCTGAAGAAATTCGCCGTGTTCGGGCACTTCGAGAACGTGCGGCTGGATGCCGGTGAGGCGGCCGGCGACACGGTCATCATCCGGCTCGCGAACCAATGGTTCTGGCTCATCCCGCTCGCGGAGGCCACCGCGGATCGCCCCAGCAAGGTGAGCGTCGGCATGGTGCTGGACCGCGACGATCTCGCGGCGAAGTCCGCGGCACCCGAAGCATTGTTTCACGAGTTGGTGGCCACGAATCCGGCGATTGCCGGGCGGATGCAGGGCGCCCGGTTGCTGGCGCCGTTACAGTTCACGGGCGACTTCAGCTACCGCAACCGCCGACTGTGGTCGCCGCGCGTTGTGCGCGTGGGGGACGCCGCCGGGTTCATCGACCCCATCTTTTCGAGCGGCGTGTTTCTGGCGATGTTCTCGGCGAAGCTCGCCGCCGGCGTGGTGCAGCAGGCCCTAGCCGACGGCAATGATGGCGCCGCCCACTTCCCGGCGTATGAGCGCCGCGTCGCCTCTGCGATGGCCCTCTACGGCGAGATGGTCGGGCATTTCTATACCACTCCGTTCATGGAGGTCTTCCTGGAGCCGCGTGAAATTTGGAACCTCGCGGCCGCGGTCAACGCCGTGCTGGCCGGCGAATTGGAAGGCGGCTGGCGGCTTCGCTGGCGAATGCGGCTGTTCTTCTGGCTCGTGAAGCTCCAGGCAAAACGGCCCTTCATGCCGCGCATCAGCTTTGCGCCGGTTGCGTCCGGAGCCGCCGCGTGAGGAACCGGATGGCAGCGCGTTCGGAAAACTCCGATGCCGTAGGAGACGAGGTCACGAGTCTCACTCTTTTTCCTACTCTTGAAGTCCTTTCCCGTCGGATCCCGCGGAAGCAGAACTGGCGGGCATTCCTTGTCGTGCTGGGGGCCGCGCTGCTGACCGGCTGCAGCGGTCCTCGGCTCGCACCCGTGGACCTCAGCGCGCCGGGCTGGCGGTTGCAGGAAGTGGCCGCGGTCTGGCGGCCGCGCCGCGAGGCACCGGAACTGGCCGGGGAACTCATGCTGGCGACGCACCCCAGCGGCGAACGGCTCGTCCAGTTCAGCAAGCAGGCGCTGCCGCTCGTCACGGCCCAAGTGGGCACGAACGGCTGGGGGCTTACCTCCTCGCTTCGCCCGGGGCGGTTCGGTGGCCGGAATCAGCCGACGGAACGGGTCCCTTGGTTTCAGCTCACGAATCTGCCGCCCGTCGAGCCGCCTGCTACCAGCCGGTGGCGGTTGGACTTCACCGCCGAGGGGCTTTGGCGTCTGACCGATGCCCGCACCGGCGAAACACTCGAAGGAATGGTCCCGTGACCCGGCGCCATTGGCTGATTCTCGTGTGCCTGCTGCCGTTGTTGGCGGGGCTGGCACGGCTGCGCTTCGATGCCGAGATCTTCAATTTGCTGCCGGACGAATTGCCGGCCGTGCGCGGGCTCCAGTTGCAGCAGCGCCACTTTTCGGGTCCGCGCGAGCTCCTGATAACCATTTCGGCCAGCAGTCCGGATTCCACCGCCAGCATCGCCCAGAGGATCGCGGAACGACTCACCGCCCGCACCAACTTGGCCCGCGCTGTCCGCTGGCAGCCTCCATGGCTGGAGAATCCCGCGGCCGCAGCCGAGAACATTGCTTGGCTCTGGCGGCAGCAACCGCCGGACGCCTTGGCTGCACTCGCAAACCGGCTGGCGACCACAAACGTGGCCGGCGAACTTGCGGCGGCGCGGGAGGCGCTCGCGACTTCCCTGGATCCACAGGAACTGGCCCGCACCGGCTACGACCCCCTGGGATTGACCCGCCTGCCGGTCGCCGGCTCCGGCGCGATGCGGTTCGACGATGGCGAAGGCATTTTTTCAGGCGACCAGGGCCGGTTTCGACTGGTGTTCGTGGAGCCACCGCGCGACGGGATGAATTACCAGCAACTGGCCCGCTGGTTGACTGAACTTCGCGGCGAAGTGGATTCGCAGTTCGCCCAGCAACCGGATTCGCCGCCGGCCAAAGTTAGCTACACCGGCGGCCCGGCCTTCCTCGCCGAGATCGCGACCGGCATGGAAAGCGACATGCGCAGCTCGGTGCTGAGCACATTGGTTGTCATTGGCGCGTTGTTTTGGTTTGCCCACCGGAGTTGGCGGCCGCTTGGACTGCTGCTGTTGGGGCTGTTGCTGACACTTGTGCTGACCCTCGCCTTGGGGGGCCTCGTGTTCGGCACGTTGAACGTCGTTAGCGTGGGATTCGCCGCGGTGCTGCTGGGACTGACGGTGGATTACGGCCTGGTGAGCTATCAGGAATTCGTGGCGTCACCTGGCAAGTCGGTCGCGGAGGTTCGCCACGAGGTTGCGCCCGGCATTGGTTGGTCGGCGGCGACCACGGCCGGAACCTTTCTGCTGCTGGGACTCGCCGGCTTGCCCGGACTGGCCCAACTCGGTGCGCTCACCGCGTTGGGGCTGCTCGTCGGCGCGGTCGTGATGCTCTACGTGTTCCTGCCGCTGGTGATGCGTCGTCCGCCGCGGGCCACTTCCGACGACGGTTCGGCGGCCCGTCCTTGGAAACTGTCGTGGCGTCCGGCCGCGGTGGTCGTGGTGGCGATCGGGCTGGTGCTGGCGGTGCGCGGATTTCCGCCTGTGACGTCGAGCGCTGATCCGCTGCGGCCGCGGCAGAGCGGTGCCTACGCCGCGATGGACGAACTGAAGGCGCGCCTCGGCCGGACCAATGAGCCAACGTGGGCGGTCTTTGCCGGCGCGGATGTCGGCGCGATCGGTGATGCCCTTGAGCGCGCGGAGACGGTTCTGAAATCTGCCAAAGTTCGCGGTGAAGTAACTTCGTTCACGCTGCCAACCGGTTTCTGGCCCCGGCCGGATTGGGCCAAGAGCAATCAGGTAGTCACTGCCGCACTGGCCAGTCGCCGCGATGAAATCGAGTCCGCGGCGGTGGCGGCCGGATTTACCCCGGACTCGCTGGCCTTGGCCCGCAGCATCTTTGCTCACTGGAGCAACGCCGCCGCGGATACGGCTTCCCCTTGGCCGACCAATTCCACCGCGCTTTGGCTGGTGTCGCAGATGGCGGCCCGGGACGACGCTGGCCGGTGGCTGGCGCTCGGCCTGATCCAGCCCGCCACGAATTCGCCGGCGGCCCGCGCACGCTTGGCCGCGTCCCTGCCAGCGGAAGTGCTGCTGACGAGCTGGGATTCGCTCGGGCCGGCCCTGCTGGGACACGTGTCGTTGCGGGTGGCGGTCCTGACAGCGCTGATCGCTCTCGTGCTCGCCGGTTGCCTGTGGCTCGCGTTCCGTCGCTGGCAGGAGGTGGTGTTGGGATTCGTTGCGCTCGGCCTGAGCTTCTCGCTGCTGCTCGCGATGATGGCCTTGCTCGGCTGGACCTGGAACCTGCTGAGCCTGGTCGCCTTGCCGCTCCTGCTGGGTTCGTCGGTGGATTCGACCATCCACGTGCAGCTCGCCCTGCGGCGGCATGGACCGAATCTGCGCGCGCTCTGGCGCACGACGGGCAAGGCGCTGCTGCTGTGCGCCGGGGCCAACATCGCGGGCTTCGGCTCCCTGGCGTGGAGCAGCAACGCCGGGCTCGCGAGCATGGACCTGATCTGCGCCGTGGGTGTGGCGTGCGTGTTCGCCGTGTGCCTGGGACTGCTGCCGGGGCTTTGGTGCGCCTGGTGTGCGGGTAAAGCAGTGTCACCGCGCCCAACGGCAGTGTCGGCGCTCTACCGGGCGGAACTTTGGAAGGTTGGTCTGCGGGTCGCCCGGATTCTACCGCGCGGGTTCAGCCACCTCGTCGCGCTCCGCTTGGCCGCAGCCTACGCGATGGTGCGGCCGGAGCGGTTGGCGGTGGTCGCGGCGAACTTGCGTCCGCTCGTGGGCGCCGACGCGGCGGCTTCGGCGATGGCGCGCCGGAACATAGCGGAGTTCGCGCTGAAGCTGGTCGATCTGTGGCGCTACGAAGCCGGCAGTCTCGCCGCGGCGGAAGTTCGGCCGGGTGAAGGTTGGGAACACTTCGGCGCGGCGCTCAGCTCCGGTCGCGGGGTGTTGCTGGTGACACCGCATCTCGGCAACTGGGAGCTGGGTTCGCTCTTATTGCAGCAGCGCGGAATCCGCCCACTCGTCCTCACCGCACCGGAGCCGGAGGACGGCCTGACCGAAGTCCGTCGGGCCGCCCGGGCGCGGCTGGGCATTGATACGCTCGTGGTCGGCAGCGATCCGTTCGCCTTCCTCGAAGTGATCAAGCGGCTCCAGGCCGGCGGCGTCATCGCCCTCTTGTTGGACCGGCCACCCGCGCCCACCCAGGTGACGGTGGAATTGTTCGGCCGGCCCTTCTACGCGAGCAACGCGGCGGCCGAATTGGCGCGGGCCACCGGCTGTCTGGTGCTGCCGGTGTTCATTGTCCGGGACGGCGACCATTACCGCGCGGGGGCCTTGGCACCGGTGGCCTACGAGCGGGCCGACCTCGGGGATCGCGCGCGCCGGATCGCCTTCACGGGCACCATCCTGCGTGCGTTTGAGCCGGTCCTCCGGCAGCATCCGGACCAATGGTTTCACTTCGTGCCTCTCTGGCCGGAACCGGACGCGCCGCGATGAAGACGTCGGGAAGTTGGCGACTCGCCGGGTGGCTGGGCCTGCTGTGCCTTGCCGGCAACCTTTCGGCCGCGCCGGGGGCGGAAGTCCTGCTCGGCACCTGGCTCGCCCGGCAGACCAACATCATGAGCTGGTCCGCCGAGTTCGTGCAGACGCGGCACCTCAAGGCCCTGACCCAGCCGCTGACGACGCCCGGCCGGGTTTGGTTCGTGGCGCCGAATCGCTTTCGCTGGGAACTGGGCGTGCCGGCTCAATCGGTCGCGGTGCGCGCCGAAACGGAGCTGCTGGTGCTCGCGCCGCGGCTGAAACGGGCCGAGCGGTATCCGTTGGCGGCGTTTGCCGCGGGACCCATGGGCGACGCCATGGCGTTGCTCGACACGGGCTTTCCCCGAGACGCTGCCGAATTCACGAACCGCTTCGCCGTGCTGGCGCTGACGCTGACCAACGCGACCTACGACTTCCGGCTGCAACCCCGCGCCAAGTCCGTGCAGAAGCTGCTGACGGAGCTGACCGTGAGCGTGACGACCAACGGCTTCCAACTGAGCGCCACCGAACTGGTCTTCCGCGATGGCTCCCGGCTGCGCAACGACTTCGGGGCCGCGCGCGAAAACGAGGCGGTGGACGCGGCCTTGTTCGTCCCGGTGCTGGATGCGTCGTGGAAGATCTCGGAACCCCTGAAAGCCCGATGAAGCCGACGGACGAGAACTTGGGCGCGGCGTTGGCCGCCCTGCCGCACGGACCGGAGTTTCGCTTCGTGGACCGCCTGCTGGCGCTGGATCCCGGCGTGAGCGGCGTGGGTGAATTCACGCTGCGCGGCGACGAGGCGTTCCTGCGCGGCCATTTTCCGGGAGAACCGCTGCTGCCCGGCGTCCTGCTCGTCGAGGCGGCCGCGCAATTGGCCGGCGTGGTGGCGCAGACCGATCCCCGCCACCCGCCGCTGCCCGGGCTCAAGCTCACGGCGATTCGCGGCGCCAAGATTATCGGCACGGCCCGGCCGGGCGAAACGGTCCGGCTCGAGGCGCGAATCGTCGGCCGGATGGGGAACTTGGTTTCTGCCCAGGCCACGGCACGGGTAGGCGAAACCGTCGTGTTGAATTGCGAAGTAACCTTGGCGGGCACCTGACCGGCGCCGCGGGTCACGCTGCTGCCAGCAGTCGTGCGCGCCATTCGGCGCGGGAAAGTTTGCCGCGGCCATTCGGGGTGAGCGTCGCTTCGAGTTGCCAGACCTTGGGCACCTGCCAAGCGGGCAGGTGGTTGAGCAAATGCTCGCGGAGCAGGGGACCGGAGAGCCCGGGGCCGCCGGCGACCACCGCCGCGATAGCCTCACCCCGCGGATCGTCGGCCGGCAGTCCGAGCACGAGGCATTCGCGCACGCCGTGATGCAATCGGAGCGCGGCCTCCACGGTTTCCGGGGCGAGCTTGCGACCGGCGACATTGATCACGTCCCCGGCCCGTCCGCGGAGGAACACGCCGGCCGGGGTGAGTTCGGCGAGGTCGCCCGTGAGGTAACGACCGCCCGACAGCGTCACGTCGGAGTTGGGCCAGTAAGTGGTCCCAACCGACGGTCCTTCGACTTGGAGCCGGTCGTCGGACGCGACGCTCAGGCGAACCCCGTCCAAGGGTTGCCCGACCAACGTGGGGTCGGTGCGCGGTTCTGTGGTCCGGTCGTAGGCAATGCCACCGCATTCCGAGGCGCCGAGGAAGTTATGAATCTTCAGCCCGCTTCGCCCGTGGATCGCCTGCTCCAGACCGAGCGGCAGCACGGCCCCGGCGGAGATGGCCAGGCGCACGTTGGCCGGGATGGAGTCGGACTCGTGCCACGCCCGCCACATCGCGGGCACCGCCGGCAAGGTCAGCGGCTGATCTCCCATGCGGCGGGCGGCGGCAAGGACCGCGGCCGGCAGCGGGGCAGACGCCAGGATCAGCGGAATTCCGTGGAGCAGCAGCGGCAAGACGAGATTCGAGAATCCGTAACTGTGGGCGAGCGAGATGACGCCGAGGTTGGGCCACTCACGGCGCAGTCCCATCGTCGGGACAATGGCGTCCGCGTCGGCGGCGAGTTGGGCCGCGGTGAAGGCCACGCACTTCGGCAACCCCGAGGTGCCAGAGGTCAGCTTCAAGTGGCGAATGCCAGCCGGTGGACCAGGAACTGCCGGCGGCAATTGGCCGGGTTCCAACGGGCAAACCACCGCACGCGCCCGCCATGCCCGCAACACCGCCAGGATGAACTCGGGGCCGGTGCCGCCGGGATAGGCCATCTGCGCGGCGCCAGCAAACACCTCCTGATCGGCCGCGGAGGCCAGCCCGGCAAAAGTCCACGATCGTCCCGACGCCGCGTCGAGCAGCGCGTTTTCCTGCCAATGGGCCGCGACCACGGCGCGCCAACGGGATTCGAGCATTCCGCGGCTTGTTTGCCTGTGGCGACGGATCCGAAGCAAGACCAATGGCGGAAGCGGCGCAGGCGTGCCTTGTCAGGGCCGGGGCCGGTTGCGCATGGTCCGCCGCGCACGTGATGGGGACATTCAGGCATCCGGAGGACACGCTCAGCTACCGCAACGAAACGGTCTGGAGCTACGCGCTGGATCCCGCCACCGGCCGGCAGGTGCATCATCGTCGGGAGCCGCCGCCGGAATACACGCTGCGCTGCTTCGTGCTGGCCCGGGTGGCGAAGCAGTTCCACCTCCACGCTCGCTTCGATCCTCGCGGAACGCCGCTGCCGGAAGGCGAAACGCTCCGGCAGGTGCGGCGACTTTTGGCCCGTGACGCCCGCTCCCGCTGCCCTGAGTCCGACCGCATTGTGTTTCCCGGCTTCGCCCACCTGCGGGAATTCAGTCGGACCCATGAGGCGATCCTGAAGCGCGAAGCCGGCGGCGCCTGGCAGAGCTATTTCCAGCGGGGCCACTGGCGGATGCTGTTTCCCTTCAGCCGGGCCAGCCAAACCCGCGAGGCCGCACGTTTGGTCGCGGCGGTCCGGGCCGACACCGCCCCGGTGCTCCACGTATTCACGATTCCGCAACTGACCGTGAACCACGCGATCGTGCTCTTCGACGTGAGCGAAACGGCGGCGGAGTTCCGCTTCCGCGCCTACGATCCGAACGCGCCTGACGACGTGCTGGAGCCGGTCTTCAACCGCGGGCGCCGCGAATTCTGGCTGCCGCCGACCGCCTATTTCATCGGCGGCTGGGTCACCGCCTACGAGGTCTATTGCAGCCTATGGCGCTGAGGCGGACGGAGGCGCGGGCTTCCGGCGCAGCGCGCTGAGGCTCACGAAAAACCAGCCGAAGAAGACCATTCCGGACAGGTTCACGCCCATGGAATAGCCCAGCTTGTAAACCCGCCCTTCGTTCAGCGCGGCGTAGATTACTTGGTCCTGTCCGGCCAGCAAGGTGGGCCAGGCTATCGGCATCATGGCCCCGTGCAGCATGCCGCGGAAAAGGCCCGGGGGGGACGTCAGCTTGGCGTCAGCCCGCATCGCGGCGCCGCACAGCCACGCGAGGGTCAGGGCGGTCGCCACCGTCAGCGCGGCGCGGATGACCCAATGAAGACGGCGGGGCGAGGGCGGCGGGACTTGTTGCGGGGAATTCATCGAACTAGGCTGGTGACGATGTTTTTGCGCCAGCGGGCAACGCAAGCCGAATACTTCGACTGTCCGGAGCGCAACCTCGGGGAATTGCGCGCACACTACGCGACCCTGGGCCGGCTCAATCGGTTTACCCGCTTCGACCGTCCCTTCCAAATCTGGCTGCCCCGTTTGCTCGGAACCGAGCACTGCCGGGACCTGTCGGTGTTGGACGTGGGAGCCGGGGACGGCCTGCTGGGACGGCAATTGACGGCCTGGGCCAAATCTCAGGGATGGCGCTGGCGGTTCACCAATGTGGACCACTGTTGTCTGACGGGACAGTTGGATTCTGCTGGCGTCCACGTCGTGGCCTCGGCCACGGAACTGCCTTTTCCCGACGCGAGTTTCGACGTCGTGGTGGCGACCTCGATGACCCACCACCTGGATTCGGACGCCGACGTGATCGCCCATTTCCGCGAGGCCAATCGGGTGGCGCGCCGCGCCGTGCTGGTGTGCGACCTGCACCGCAATGTCGGTTTCCTGTTCGGACTTTGGCTGGGCCTGTTGGCGGCGCCGCGGGCCTTTCGCGCGGACGCCCTCTTGTCGGTGCGGCGTGGTTGGCGGGTGGCCGAATGGCAGAAACTGGCGGCCACGGCCGGGCTCAACGGGGCGCGGGTCTGGCGGGAGCACGGCACCCGCGTGCTGCTGTCAGTGACCAAGTGACCGGGAAACCTCCCGCCGGGCGCCCAGATACCAGCGGCACCACCGTGCGTAGTCGCGCAGCGGCGAGATTTTGCTCCGTTCGCCGGCGTAGCGAACTTGCACGGGCACCGAGACGATGCGTTGGCCTGCCCGGGCGAAGCGGACGCACAACTCGGATTCGATCTCGAAGTGCCGGCTGTCCGGGGCAAGCGCCAATAGCGTGGGTAGGTGCGCCAACCGGAAGCCGCACTGGGAATCCGGGATCGGCACACCGGCAAGGCCGGAGACTCGCCGGCTGAGCCATTGGTTGGCCGCCCGGCGCAACCACGGCATCGCGGACGACTGGTCCATGCGGTTCCCGAGCACAAGGGTTGCGGGTTCGGCGGCGGCGAGGAGTGCCGGGATGTCGGCCGGGGCGTGTTGGCCATCGCCGTCCAGCATCAGCGCCCACGTGAACGTCCGGGCCTGGGCCCAAGCCCAGCCGGTCGCCAGTGCGGCCCCCTTGCCCTGAGAAGTGCCGTGGCGCAGAACAGTCGCCCCGGCGGGCGCGGCAACACGCCCGGTGTCGTCACTCGAACCGTCGTCAACGACCACCACGGTAGGCAGGTGCTGACGCACGGCCATCACCACCGCGCCGATGAACGCTGCCTCATCCCGGCAGGGGATGACGGCGCAGCAGTTGGCGGGCGAGGGCGGCACGGCCGGGACGTTCCAAAGTCCGCCGGGCAAAGTCCACGTCGTTCGCCCGCACGGACTTTAGGCTTTGGGTGCCGGTGCGACGCCGGGTAGCGTTCGCCCGTGTCCGGAACTTGGTTTCCCAGCCCCACCGACTTGTCCGCCTGCGACGAAACCCAGGCGGCACTGCACGCGCACGCGAACGCCGTGGCCCGTGCCCGTTTTGGGCACCGCGCATTTGTCCGCGCCGTGGTGGAGGTGTCCAATTTTTGCCGGGAGAACTGCCACTACTGCGGAATGCGGCGGGACAACCGCAACCTCGACCGTTTCCGGGCGCGCCACGACGAGTTGGCCGAACTGCTGATCCATCACCGGCCGGCCAGTATCACCGACATCAACCTGCAATCCGGCGAGGATCCGTTGGCCGCCAGCGAGGTGGTCCTGCCGCTGGTCCGCACGCTACGCCGGGAAACGAATCTCGGGATCAGCGTCTGCCTCGGCACCCTCGACGCGCGGCTGACCGACGAACTGCGCGCCGCCGGCGCCTCGACCTACATCGTGAAATTCGAGTTCGCGGAGGCCGGCCTTTACCGCGAGCTGGAAGCGCCCGGATCGTTGGCCGAGCGGACGGCGTTCATTCGAGGATTGGCGGAATCAGGTTGGCGGGTGAGCTCCGGCTTCATCGCCGGCTTGCCGGGCCAATCCATCGAGTCTGCCTTGGAAAACCTTCGCCTCGCCGCGGACCTGCCGCTGATCGGGTGCAGCGTGAGCCCGTTTGTGCCCGGTGACGAAACGCCGCTTTCCGGCCGGGAAGCCGCCTCGCTGGAACTCACGCTCAACTGCATGGCGGCGCTGCGGCTGATGCGGCCCGACTGGGTCATTCCGGCGGTCAGCGCACTGAACCTCGCCGGCACCGGCCCGGGTTACGCCCGCGGACTCGCGACGGGTGCGAACCTGGTGACCATCAACCTTACGCCCAACGCCGTGCGTGGCGACTACCTGCTCTACAAGCGCGACCGCTTCATCATGACCGAGGAGCGCATCCTCGCCGCCCTCGCGGCCAACGGCCTGACTCCGTCCGGCCAAAGCCTCCGGGACTTTCTGGAGACGCCGCCGGAACCGGCACCATGCAACTGGTGAGCTGGTCCTTCACCCTCACCGGCGAAGATACAGTCAGCGCCGTGCCTGAAGCCGGCACCTGGGCGGCCGGACTCGGACTCATCGCCTTGGCGGGCGGAACTTGGTGGCGCGCCCGGCGGCGGAATTGAGCCCGCGGGCCAAAGCCCGGGAGCGCGGACTTTCCAGTCCGCCGCGCGGTTCGGAGCGGAGCGGCCAGCGAAGCCCACTGCTCGCGCCAAGGCGCTCGGGGGCGGGCAGGAATGCTCGCCCTCCCGGCCAATCCGGGGCCTGCCCCTCGCCCCGACCCTCTCCCCGCTCGTGCCTCGCAGGGCGAGGGAGTCACCCAGGGGCAGGAGCCAGGTGCGCCTAGGGCAGGCCCCGGCATTTCCTTCGCCGTGACCAGGCACCCCGGCTCTGAAGGTCCTTCCACGGTGGAACCAAAACGCCGTCCTGCCGGCGCAGTCCAAAACACGGCCACCACCGCGGGAACCGTGCCGTTCAGCCGGAAGAAGCATGCCTATCCGGTTGGTGGACAAGACTGCCGCCAGGAGCGCCGGAGGCGCGGCAGAAAGTAGCCCACGGCGTGAGCCGTGGATGGCCGTCAGGCAAGACCGACGGGCCCGGAGGGGCGGCAGAATTCTGCCAGTCAGAGGAGGCTTTCTGTCGCCCCTCCGGGGCTTGGGCGTTCGGGTGAGCCCACCCCGGGCTCACGCCCGGGGCTACTTTCTTCCGGCCCTCCGGGCCTTTGGTCAGCAAAACGGATAGGCATGGGACGAAGACCGATCGCGAGGGATCGGGCGGCGCGTTGGGACCGCTTTTGTGGGCAATTTCCAACCTCTGGCACCCAGTCCCCCTCCCGGCCTTTGCCTCCGGCCCCCGCTGCCTCCCCCTTCCCGAAAGATTTTTTCAGAAATCTTGTTACGCCCGGCCACAGACGTTGTAGCAGCCAGTGGAGGGACGTTTTCCGGTTCACCCAATCCTTGGGGGAGGCGGTGCCCGGGAAACGTCACCCTCCACGGAGATTTCCAGTCCATTGCTATGAATCAGCCTAACTTACGCCCGGCCAAGAAGTCGGGGTCGTGCCGATCCGCCGGCAACTTTGTCGCCGCCTTGGCGTTCCTTGCGGCCGCCTTGCTGGTCCCGGGGGCCGCCCTGGCCGCCACCTTCACCGTCTCCGGCACCACGCTGGCGATCAACCTCACGGCGGCCAATGAAAGCGTCGCCATCACCTCGGCGGGCAGCACCTATGCCTTTGCGCTCACGGGCGGGACGTGGAGCGGCACGGATGGCGGCGGGGCCACGGGCAATGGCACGGCCTCGCTCACGGCCACCGCGGCCTCGTTCACGGCGGTGACGGTGGATGATGGCAGCTCGGGCAATGCGGTCACCTTCAACACCAGCGGCGCCAACACCTACGCCTCCAGCTTCACCGTCACGCTGGATGACGCCACGGCGAGCACCATCACCTTCAATGGCAACACCGCCTTCGCCGGCAGCTCGGCGTTGAGCGCGAGCACGAGCAGGAACATCAGCGTCGCCAACGCTGCGGTCGTGTCAGTGGTGGATGGCAATCTCTCCCTCTCGGCCAACCAACAGGTCACCCCGACTTCCGGCAACTTCGTCGGAATTGATGTCAATGCGGCGGCTGTTCAGACAGCAGGGACGGGCAATGTCACTCTAAGTGGCAAAGGAGGAAACGCGACCTCGGGCCAGATTGGGGTGCGAATTCAAGCAGGTGGCTCGGTCAGGTCCACTAGTGCTAGCTCAGCGGCAGGAACAATCTCGCTGAGCGGGGCCGGCAACAAAACCACGGGGGGATTGGATCAAGCCATGGGCATCCAGCTATCGGGCAGCGCAACTGCAATCAGTTCCATAGTCGGTAACATTCAACTCACGGGTTCGGGTGGAAATACTGGCACAGGCGGGGCGGGTGCCAATCGAGGGATACATCTCACCGGAGGCGCACAGGTCACTTCCATCGGCACGGGGGCCGGAGCTGCCAGCATCACAATCAATGCCACCGGGGGGACCGGAAACCAACTCGCCGTGGGAATGCTAATCGATACTGCCTCGGTCATCTCATCTGTGGATGGCGCCATTCAAATTACCACCCAAGGAGGCAGCGTATCGGGGCCTGGCTCGCGTGGGCTCCAAGTCAACGGTGCCTCGCAGATCAAGTCCACTGGCAATGGCAGTGTGACCGTCGCAGGAACCGGTGGGACCGGCACCAACAACCGCATCGGGGTGGATATCGGCGGGACCGGTAGCGTTATTTCGGTTGTAAATGGAGCTCTCAACATATCAGGAACCGGCGGGGCCGGCGGTAGCGGAAGTGGGAGCCGTGGAGTTGCTGTGAGCAGTGGTGGCAAGTTGTCCTCCTCAGGGAGCGGGAGTGTGATTGTCACGGGGGTTGAGGGTAGCAACACCACCAATTTCGGCCTGGATGTAACTAGCGCTGCCTCGCCGACAATTGAAGCCTCCGGTGGAGGCACAATCACCTTGATCGCTGACCAGATGAACTTCGACTCCAATGCGGTCATCAGCGCGGCGGGCAGCAACGTTGCGCTCCGGCAACGCACAAACGGCAGGACAATTGGCGTGGGTGGCACTGATAGCGCCGCCCAACTTGGCCTGACCGATGCGGAGTTGGATCGCATCACCGCTGGGACCGTGCAAATCGGCAATGCGAACAGCGGCGCGATCGCCGTCAGCGCCGTTATCAGCCCGGCGAACTACAAGACGCTGGCCATCGGCAACAACGTTACCTTCGCCGCCGCCGGTGGTTTCAGTGCCGATGTCGGCCCCACCTCGGCGTCCTATGAGAAGATCGAGGTAAGCGGAACCGTGGCCATCACCTCCGGCGCGACGCTCGCGTTGGCCGCGACCGGTGGCTATGTGTGGAACGGTACCGACAACTTCACCCTGCTGGCGAACGACGCCTCGGACGCCATCGGCGGAACCTTTACGGGGCCTGCGCTCGCGAACTTCTTGGGCAGCGCGCTCACTGCCATCCAAGGCTACGCCCGCGGGACCGGCAATGATCTGGTTGTCGGAGCCAACGCCGCGCCGGTGGCGGTTGCGGATGGCCTGAACCGCCCGAACACGACGACGGCGGCCAAGGTGCTGAAGAGCGTGCTGCTGGCCAACGACAGCGACGCGGACGGCGACCCGCTGACCCTCACCGCCGTGGGCAACGCCCTGCCCGCCGGGGCGACGG
>JBEISV010000509.1:0-3401 GCA_040375265.1 Verrucomicrobiales bacterium
CTTGTGGGTGCCCACGGTGCCTTCGTAGCGGAACTCGTTGCTCTTCCCGTTGGGCATGCCGTCAGGGCCCATGAGGTCCTCGGGTTTGGTGCCGGGCGGGTTCCAGGGTTTGCCGCCGTCGTCGGAGCGCTGGATTATCTGCCCGAACCAGCCGCTCGACTGCGAGGCGAAGAGGCGGTTGGGGTCGAGGGCGGAGCCCTTGAGGTGGTAGATTTCCCAGCCGGCGAAGTGCGGGCCGGTGATCTGCCAGTTTCGGCGCTGGCCGTCGGCGGTGAGGATGAAGGCACCCTTCTTGGTGCCGACGAGGACGCGGACGCTGCTCATGGAGTTTTCTGTTTGGGTTTAGTGGTGAGAGTCTTCCAACATCTGCTGAATCCAGCCGCTCCTTGCCCAAGCGAGGACCGATTTGCCGTTGGCGTCTTCGATCGTGGGCGAGACGCCGCAATTGAGGAACGCCGCGATGATTTCGCGCTGCGCCGTCTTCGCCAACCCGGAGCCACTGCCGCCGCGGCCGGTGTTTTGGACGGCCAGATGGAAGGCCGTCGATCCGGGTTTGTTCCGCTGCGCCGGGTCGCTGCCGGCTTGCAGGAGGAAACGGACCGCAGCAGCGCAGCGGGTGCGAACCGCCCGGTGCAACGGCGTCGCCCCGTTCTTGTCCTGGGCGCCCAGTCTTGCCCCCGCTTCGACGAGCAGGCGGATCGTCGCGACCTGCCGATTGGCATCCCAAGTGGGGTTTTCCGGGCTGCCATCGGCCGCGTAGTGGAGAGGCTGGCTTCGGCGGTGGTTCCCCATCGCACCGACTGTCGCGCCGGCCGAAAGAAGCTGTTGCACGATCTCCACCCGGTGTCCGGCGGCGGCCACATGCAGCGCCGTGTCCCCCGCATAGATCCAGTGGGCGATCCGCGGCTCCAACCGTGCTTCGGGAACCGTGGTGTGCGCCAACGCGGGTTCCTGGCGGATCAGCTCCTTGGTCGAGGCGCGGTCATCCTCGATGATGGCGTCGAGCACGCGTTGGAATCGGTTGGGCATGGGTGCGTGCCGTAGCTGATCAGCGATCGGGTCGGCTTCGTGGCGCGGGATTGGTTTTCTTTTTCGGGGCGGGTTTGGTCAAGGCTCGCAAGGCATCTTTGCCGATCCAGCGGCGGGTTGGGTCGTCGGATGCGGCGAGCTTGCGGGCGAGTTCGATGGCGGATTTCGTGAGCGCGGTCCGCCGGTTTCCGATGGCGCGCAGGGCCCAGCTCACAGCCTTCTTCACGAAGTTGCGGGAGTCTCCGGCCGCGGCGTCGATCCAGGCGAGCCCGCGTCGGAAGTCCGCGTCATCAACGGCCTTGTCGTGCAGTGCCAAGCAGGCCAGCAGGGCGAAGGCTGCCCGCTTCTGGAACTCCTCCGTTCGCCCGGCCCACTCGTTGATCTTGGCGAAGGCGTGCGGCGTCTGGTCGAAGAGCTTGAAACAAACCGTGTCGCAGATGGCCCAGTTGTCGAAGTCGCTGCACCAGCGGTCCATGAGCGCGGGTGTCACTCGCTCCGGCTCGGCGATGAGCGCGGCCACTGTCCGGGCCTCGTAGTTGCCGGTGGTCCACAGCGCCTCGGCCAAGGCGTGATTGCGCCCCAGCTTCTTCGCGAGCGCCTGCATCGCGGCCATCGGCACACCAAAGGCGTCCTTCGCCACGATGCCGTAGCGCGGCTCCATCTCGGCGCGGAACTTGGGTTGACCGAGCTGCTTCAGTTTGGCCAACACGGCCGTCACGTCGGTGCCTGGTGCGGGCTTGGTCTTCCTCGCCGTCTTCTTCGCCGCGCCGCCCTTCCGGACCTTGGCCGCGTTCTCGGCAACCCGGGCCTTCACCAGTTCCTTCACCAGCGTCAACGGCAGCGGCTTGGCGACCGTGAAGCGGATCGTGCCCTTGCTGACCTGGAAGCCCGTGAGTGCATCCTGAAACTCCGCCTGCGTCTTCGGGCTCGCGGCGTAGAGCGCGCAGTGGTTTTCCCAGGCGCCGAAATAGACCAGCGGCCGGCCGCCGTGTTTGAACCCGGCGAGGCCGTAGCCGATGTATTCCTCCGCTCCCGGCGCCGCGGCGTGAACGGCGCGGCGGAGCTTTTCGAGGACGGTCCGCTGGGCCGGCGCAACGTCGGCCAGATACTCGTCGATCGTCGTGGGTTTGGCCTTGGCGGGGTTCATGGCATGGGTGGTTACCTTGCTTCGGCGGCGGCCTTTAGTCCGGCGATGTCCAGCTTCACCATCTGCATCATGGCCTGCATGACGCGCTCGCCTTGGGCGGGATCGGGGCTGCCCATCAGTTCGCCGAGCGCGGTGGGCACGATCTGCCACGAAAGGCCAAACTGATCCTTGAGCCAGCCGCATTGCTGGACGGAGCCGCCGGCCGAGAGCTTGTCCCAGAAGAAGTCCACCTCGGCCTGCGTCTCGCAGCTCACAAAGAACGAGACGGCCTCGGTGAACTTGAAATGCGGACCGCCGTTCAACGCCATGAACTCCAGGCCGGCGAGGCGGAAGTTCACGATCATCGGCGAGACGCTGGTCACCTCGGAGTCGGGGAAGATCGAGGCGTAGAATCGCGCCGCGGCCTCGGCCTGGCCATCGAACCAGAGAAACGGGGTAATCTTCTGCCCGGTGGAAATCCGCGGGGTCCGCGCGAGAAAATCATCCAGCTGCTCGAACGACCCGCTCCATCCGCCCGCCATGCCTTCGCGGGCGTCGTCGAAGGTCTTTATCTCGGCTGCGCTGGCATTCAGCGGAATCCATTCGACGGTGACGGTGGTCTGGTCGCCGACCGCGGCAAAGGTCACCGTGGTCAACATTTCGGCCGGCCAGGGCGCGGGGAACGGCGGTGGCACGATCTCGCCGGCGGGATTGGAGAAGGAATTGACCCAGACCAGCTTCTCGGACGGCACGATCTCGCGGTAGGCGCACCGGCCCCAGTTGTCGGGTCCGTCCCCCGACCTCATGCGGTAGAGAAACAGGCCGCCCGGTCGGAAGTCGCGCGTAACGGCCACGCACGTGACTCCCTTCGGGCCGAACCATTGCTCGAACTGGCTGAGGTCGGTCCAGGCACGCCAGACGCGGGCGAGCGAGGCCGTGAACGTGCGCTGAATGGTGAACGGGGCGACGGCGGAATTCATGGGGTGAGCAAGGCGGTGAATTGAGGGTCGGGCGAATGGGTTCAGGCCGGAGGCTGGCCGGTTTCAGCCGATCAGGCCGGCGAACCGTTTGCGTTCAACCCAGAGCAGGTAAAGCGGCAGGGCGGCGATCAGCAGGAGGGGCGGGGAGAGCAGCCCTTCGCCCTTCATGACGAACGCGTGGTAGGCGAGGATGTTCAGGACGATGGGCCCGAGCACCAGCAGGCCGAGGTTCCGGGTCTTGGGCACCGCGACCAGGATACCGCCGA
>JBEISV010000624.1:0-2444 GCA_040375265.1 Verrucomicrobiales bacterium
CCTTGCGCCGGATCGTCCTGAATGCGAGGCCGGAGGACATCCCCGCCCGCCGGGACGTGGTCTCCAGCCTGTGCAAGGTGATGGACGCCCACCTGGCCTTTGCCAGTTCCCCGGAAACGATCCTGCTGGCCAGCCGCGAATGCGCCGCCGCTTTTGCCGAGCTCCGGGGCCGCGGCCCCACGGAGCTGTGGTTCGACCATTATCTCGGTGCCACGACCGCGAAGGCGCTGGCGTTCGCTCTGGAGCGCGACCCGTCGCAGAAACCGGGCGTGCAGGCGGCCGCGCGGGGCACGTTAGCCGCGCTCCAGGAACCGTCGGAGGACATGCCGGAGCCGCTGCGCTCAGACACCTTGGCAACCCGCGAACGGTTGCGGCGTCTGGGAGAGTAAGCCCGCCCAAGCGCCCCCGGCGGCGACGCCATGTTCGGCTTCCAGGTCGCTCCGCGAACAGAGGCTGCCTATCCCACGCCGTCACCGGAAACGGCGAGGAACAAAAAACACTGCGCTTGCCTGTCACATCTTCGGGAGAACGGCGCAAGAACAGCAGACCGCTTGGTCGATTCCGACCGCGGAAAGACAAAATCATACCATGCACCCGATCAAATTCTTGAGCGGCCTCGCCCTGCTGGCGGCGCTGGCACCCGTAGCTACCCGAGCACAGGTCTTCATCAACCTGTCTCCGTCCGACGTCATCGGCGGCTCGCCGGTGTTCTTTGACAGTGCCTATGACAGCGTCGGAAGCGTCTATCAGGCCGGAAACATCTTCAATCAGCAGACCGGAGCCGTCAACGTGCCGGACTCATCGGGCCTCATTTGGTTTCCTTATGAATACTACAACGAATTCGGCGGTGCCGGACAAGTGAACCGATTCGTCACGATCGACCTCGGTGCGCCAACGGTTCTCGCCGGCATCGAGATCTTTAACAGCAACCAGTTCGACCGCGGGACGCTGCATTTCAGCCTTGCCGGCGGCAATTCGATCCAGCCGGGCGGTTCCGAATTCGGCCACGACCTCGGCTCGGTGGTGAGCAGCCCGGTTTCCCTGCTCGGTTCAACGTCCCTGACCTATAGCACCGCGAGCACCGTGATCGGGCAGTCCTTCGCGATTTCGGACTCGACCGCGTATCGGTATCTCAGCCTGCTGCTGATCGACGGACAGGCTCAATCCGACTTTGCAGGTCTCGGCCTGGCCGAAGTGCGCATCTCAGCGGTTCCGGAGCCAGAGGAATACGTAGCGGTAACCGGAGCGGCCCTGCTGGGCTTCATGCTCTGGCGCCGGCGTGCCAACCGGTAAACCGGCCTGCCGCAGCCAGCGAGAGGCGAACCGCCGGGCGCAGGACGTTCCTGCGCCTATTTCTCATCGCCGGCCCGCTTCGAACGAGTCACCTCGGTCGTTCCATCGACCAACTCCCCGCCATGTCGCCGCCGGCCTTTACCTGGCGGCGGACCATGCGCGGCGCGCGCGAAGCATGAGCTCGGTCAGGCAGCGGCCCAATAGGACGATCAGCAGAGCATTTCGGTGTCCGCGCCGTCCGTGGCGCGCTGGACCGAAGAGGTTGCCACCGTTTTTGGATCCGATGAGGTGCAGGCCTTATCGCCTACTTCTGCAGAAACGCCGCGTCCAGTTTGTCCAGAATCGCCAACCTGTTGTTCTCCCAACACCGCGCGGCCGTGGGTTGTCACTTCGTCAATGGCCCGTTCGATTGGCTTCGTCGGCACTTCCCCGCCATGGAGCCCGACAAGGCGGTGAGACCCCGCGCGTGACGGAAAATCCGGTCGGCGCTCCTTCCGGCAGCAACCGTCGGCCGTCACCAGCCCAACCCGCGCGAATCCAATTCCGCGCGCAGTCGTTCCAGGTCCCACAGCGCAAGCACGGCATTGCGCCGCAGGAGGGCAAGCTTCCGGCCGTCGGGACTGAAGGTCATGTCGGTGACGTAGCCGAGCGTGCCGGGCGGTTCGGTCAGTTTGGCGAGCAATTCCCCGTCCGCGGTGCGCACCAGCCAGGTCTCAACCTCGTTGAACACGGCCAGAAGGTCGCCATGCGGCGACAGCGCGAAGGTGCCGTTGGCCGCCTGAACCTCTTTCGGCAAGGCCGGCCCGCGGGCCCAGCTCGCCGTGCGCCACAGGTCCACGCGGTCCGGCATCGTGGCGGTGAACAGCCAGCGCCCGTCCGCACTCCAGCGCGCGGTCGCGCCGATGCCGGCGTCCAGCGTGCGCTGAAGTTCGCCGGTCAAGGCGTCTCGCAGTTCAATCTGCCGCGGGACCTTTTCGTCCGACGTGGGCGCGGAGTTAGCCGCCACGGTCCGCCCATCGGGACTGAAGCCGATTTCGTAGGCCTGCACGGCGGGCCACTTCACGGTCGGCGCCGAACCGTCGGGGGAAAGCAGCTTGAAGGCATTGTGTTTGCGGGCCGACGCGAGAGCCAGCCGGCCGGTCGGCCGATGC
>JBEISV010000001.1:0-62993 GCA_040375265.1 Verrucomicrobiales bacterium
GAATTGTCCGGCCATGGCCTCGAGGCGGGCGACCTGAAGACGGCGCCGGACGGGGCGATCTGGTCCGTGGGGCAGGGAACGATCCTCCGGTGGGACTGTCAGCCGGGGGCTTGGGAAGCCTGGCCGGAGCTGCCGCCGCCGGTCCTGGAGGATCGTGAAGGCCGGATGTGGTTTGCCGATGCCAAGGGGACCAAGGCGCTGGAAAACGGGACGGTGACCACGGTTGGCGGCATGGCTGCCCCGCTGCGGGAGGATCCCGCCGGTGGCGTCTGGGGCGCGAGCGAAGACGGGTTAGCCCGCTGGCAGCAAGGCCGGGTAGAGACCTACCCGGCTTCCGAGACCGGTCTGATGGAATTGGAACGGCTGGCGACCGATAAGGCGGGAGCACTCTGGTTCGCCGGGGCGGACCCGGCCGGAAAAGGTATCCTAGTTCGCCATGATGCCGGCGGCTGGTCCCGGCATGGACCGGCCGAGTTGGGTGGTCGGCGTCTGACCTCACTGACGGCCGATCCGACCAACGGCGTCTGGGTCGTGCTGTTCGATGCGCAGTCGCTCGAATTCGAGATCCGGCGGGGCGAAGGCGCGAACCTGCGGCCGGTGCCCATGGCGGCTACCCGCCCCCGCACCGGCTGGCCCGAGCTCCAGGCTGGAGCCGGAAAACTATTCCTGTTCGGACAGGCCGGCCTGTGGGAATCGCCTCTGGGAAGTCCGCTGACCTTCACTCCGGTGGCCCCGGCGGCGGGCAGCGCGTTCGCCGCATCGGCCGGGCAGGGAGACACCGTGGCGTTTCTCGCGGCGGAACATTCCGGCGGCGGCGCGGGCGTGCTGGTGGGACGAAACGGCCAGTGGCTCCAACACCCGCTGCGGTTTGGCCAAGGGATGTCCCTCGACCAAGCGGGTTGGCTGCTGCTTTCCGACGGGCCCGACCTGGCGCTGTGGCAGACGCGTGAATGGTGGTCGCCCACCTATGTCAGCCCGCCGCTCGACGCGGGCCTGACGGCAGTGCTGCGGTGCGCCGACGGCGAGTATTGGCTGGGCACCAGCCGGGGCACGCTCCAGTTGCGGTCACAACTGGCCCCGCCCGAGACGGAGATCACCGGCCCGGATTCCTTCTCCGAAGGCAGTGCGGTGCGCGCCATGGCCCGGGGCATTGGCCGGTTTGTGCCCAAGTCGCGCCCGCAACGCCATTCGTTCAACTGGCGGATCGATGACGCCGCCTGGTCGGGCTTTGGTGATTGGCCGGAGCAGGGCGTGGCCCTCGGCCATCTGTCCGCGGGGATCCACGTCCTCGAAGTGCAGGCCCGTGACGGTTTGGGCAACGCGGATTCGACGCCGGCCAAGCTGGTTTTCCAGGTCCGGGCTTTGCCCTTGCAGGACCGGCGGTGGTTTCGGCCCGCGGCCGTCTCCTTGGGCGCGGCCTTCGCGGCGCTGAGCTTGGCCTTGCTGGTGGCCCGGATCCGGTTGACCCGGCATGCGCAGGAATTGGAGGGGCAGGTGGCCCGCCGGACGTCGGAATTGCGGGAGGACATCCGTATCCGGGAACAGGTCGAAGCCGAGCTGCGGGCCCGGGAAGTCCGCGCCCGGACCCAGGCCGAGGCCATCGCCCGGGTCGTGATCGAGGAAGCCGCCAGCGATCCGGCCGCGGAGCCACGGTGGTCCCGGCTCGCGGAGGAAGCGGCCCGGGCCGCTGGGGTGGTGCGGGCCGGAATTTGGGAGCTCAATCCCGCCGGCACCGAGCTGCGCTGCCTGGCGTTGTATGACGCGTCGACCGGAACCCATTTCCAAGGCGTGGTGCTGCCGGCGGGGGCCTATCCTCGCCACTTCGCCGCGTTGCGGGCGGAAAGCGTGGTGGCCGCGGCCGATGCAATTACCGATCCGCGGACGTCCGAATTTGCCGAAGGTTACCTGCGGCCGCACGGGATCGGCGCGACGCTGGACGCCGCGATTCAGGTCGGCGGCCAACTGGCGGGCGTGCTGTGCCTGGAGCACGTCGGCGGGCCGCGGACCTGGCAGGCGGACGAGGAGATATTTGCCAATGCGGCGGCGGCGGTCGCATCGCAATTGCTCGCCAATCGCCGCCGCCAGCTCGCGGAAGCCACGCTGCGCGACGAACGCCTGCGGCTCGGCAGCATCATCGATGCGGCATGGGTCGGCACCTGGGAATGGAATGTGCAATCCGGGGCCACCGTCTTCAACGGGCGCTGGGCCGCGATCGTCGGCTACACGCTCGCCGAACTGGAGCCAATCGATATCCGCACCTGGATCCGCCTTACCCATCCGGACGACCTGAAACTTTCCGACGAGCGGTTGCAGCGGCACTTCGCGGGCGAGCTGCCTTACTACGAATGCGACTGCCGCATGCGGCACCGTGACGGCCACTGGGTCTGGGTGCATGACCGCGGGCGCGTCATCACGACTACGCCCGAGGGGAAGCCCCTGCTGATGTTCGGCACGCATACCGACGTGTCGGAACGGCGGCGCATGGAAGAGGAGCGGGAGCGGTTGCAAGGCCAGTTGCTTCAGTCGCAGAAGATGGAATCCGTGGGCCGGCTCGCCGGCGGGGTGGCCCATGACTTCAACAACATGCTCCAGACGATCCTCGGCAACGCCAACCTGGCGATGTTGGAGCTGCCGTCCGGACATCCCGCCCGCGAATGCCTCGACGAGATCCAGGACTCCGCCAAACGGTCGGCCGAACTCACCAAACAGCTGCTGGCCTTTGCCCGCAAGCAGACGGCCGCCCCGCAGGTGCTCCGGCTGAACGACACCGTCGGCCGCGCCCTGAACCTCCTGCGGCGCCTGCTGGGGGAGGCGATTGAGCTGTCGTGGCAGCCCGCCAATGACCTGTGGCTGGTCGAAATCGATCCCACCCAGTTCGACCAGGTGCTGACCAACCTCTGTGTCAACGCCCGCGACGCGATGGCCGGCCACGGGCGCATCACGATCCGGAGCGGCAACGTGACCGTGGAACCGGCGCAGGCCGCCGGCCATCCGGAGTTCGCGCCGGGCGACTACGTGGTGCTGTCGGTGTGCGACACGGGCTGCGGCATGTCGCCGGAGACCCTCGCGCACATCTTCGAGCCGTTCTTCACGACCAAGGATCAGGGCAAAGGCACCGGCCTGGGCCTCGCCATCGTGTTCGGGCTCGTCAAACAGAACCGCGGCCATGTCTTCGTCGAGAGCGAAGTCGGGCAGGGGGCCACCTTCCGCATTTACCTGCCGCGCTGCACCGGTCCCGCGCCGGAGCCGGAAGCGCCGCCGGTGCGGGCCGAACTCTCCGGCCGGGAGACGATCCTGTTGGTCGAGGATGAGGAACAGGTCCTGCGGCTGGGCCGGAAGGTCCTGACCCAGCAGGGCTACCGCGTGCTCGCGGCGGCCTCGCCGGCGGCGGCGCTGGAACTGGCCGAGCAGCACGACGGTCCGATCGACCTGCTGCTCACCGACGTCGTGATGCCGGGCATGAATGGCCGGCAATTGAGCGAGCTCCTGCGGGCCCGCCGGCCGGGCCTGCGGTGTCTTTTCATGTCCGGCTACCCCGCCGATGTGCTGGCGCCCCACGGCGTCCTCGAAACCGGCGTGGCCCTGCTCCAGAAACCGTTCTCGATCCAGAGCCTCAGCGAAAAAGTGCGGGAGCTCCTCGGATAACTTCCGCAGCCGAAACCACCCAAGGTGCTGCGGGTGCCCGGCGCGGCGGCCCAGCAGCTCCACCTGCGGCCGGTCAGTTCCCCAGATACCGCACCACCGCCTCGGTGCGGGTCTGCACCTGGAGCTTGTCGTAGATGCTTCGCAGGTGCGTGCGCACCGTCGTCGCGCCGATGCCCAGGCGCTCGGCGATCTCCTTGTAGAGCAAGCCCTTCGCCAGCGCGTCGAGGATCTCCCGTTCGCGCGGCGTCAGGCTGGGCAAGGGCACCGCGGCCGGCGGCGCTGCGGCGGGACGGGCCGAACCCGCGGCCTGGAACGACGCCACCACCTTGCGCGCGATGAGGCTGCTCATGGGCGAACCGCCGTCCGTCACGTCGCGGATCGCCTCCAGCAGTTCCGCCGGCGGCGTTCGCTTGAGCAGGTAACCGCTCGCCCCCGCCCGCAGCGCGGCGAAGATCTTGTCCGCGTCCTCATACACCGTGAGCATGATCACGAGCAGGGTCGGTTTCCGGCGTTTCAGCTCCGCGACGCACTCTATGCCCGAGCGGCCGGGCAGGTTGATGTCCATTAGCACCACGTCGGCAATATCCGCCACGGCGCCCGCGAGCGCCTCCTCCGCGCTGCAGAAGGCGTTCACGCAGCGGTAGCCCTCCGCCAGCTCGAACAGCGAGATCAGGCTGGCACGGATGCGGGCGTCGTCCTCGACGAGGGCGACGCGGATGGGGTCGGCGGAAACCGGCATGGACACGCCGCGGTTATCGCAGTTCCGCCCGCCGGGCAACATCGTCCAAAAGGAGGAGGCGGAAACCCTCGCGCCTCGTCCGAAGGGAGGATGCCGGAACCCCGGGGCCGTATGGTAAGCAGGGAGAAGCTATGGAACACCTCCGATTCATTCCGGCCTTCCGACGCGCTCTCGCCTTCGGCCTGGGGCTATTGCTCGGCCTGACCGTGACGCTCGCCCAGGGCACCGCGTTCACCTACCAGGGCCAGCTCACCGACGGCGCGGCGGCGGCCAACGGCACCTACGACCTGCGCTTCACGCTCTGGAACGCCGCGACCGTCGGCACCCAGCAGGGCGCCACCCTGACGCAGGATGCCGTTGGGGTGACCAACGGCCTGTTCACCGCCACGCTGGACTTCGGGGCGCAATTCAACGGGCAGAACCGCTGGCTGGAAATCGCCGTGCGGACCAACGGCGCGGCGGACTTCACGACGCTGGCGGAACGGCAGCCGGTGCTGCCCACGCCCTACGCCATCCACGCCGCCACCGCCGGCAGCGCAGCCACGGCGACGATCGCCACGACCGTGACCGGCACTGTGCCCGCCAGCCAACTGACCGGCACCCTATCCGCCGCTCAAATCCCGAACCTCAATGCGGGCAAGATCACCGGTGGCACGTTCACCGGCAATGGCGGTGGCCTGACGAACGTTCCTGTGGGGGGCTTGGTTCACGATGATTCCATCATTGTTGGATGGGGCGAAGCCGCCAATGGTCGGACAACGGCGCCATCGGGGATTGAGGATGCAGTCGCCATCGCCGCGGGCACGGCCCATAGCGTGGCGCTCAAGCGCGACGGAACCGTCGTCGTATGGGGAGCAACGAGTGCGCTTTTGACGGGCGTGCGAGACGTCGTCAGCATCGCGGCAGGTTACAACGCGACGTTCGCGGTCAGGGCGAACGGCACGGTGGTGGGTGAAGGGCCGTCCGCCAATTCGATGCCACCTAATCTTGCGAATGTGGTCGCAGTCTCTTGCCGGGAATTGAACGCGATGGCCCTCAGGTCGGACGGGACTGTGGTGGTTTGGGGCCCCTTGTCGGTCGGAACCGCGGGCATCTGGGCCCCCTTGGACTCGGTAGTTGAGATCGCCGCCGGCGTGTCATTTGGTCTGGCGCTGAAATCCGATGGCACAGTGGTGGCATGGGGCGATGCGGGCGCCATGCCTCCGGGGCTTGCCGGGGTAAAATCCATCTCGGCAGGAAACAGTCACAGTTTGGCGCTGAAAGCCGATGGCACCGTGGTTGCCTGGGGAAACAACGCCTCCTTGCAATCCACAGTGCCGGCTTGGCTTACCGATGTGGTCCAAGTTTCCGCCGGCCTTGACTACAGTCTGGCCTTACGCCGGGATGGGACGGTGGTGGCTTGGGGAAATGGGGGTTATGGTCGCACTGCAGTTCCCGCAGATCTCACTGGTGTAAGGGCCATTGCTGCAGGTGGCTACCACGCCCTTGCCCTGAGTTTACCCGCCAATTACGCCCGGCTGGATGAGGACAATGTTTTCCACGGAACGGTGACTGCCGGCTTGTTCCGAGGCAAAGGCTCCAGTCTGACTGGTTTGAATGCCTCGGCGCTGTCCATGGGCACGGTGCCGGCGGCGCGGATTCCCAACCTGGATGCCTCCAAGATCACCTCGGGCACCTTCACGGGGAACGGCTCCGGGCTTACTTCGCTGAATGCGTCGGCGCTGACAACGGGCACGGTGCCAGTGGCGCAGATTCCCAACCTGGATGCCGGGCAGGTGACCACCGGAGCCTTCGCCACCGCACGGATCCCGACCTTGACGCCGGGCCATATCCCCAGCTTGGACGCCTCCAAGATAACTTCAGGAACCTTCACGGGGAATGGCTCCGGGCTGAGCCAAATCCCGCTCGGCGCGCTGGTTCAGCCCAACTACACCGTGGTCGCGTGGGGCGATGACGCTCACGGTCAAACCACCATTCCGGCTGGCTTGAGCAATGTGGTGAAAATTGTGGGAGGATTCAATTACGGCATGGCGTTAAAGGCGGACGGCACCGTGGTGGCCTGGGGAGACAATGCGGCGGGCAAAGCCACGGTCCCCGTCGGCCTGACCGGTGTCGTGGACATCGCCGCAGGGAATTCGCACAGCTTGGCACTGAGGGTGGACGGGACGGTGGTCGCCTGGGGCTCCATCGGGTCCGGCGAAACCGCCGTTCCCGGCACCCTGAAACAGGTCACGGCGGTCGCCGCCGGAGCTTTGTTCAGTCTGGCACTTAAGGCTGACGGCACCGTGGTCGCGTGGGGCGATCCGTTGCATGGCCAAACCACCGTTCCGGTCGGCCTCGCGAAGGTCGTAAGCATCGATGCCGGTGTAAATCACTGCTTGGCGCTTAAGGCCGACGGCACGGTGGTGGCTTGGGGACGCAACGACCATAGCCAAGGAACGGTTCCCAGTGGCCTGTCCGGGGTGGTGGCAGTCGCGGCCGGATCTTCTCACAATTTGGTCCTAAAGGCCGACGGCACGGTGGTCGCATGGGGGAATAACTTCTTCGGACAAACGAATGTGCCGAGCGGGCTAAATGGCGTCGTGAGCGTGGCGGCCGGTGGCGGCCACAGTCTTGCATTGAAGTCAGACGGCACGGTCGTTTCCTGGGGCTACAATCCTTCCCAGCAGTGGAATGTTCCTGCTGGCCTTGCCGATGTGGTGGCGCTTGCCGCCGGAATTTCGAGCAGTTTTGCGCTGAAACAGGAACCGGGCAGCAACCCTGAGTTCGCTCGCCTTGACCGGCTCAATTCGTTCCGCGGCGCCATTTCTGCCCCCGCCTTCTATGGCAATGGTTCCGGGCTCACCGCATTGAACGCCTCCGCGCTCAGTTCGGGCACAGTGCCCCAGGCGCGGATCCCGACGCTGAACCCGAGCCAGATTCCGAACTTGGATGCCGGCAAAGTTACGACGGGGACCTTTGCCGCCGAGCAAATCCCGAATCTGGACGCTTCCAAGATCACCTCGGGCACCTTCACCGGGAACGGCTCCGGGCTGACGTCGCTGAATGCGTCGGCCCTGACCACGGGCACGGTGCCGTCGGAGCAGATTCCCAGCTTAGACGCCGGAAAGATCACCAGTGGTTTGTTTGCTGGAGCGGTGATTCCCGATCTGGATGCCGGCAAGGTGACACCGGAACCTTCGCGACTGCGCGGATTCCAACTCTGACTTCCGGGCAAATCCCCAGTTTGGACGCTTCCAAGATCGCCACGGGCACGCTGGCGGATTCCCGGCTCAGCGGAAACGTGGCGTTGGAAAACGGAAGTCCGGCGTTCACCGCGGCGGCGGATGTCCGGGTGGCCAGCTTCACCGGTTCGCGCACAGGCAACCACAACGCGGCGGTGGTCCATGTGGAAAACACCGAAACCGGACCGACCGCCGCACCGGCCCTGCGAGTGCTGGCCAAGGGTGGCGACACCGAAGGCGCCCTGAGCGTGACGGCAAATGCGGGCCCGATCGCGCGCTTCGGCAATTTCACCACCTGGGTGGCCAAACTGGACAACGCGGGGAATTTCTCGGCGACGTCCTTCATTTCGCTGTGCGACCGCAACAAGAAGGCTGGGTTCGCCCCGGTGGACGTGGATTCGGTGCTGGCGAAGGTGGCTTCGCTGCCGCTGACGACGTGGCACTACACGAACGATGTGGCGGCGACGCCGCACCTCGGGCCGATGGCGCAGGACTTCCACGCGGCCTTCGGCCTGGGCGAGAACGACAAGACCATCGCCACCGTGGACGCCGACGGCGTCGCCCTAGCCGCGATCCAGGGGCTCCACCGCAAAGTCGAGGTGCTCTCTTTGGAAAACGCCGAACTCCGGGCGCGTTTGGAACGGCTGGAAGCGCTGCTGCTCAACCGGGAGAGCCGAGGCAACTGAAACCGCCTCCTCCTTTTGGACGAGGCGGCAACAGCTCGGCCTCCTCCCAAGGGACGATGCCCAAGGCGAACCAACCTGTGCTCTGATGTCACCGTTATGAAGCTCCATGCAACCAATCCCGCCGCCGCGTCCGGCCTCGAAGTAGGGCAGGCTGCCAGCCTGCCCGCTGCGCCGGCCGGCGCGAAATTCGCCGCCAATTTTACTCCCGCCGTGGGCAGGCAGGCAGCCTGCCCTACTTTGGCTGGAACGCCTCGGATCCTGTGGGCACTGCCTGGCACTGCCCCGGCCTCCCTCTCCTTCACTCGGAGTGGAGGAGAGGGCCGGGGAGAGGAGGAAGCCGTCCATTCTGGCGGCAACGCAGGTGAGCCACCCCTCTCCCCCACCCTCTCCCCGTGCTTCGCTGCGGGGCGAGGGAGTCTCTCTACGGGGGTAGCGGCAGGATGCGCCCGGTTCCTCCGCACATGGGCCGCGCGACTGCTGGGCGTGGTCGCCGGCGCGGGCCTAGCGTGGGCGCAGGGAACGGCCTTCAGCTACCAAGGCCAACTCACCGACGGCGCGGCGGCGGCTAATGGCACCTACGACCTGACCTTCTCGCTGTGGAACGCCGCCACCGCCGGCATTCAGCAGGGCTCCACGCTCACGCAGAGCGCGGTGGGCGTGACCAACGGCCTGTTCACCGCCACGCTGGACTTCGGGGCCCAGTTCCCCGGCGCCGGCCGCTGGCTGGAAATCGCCGTGCGGACCAACGGCGCCGCGACCTTCACGACGTTGGCCGAACGGCAGCCCGTGCTGCCCACCACCTACGCGATCCACGCCGCCACCGCCGGCAGTGCGAACACCGCGACGACCGCCACGACCGTGACGGGCAGCGTGTCTGCCAGCCAACTGACCGGCACCCTGTCCGCCGCCCAAATCCCGAATCTCGATGCCAGCAAGATCACCGGTGGGACGTTTACCGGGAATGGCGGTGGGTTGACCAATGTGCTCCTCGATTCGCTCGTGCGGATGGCTGACCCGGTTGTTGCTTGGGGCTTCCAAAGTTCGGACTTACTCAAACCCCCGACCGACCTGAGGAACGTGGTAGCCCTGAGTGGAGGGAGCTCACATGTCCTCGCCTTGAAGCAGGACGGTTCGGTGGTGAGCTGGGGAGACAATTTTCACGGCAGGGCCACGCCGCCCGTCGGGTTGACTGATGTGGTCAAGATTTCGGCTAGCGATGGGCACAACCTCGCTCTGAATTCGGACGGCACGGTGGTGGCGTGGGGCGTCAATTCTGCCGGCCAGACCAGCGTTCCCGCCGGACTCGCCGGAGTCACTGCGATCGCGGCCGGGCTCAATTTCAGCATTGCCCTGAAGTCCGACGGTCAGGCTATTGGTTGGGGATGGGTTGATAATCTGTTACGTCCTGGGGGAATCGTAATTCCCGGGCATTCCAACCTGATCGCGATCGCGGCCGGGTCTCTTCACTGGTTGGCCTTGAAGGCGGACGGGAGTGTGGCGGAATGGGACCTTTTCGGAAATGCGCGGAGCGTTCCAAACGGTCTAACCGATGTGGTGGCCGTTGCGGCCGGAATAAGCCACAGCCTGGCCCTGAAATCGGATGGCACCGTGGTGGCCTGGGGCAATGTAGAAAATGGCCAGACGGATGTGCCAGTCGGTTTGACCAATGTAGTTTCGGTGGTGGGCGGATATTGGCACAGCTTGGCATTGAAGTCGGATGGCACCGTGGTGGCGTGGGGTGAGACCGGATTCCCCTCTCAGACCTTCGGTGGGCAAGCCACAGTGCCGGTGGGCCTGCCCAAGGCTTCGGCGATCGCCGCAACATGGTTTTCGAGCTTTGTCCTGCGGGCGGATCCAGTTGTTCCTGCGAAGCTGGCGCTGCTCGATCGCAGTAATGTTTTTGAAGCGGCCGTCTCTGCGCCGGGATTCTCAGGAGACGGCTCGGGCCTGACCAACCTCAACGCCTCGGCGTTGACCACGGGCACGGTGCCAGCAGCGCGGATTCCGACCCTGACGGCAGGTCATATTCCCAACTTGGACGCCTCCAAGATCACCTCGGGCACCTTCACGGGCGACGGCTCCGGGCTAACGTCGCTGAACGCCTCTGCGTTGACGACGGGCACGGTCGCCGACGGGCGTTTGAGTGCGAACATCCCGCGGCTGGATAGCAGTCCGACCATGGCCTCTCCACTGCGTCTGAACGGCCAGAAACTGCTTCTGAGCGCGCCCGTAAACGACGCCAGCGTTCTCCGGTATGCCTCATCATTCGCCGGGAACGGTGTCGCCGGGCCGGTTCTCTCGGGAAATCAAGGCGGGGTGTTGGGCACGGGTGACGGCATTTCCGGACAGGAGCTTGCCGTGCTGCGTTGGCACTGGGACGGTGGTGTAATTGTTCCCGGGGCCCTGACGGCGGGAACCGTTAGTGGTAACGGCTCCGGGCTGACCTCGTTGAACGCCACCGGCTTGAGCGCCGGCACGGTCAGCGACGCGCGGCTGAGCGACAACGTGGCATTTCTGAACGGGAGTCCGGCGTTCACCAGCAGCGTGCGGTTGGCGGACACCAACCTGTTCCTGCGGGGCGGTTCGGATACCAATCACGGGCTGGTGTGGTTCGGCGGCAGCCGGAGCTTTGCGGGGGAAACAGTGGACGGCCCCGTGCTCTATGGGTTTCTGGGCGGGGCGCTGGGTTCCACCAAGAACTCAGCCAAGATCGCCCTACGGTGGAACGACAGCGCGGACGTCAGCCTGGGTGGTGACCTGACGATCACCAACAACCTTAGCGTGAGCAGTCCGGTCGGAACTCGCGCGGCGAGCTTCACCGGCTCGCGCACCGGAAACATCAACTCGGCGGTGGTCCATGTGGAAAACACCGAGACCGGACCAACCGCGGCACCCGCCTTGCGCGTGGTGGGCCGGGGCGGCGATACCGAAGGAGCCCTGAGCGTGACCGCCAATGCGGGCCCGATTGCGCGGTTTGGCAATTTCAACGCCTGGGTGGCGACGATCCACAACAACGGCAACCTGAGCTTGAGCGGCACGGTCAACCCGCCGAGCGACCGGAACGTGAAGGCGGGCTTTGCGCCGGTCGACGTGGAGGCGGTGCTGGCGAAGGTGGCCTTGCTGCCGCTAACGACGTGGCATTACACGAACGACGCGGCGGCGACGCCGCACCTGGGGCCGATGGCTCAGGACTTCCACGCAGCCTTCGGCCTGGGCGGGGACGACAAGACCATCACCACCGTCGACGCCGACGGCGTGGCCCTCGCCGCCATCCAGGGGCTGCACCGCAAGACCGAGGCCCTCGCGGCGGAGAATGCGGAACTGCGCGGGGAACTCACGGACCTCCGCACGCTCGTCCTCCAGCTTCAGCAACAGCTCAACGCGAACCGTCCATGAACGTGCTTCACCCGATTCCTGCCATGAAACCAGCTCCATTTGTTGGCTCAGTGCCCACGGGCGGCACCCGTTCGGTTGCCAATCCGCAATCCGCAATCCGCATTCCGCATTCCTACGGAGCCTCCTCACGTCGGCTGCCACGGACGGGGTTGGCGCTGCTGTTGGGATTGGGCTCGGCGATGGCGGCGGACTACGCCATGGCGCGGCACACGTTTGCCGGCGGGGCGGTGAGCAGCGGCGGGAACTTCGTGGTGCGCGGGAGCATCGGCCAGGCGGTGGCGGGACCGGTGAGTGGCACAGGGGCGACGGTGCAGGGCGGCTTCTGGAACCTGCTGACGCTGCCCAGCCTGGTGGCGCCGGCGGAGGATGCGGTCGAGTTCCTGGCGAACCGGTCGGTGAAGGTGCCGCTGTCCACGTTGGTGGCGAACGACCGTTCGCTGCTCGGTTACGGCCTCACGGTGGTGGCCGTGGACCCAGTGACGGCCAACGGCGGCACGGTGACCATCGCCGGCCGCTGGCTGATCTATCAGCCGCCCGCGGGACCGGCGGCGAACGACAGTTTCCACTACACGCTCGGCGACGGCCAGCCGGGCGCCCAGCACACGGTCACCGGCACAGTCCGGCTGAGCTTGGAAACACCGAACCCGAATGACGGTCCGGCGCCCAACGCGGCGCACATCGCGTGGGCCGGCGACGACGTGACGATCACGTTCATCGGCGTGCCGTTTCGCGAATACCGGGTGCAATACACGGAGAACACCGTGCCGCCGTTGAACTGGAACGACTTCAATCCGGCGGGCGTCCACGCGGCGGCGGCGAACGGCGTCTTCGTCCACACCGATGCCAACCCCGGCAGCTCGCTGCGCCTTTACCGCGCGATCGCCAACCCCTGAGGAATTCAAAATGAAGACTGGAACCATGAAGAATGGATTGTTGCTCGGGGCGCTGTTTGCCGCCGCGCTGCCGGCGTCCGCAATCATCGTCACGGAGCCCACGCAGACGTGGTCGGTGGGTTACACGGTGAGCGACGACGGGAACACCGCCGGGCCGTTTGGGATCGATGTCACGGGTTCCGCCATCGGGGCGATCACACGCGTCGAGGTGGGGCTGTCGTTCAGCGGGGTGGGCGTGGACGGCGGCTTCGCCGGCGACCTGGTGGTGACCCTGGCCTGGACCCCGATGGGCGGCGGGCCGCAGGACATCGTCACGTCGCACCTGCTGAACCGCATCGGGGCGGGCACGTTGGGTGGGGGAACGTTCGGCTTCGCCTACGACTCGGTGAACGTGACGTTGAGCGATGATGCGGCCGGCGGGGACATCCACACCACGTCGCTGGTAGGCGCGGCGTTGACCGGCGCCTTCGAACCCGATGGCCGGTCGGTGGCCACGGGGAGCGCCCGTGATTTCCGGCTGAACGTTTTCAACGGCCAGCCGGCGGACGGCTCGTGGCAGCTCTTCGTCACGGACATGAGTTCCGGCGGCCAGATGCGGCTGGACAGTTGGTCACTCACGCTGACCGGCGACAATCAGGTGCCCGAGGCATCCACCTGGGCGGCGGGCGCGGCGATGCTGGGCTTGGTCGCATGGCGGCGGTGGCGCGGGTAGGGCCGGAACGGCCATTCCTCGGTAGACGGGTTTGGGCAGGCTGCGGACGCGAGGCAAAGTAGGTCTCGTGAGGGAGGAGGCAGCCACCGGGACCCGTCCACCGAAGGATGGCAACGGAACGCAGCGGGAGCGCGGCGCAATGTGCTGAAGGGAGCCAGCCACCATTTGAGCAAAGGATCATTCGCGGCTCAGAGAGCCGCGCTCCCGAACCGCCCGAGATCCGCCGACCTACTTTGCCCTACTTCAGGGGCAATTCGACGCTGATCTTCGTGCCGGTCGCGGGCGTGCTGGTGATCGTGCAGCGGCCGCCGGCGAGCCGGGCGCGTTCGCGCATGTTGCCGAGTCCATCGTTGAAGCGGCCCGCCGTGGCAGGATCGAAGCCGCGGCCGTTGTCGGCGAGTTCCAGCCGGAGCGTGCGTCCCTCGACCGCGGCGCGGACCGTCACCTCCGTCGCACCGGAATGCTTGAGCGCATTGTTGAGGGCTTCCTTCATCAGGAGCAGGACGTGGTGGCGCGTGGCGGCGGGCACCGGGTCGTCCGGCAGGCGCGGCGGCAGGTCGAGCCGGCACGCCCAGCCCGCGGGCGCAACGTATTCCTGGGCGAAACCGGCGAGGTATTCGACCAGTCCGGCCACGGTGTCGTGCTCCGGGTCCACGGTCCAAACCATCGCATCGAGGTTGCGCACCACGTCGCGGGAAAGGTTGCCCAGTTCGTCGAGGCGGGAGGCGGTGCCGGCCGGATCCTGGAGCTGGCGGCGGGCCAGTTCGCTGAGCAGGCCAATCTGCGTGAGACTGGCGCCGACGTCGTCGTGCATGTTGCGGGCGATTCGGGCGCGCTCGCGATTGACAGCCTGGTCGCGTTCGAGGGCGGCGACCTGGAGGCGTAGCCGGCGTTGCGACAGCCAGCGCACCGCTCCCGCCAACAGGATCAGCGCGACGGTGGCGGCCGTCAGGCGGAACGGCAGCGTCTGCCACAGGAAAGGCCGCACGGTTACGGCCACGGTTGCCCCGAGGTCGTTCCACACGCCGTCATTGTTGGCGGCGGTGACCCGGAACGTGTAGTTGCCGGGCGCCAGGCGGGTGTAGGCGGCGGAACGGATGTTGCCGGTTTCGCGCAGTTCCTCCTCGAAGCCGACAAGGCGGCAGCGGAACCGGTTGCGTTCGGGCGCCACAAAGCTGAGGGCGGTGAACCGGAACTCGGTGAGCAAGGTGCCCGGCGGAATTTCGACCCGCCCGGCCCGCAGTTCCAAGGCGTGCCCATCGGCCATCACCGCCTCGATCACCACCGGCGGGACGAGGGGATTCTTGGGCAGGTTCTTCGGGTCGATGATGGCCAGCCCGTTCAACGTGGCGAACCACAGCCGCCCGTCCGGGCCTTTCCAGACGGCCGGCTGGATGCCGCCGCACTCATTGGAAGGCATGCCGTCGGCGCGGTCGAAACGGGTGGGTTCAATCCGTGGGCGGCGGCCTTCGCAGAACTCGTCCAGCTCGGACTTGGCGCAGCGGACAACGCCTCGGGGGGTGCCCCACCAGAGGGCGCCGTGATCGTCGGCGACGAGGGATTTGATCGTCTCGACCGGCAGTCCGTCGCCGGCGCGGATCGGGGTGAACTTGCCCTCCTTGAGCCGGGTAAGGCCGCCGCCGCCGATCCACAGGGTGCCATCGGCGTCGCGAAACAGCGCACGCACGTGGTCATGGGCGAGCCCGTCGGTGCGGGTGAAGGTGCGCGTGCCGGCGTCGTCCACGCGGACGAGTCCGCGATTGCCGCCGGCCCAGACGGCACCCGCGCCGGCCTCGGCCAAGGCTCCCACGTAATTGTCGGGCAGGCCGTTGGTCTGGGTCCATCGGCGAAACTGCCCCTGGGCGCGCCGCGACAGCCCCTCGGCCCCGCCCACCCAGAGTTGCCCCAGAGAATCTTCCAGCAGCGCGAACATCGGCCCGCCGATGAGCCCCGGGGCATTGGTCGGGAGCCAGACCCGGGACGTCGCCGAGCCCGGCGCCACGTCGAACAGACCCAGACCATACGAGCCCACCCAGAGGCCACCGTCTGGTCGCGGCCAGACGCACCAAGCGAGCTGACTGTCGTTCAATGCCGGCGGCCGCAGCACCTGTTCGAAGCGGCGGCCGTCGAAGCGCTGCACACCACGGCCGTGCACCGCCGTCAGCACCTCGCCCTCCGGACGGACCGCCACCGAGAGCACGACCGGCCGGGTCAGCCCTTCGGCTGTGCCAACCGCCCGCACGCTGCGGCGACGCAACCGGAACAGGCCGGCGCCATCGGTGCCGATCCACAGGTTGCCCTCACGGTCCTCCAGGGCGGCCCGGTGCGCGTTGCTGGCCAGGGCGGTTTCCCGCCCGACTTCGGCCCAGCCCCCGGCCGGTCCCCGGCGAAACAGCGGCCCTTGGTTCAGGCACCAGAGCGTGCCCCCGCGTTCGCGGCAGAACCGCGCCCCGGAACGGCTGGGGAACGGAAACCGTTCGAACAGTTCGAGTGCGCCCTGATGGTGTCGCAACAGATGGGAACCACGGGGCACGCCTTCCACCAACACCGAGCCGTCGGGCAAGGGCACGATGCCGCTCCCGGCGCGGCCTTCGCCCTTGGGCTTGAAGCGGTGCCAGCGGTTCTGTTCGAGGTAGGCAAACTCGCCCACCTGCTCGGTCCAGATGCGGCCGGAGTGGTCGAAGACCAGTTGCCAGAGCTCTCCCCAGTCCGGCCGCGGCGCCTCCGCGGCCACCACGAACCGTTGCCCGTCACGGCGCAACAGGCGACCGGCCTTGGTCCCCGCCCACACCGTGCCATCGGGGGCGGCCTCAATCCGGGGTGAAGTGCCGCCGGGCAGCCCATCCGCTTCGGTGAGCCGGTGGAAGCGGCCGGCCGAGTAGTGGGCGACTGGGCCATCCGAGCCGCTCAGCCACAGCCCGTTATCCTTGTCTGTGCTCAGGTAGGTGAAATAGCTGGCGAGCTCCGGCACCTGGTCCGGATCAAACACCTCAAAGCGAACGCCGTCGAAGCGGGCCAAGCCGCCGAAGGTGGACAGCCACAGGTAACCGTCCGTCGTCTGGGCGATCGCGATGACCGAGTTCTGCGGCAGGCCGTCGTCGGAGGTCCACTGCTGGATCAGGTATTCGCCGGAAGCGGAAGGCAGGTTGGTCCCGGTCGGTCTTGGCATTTCGGCGCCGAGCAAGCCGCACCCGCCGACCAGGGCAAGCAGGGCAATCTTCAACAGGGCGGAGGTCACCCCGGCAGCTTGCCCCCGGGGGACGGCGCCGAAAAGCCCGCGGACGCCGAAATTGGCAGACCCGGCCGTCCCGGCCAGCAAAGCCCGCTCGACGCGCCGGCTTCGGGCGCCACACTGCCGCCGTGAGCGAACTGACTGTGCGCCGGGCCCGGCGGGACGATTGCCCGGCCATCCTCGCCATCTACAACGACGCCGTGCTGACGACCACCGCGAGCTACGACTACGAGCCGCGCACGCTGGAGCATCGTCAGGACTGGTTCGACGCCCACCAGCGGGAGGATTACGCGATCTTCGTGGCCGAGGAGGTATTGCCCGACAGCTCGAAACGGGTCCTCGGGTGGAGCGCCCTGAACAAGTTCCACGACCGCATGGGTTACCGGTTCACCGCGGAGAATTCCGTCTATGTGGCCGCCGAGGCGCGCGGCCGCGGCCTGGGTTCCGCCCTGCTCGGGCTGCTGGTCGAGGCGGCGCAGGCGCGCGGGTTGCACGCGATCCTGGCGGTCATTGACGCGCAGAACGAAGCCAGCCTCCGGCTGCACGCCAAATTCGGCTTCGAGCAGGTCGGGCTGTTCAAGCAGGTGGGCTTCAAGTTCGGCCGCTGGCTCGACGTGGCCTACCTGGAGAAGCTGCTGCCGGACGTGGACTGAACGCAGGAGTCGGCGGCCGACCTTCGGCTGGCTTCCGCCCCGGACTTCGACGAGGGTGCCGGCCATGAGCGACCTGCTTTCCGGACTCAAGCAAAACAGCATCGTCGTGGCTGACACGGGCGATTTCGCGGCGATGCGGAAGTATCAGCCCCGCGACGCCACGACCAACCCCAGCCTGCTGCTCAAGGCGGCCACCATGCCCGAATACGCCGAGGTGGTGGCACGCACGGTCGAGGACGCGAAACGCGAGGCGCCGACCGCGGCCGCCGCACTGGGCCTATGCATGGACAAGCTGGCCGTCGCCTTCGGCCTGGAGATCCTGAAAATCGTGCCGAACCGGGTTTCGACCGAAGTGGACGCCCGCCTGTCGTTCGACACCGCGGCCAGCGTCGCCAAGGCGCGCCAGCTCATCGCGATGTATGAGGCCGCCGGCATTCCGCGCGAACGCATCCTCATCAAGCTGGCCTCCACCTGGGAAGGCATCCGGGCCGCCGCCGAGCTCAAGCGCGACGGCATCCGGTGCAACCTCACGCTGCTGTTCTCGTTCGCGCAGGCCGTCGCGTGCGCCGAGGCAGGCGTGCAACTGATCTCGCCGTTCGTCGGCCGCATTCTCGACTGGCACAAGAAAGCCACCGGCACGGCGAGCTACGCCCCGGCCGAGGATCCGGGCGTGAAGTCGGTCACGAAAATCTACGCTTACTACAAGAAGTTCGGCTACGCGACCGAGGTGATGGGCGCCAGCTTCCGGAACAAGGAGGAAATCCTGGAACTCGCCGGCTGCGACCTGCTGACCATCGCGCCGGCCTTGCTGGAAGAACTCGCCGGCGGAACCGGTCCGGTGGCACGCAAACTCGCCCCGGAAGCGGCCGCAGCCGCGAACCTCGAGAAACTTTCGCTCAGCGAGTCTGCCTTCCGCTGGCAGCACAACGAGGATGCAATGGCCACGGAGAAACTGGCCGAGGGCATCCGGCTGTTCGCCGCCGACTCGCTCAAGCTGGAGAAATTCCTGGCCGAACGTTTGGCCGCCTGAACCGGCGGCGGCCTCGGGTCGGACTGCTACCGCACGTAGACGACCTGCGTGCGGGCGATCAAATCGTGCAGGGCACGCCGCTCGGGCGTCAGGCCGATCAGCAGGTAGCCAAATCCCAGCGTGACCTTGCTCAGCCAGTCCGCGAACTGGCGCCCGATGGCCTGGCCAAAGCCGATGGGTGAGCCGTCCAAGCGGACGATCCGGAGGCCGAGCATGCGTTTGCCGGGCGTGGCGCCCCGCAGGGCGTTGAAGAGGATGAAATAGGCGAATGCGATCGGGATATCCACCGCTCCGAGCGTCAGCAGTGCCCGGCCCAACACCTTGGGGTCGGGCTTCTCCGCCTTCATTTCGGTCTCGACCGCCTTCTGCAACTCCAGCCGTCCGTCCGCCCACGGCAGCGTGACGAACGAGATCAGGCACAGCACGATCAGCCAGTCGAAGAGGTAGGCCAGGAAGCGGATCCAGAAGCCCGCCCGCCGCGGAATGCCCGACCTAGGTGTCTCCTCAGTCAGGACGGGGGGGGCGACCACCGGTTTCGGCAAGTCCCACTTGAGTTCGTCCCGACCGTCCGCCGGCAGCCAGCGGGCTTCATCGGCACGCCAGACCAGCGTGGCCGGGGCCACCCGGCCGTCTTCGCACCATTGCCGGAGTTCTTCCAGCGTGGCCGGGCCGTATTCGTGGCCGTCACCGCCGATGATCTTGTATTCCGCCGCCATTGATAGGGCGGTGGATAGCGGTGGAAGGGGGTGGTCGCAAATGGAATCAGTCCCCGCGCATCTGCTTCCGCAGTTCACGCGCGAGGTTGAACCCCTTGAATACCTCGAACAAAGCCCACGCCCGGATGGCGACCGCAAACCACGCCTGGACGACCGCCGCCTCGTAGAGCCGGAACGCCACCAGGATTCCGCCCAGCACAAACGCCCACGGGAACGCCTGCCGGGCCAGGAAACCGAGTCCGAGCAGCGCGGGGCCGAAGATGACGAGGCGGACCAAGGTGCCCGGAGGCGCGCCCTCGCCGTTGAACACCGCCATCAGGCCGTAGAACAGCTCGAAACCGGCGATCCAGAAAAACCAACTGCCGTGCGCCCGCATTTCGGCGACCGCGCCCGGATCAAGGTTTTCCAGGCTGGTCCCGCCGCGCGAACCGGCGCCGGCAGGACGGAAGCTGTCCACCGGCGTTTCCACCAACACCGGACTCGGCGCGGCGGCCTCCGCCGGCCAGGCAAATTCCTGGTAATCGCCAGCCCGGAACCACCCTTCGACGTCGCTCCGCGCCATCTGCGTTTCCCGCGCCACCCGCCCTTCGTTGATCCACGCCTGGATCGTTTCGTGGGAATTGGCGCCGTAAGTCTGGCCGTCGCCGGCCACGATGGTGTAGGTGGGGGAACTCATGAAACGGTGGTTTTCGGTAACGGTTTTGCCGTCCCGGCTCAACGGGGAATTCGCCGTGAAAAATGGGCCTTGTCAGCCGGGGCTCCGCTGTTAGCGTCCGCGCTCCAATTTTTATGAAGCCAGATATTCACCCGAAGAACTACCGGTTGATGATCTTCCGGGACTCTTCGAACGGTCAGCAGTTCCTCACGCGCTCTTGCGCGCACACCAACCTGAACGCGACTTGGGAAGACGGCCAGGAATACCCCCTCTACCTGCTGGGCATCTCGTCCTTCAGCCATCCGTTCTATACCGGACAGCAGAAGTTCGTGGATACGGCCGGCCGCGTGGACAAGTTCACGCAGCGCGCCGCCAAGACCGCCGAAATGCAGGCTGCCAAGGCGTCCACCGGCAAGAAGAAGTAGGTCGCTCCCCGCTCACCGCCCGTCGGCCGGATTTTCCGCCGCCGGGCGGTTTTCTTTTGCCCCGATACCGTTGCCCGCCGCCATGGACCTCCACCCTTTCATCAGCCATTTCCGCCAGCGTTTCGCCGAGGTGGAAGCCCGCCTCAGCGCGCCGGACGCCTTCGCCAATCCGCAGAAGGGGCAGGAACTGACCCGCGAGCACGCCCGCCTTAAGGACCTGGTGGAAACCGGCGATACGTTCCTGAAGGCCGAGGCCGAACTGGCCGACAACCGCGCCATGCTCGCCGCCGAGGCGCCAGGCTCCGAAATGGCGGTCATGGCCGCAGAGGAAATCCAGCGGCTGGAAGCGACCTTCGCCCGCCTGACGCAACGGCTGCGCGAAGGCATCGTGCCGCCCAGTCCCAGTGATTCGCGCAACTCGATCCTCGAACTCCGCGCGGCCGCCGGCGGGGCGGAAAGCGCCCTGTTCGCCGCCGACTTGCTCCGCATGTATCAGCGTTACGCCGAGGGCAAGGGGTGGAAGTTTGAGGTGATGGACGCCAGTCCGTCCGACCTCGGCGGCCTCAAGGACGTGGTCGTGGGCGTGAGCGGCACGGACATCTACAAGCGGCTGAAGTTCGAATCCGGCGTCCACCGCGTGCAGCGCGTGCCGGCGACCGAGGCACAGGGCCGCATCCACACCAGCACGGTCACCGTCGCGGTCATGCCTGAGGCGCAGGAAATCGACGTCGTCATCAAGCCCGAGGACCTCGAGATCAACGTCTGCCGCGCCGGCGGCCACGGCGGCCAGGGCGTCAACACCACGGACTCCGCGGTGCGCATCCTGCACAAGCCCACCGGCACCGAGGTGCGCTGCCAGGACGAACGTTCACAGCTCAAGAACAAGGCCAAGGCCATGATCGTCCTCCGGTCCCGACTGCTGGAACGCAAGCTGGCCGAGGAAGCGGAGAAGGTGGCCAAGGAACGCAAGGAACAGGTCGGCTCCGGCGAACGCAGCGAGAAGAGCCGCACCTATAATTTCCCGCAGAACCGGGTCACCGACCATCGTGTGGACCTGACGCTCTACAATCTCAGCGCCGTCATCGAAGGCGACCTGGACCCGTTGATCGAGCCGCTGATGGCCGACGAACTCCAGCGCAAGTTGGCGGAACTGAAGCTCTGAGAGCCGGATGCCACCCGGCGCGGGAACGCCTTGCGGGCCGGCAGACGAGGGCAAAAGCTCGCGCCCGATGTTTGCGCGTTGGCTGTTCGTGATCCCGTGGCTGGGGCTGCCCTTGGCGGCCCAACCGGCGCTCCAGCCGGCCGGCGCGCTGAGCGGGCGGGTGGTGTTCATCGGCGCCGGGCATGGCTGGACCTATGCCAACACCTCGGCGAATCCCCGCTGGTTCACCCAGCGCGGCGTCGCCAACTCGATGGTCGAGGACTACGGCAACCTCGACCAGATGAACCTCTTCGCGGACTACCTGCGGCGCGCGGGCGCCACGGTGGTGCCCACGCGGCCCGTGGGTTTCCAGACCAACGAAGTGGTGCTCGACAACACGTCGGCCTGCGTGCGGTTCACCGGCGGCTGGACCGTTTCCAGCGGCCCGGTCTACTTCGGCGCGAGCGGCCAACCGGCCTACCGCTTTGCCGCGGTTGGCGCGACCGAGACGGCCACGGCGGCTTACGTGCCCACGATTCCGGCGGAAGGCGATTACCCGGTCTATGCCTGGGCGGCGCACGGGACGAACCGGGTGAATCAGCTTTATCGCGTCCGGCACACCGGCGGGGAATCCCAGGTGCAGGTGCCGCATCATCGCGTGGGCAACGGCTGGGTGTGGCTGGGCACGTTCCACTTCGCGGCCGGCCGGAGTGAGGACACCGGGTCCGTGATCGTCAGCAACGCGGCGGAACCCGGGACGGTCGCCTCCGGCGTGGTGGTGGCCGACGCGATCCGCTTCGGCAACGGCCTCGGGGACGTCGCGCGCGGCCCGGACGACGGCAGCCGGCCGGCGCGGGTGAGCGGTTTCCCGCGCGAAGAGGAGGCATCGCGCTACTGGATCGAACGAGGGCTGGGTCAAGGCCAGGACCGCGGCCTGTTCCACCGCGCCTCGCTCGACGACAGCGGCGACAACGTCGGCGCCCCGATCCGGTTGGCGGCCGAGATGAACCGCGAGGCGGCCAGCGGCTACTTCGACCGGCTCTACGTCAGCTTCCACAGCAATGCCGGCGGTGGCCGAGGTGTAACCGGGCTCTGGAACAACGACGCCCTGTTTCCGGGCACGAAGACCCGGCGGCAGAAGGAACTCGCGCTGGGGCTCGCGACGGAATTGCAGAACGAAATGCTGGCCCGGCAGGGCGCCGGCGAACTGGAGACCCCGTGGTTCACCCGGACCGTCAGCGGGCTGACCTTTGCCCGGACCGACTACGCGTTCGGCGAAATCCGCGCGGACGCGCTGGGCAACGAGATGGACGCCACGATCGTCGAGACCGCCTTCCACGACAGCGTCGAGGACGCCAAGCTACTGCGCTCGCCCGTCGTCCGCGACGCCATGGCCAAGGCCACGACCCGCGGCGTGGTGCGGCACTTCGCGACCTACGGCGGCGGGACGGTGGCGTTTGCGCCCAATCCGCCCGCCCAGGTCCGCGCAACCCTGACCCGTGACGGCATCCAGGTGGCCTGGAACGCGGCGACCCGCGGCTTCACGCCGGCGCGCTACGTCATTTACCGGTCGGCGGACGGACGGGGCTTCGGCCGGCCGCAACCGGTGGCCAACGCGCTGGATTTCACGTTCACCGACGCCATGCCGGGACGGACTGAATTCTTCCGGGTCGCCGCGGTGAACACCGGCGGGGAATCCGCGCCGTCGCCGGTGGTGGCCTGCCGCTGGGTGCCCGGGGCGACGCCGGTGCTGGTGGTGAATGCGTTCGACCGGCTCGACCGCGCGTTGAATCCCCGGCAAAACATCAACGGCCCCGTCATCGAACGCGTGCAGCCGGGCCGGGCCAATGCGGGCGACTACGTCGGGGAGCACGCGCGGGCACTGGCGGACTGCGGCCTGGGCTTTGACTCGGCCCATGCCAGCGCGGTCGGCACCGGACGGGTGCAGCTGGCCGGTTACTCGGCGGTGCTGTGGGCCGCGGGCAACGAGTCCACGGCCGACGAGACCTTTTCCGCCGCGGAACGCGCGCCGGTCGCAGCCTACCAACAGGCGGGGGGCGCCCTCTTCGTGTCCGGCGCGGAAGTGGGCTGGCACCTGGGCCGGTCCAGCGGGCCGGACGCCGGCGAACGACAGTTCCTGGGCGGGGTCTTGCACGCGGCGCTGGCCAGCGACCTGGACGACGACGCGGGCACGGCCCGGGCACGGGGGCAGGCGGGCGGCCTGTTCGGTGACTTGGGGGAATTCCAGTTTGGCGACGCGGTCGGCGGACGTTACGCGGTCAATTCCCCCGACGTCCTGACGCCGGCCGGCTTTGGCGCGACGGCCGCGCTCGAATACGTCGGTGGCCGGACCGGGGCGGCAGCGGTGGCCTATGACGGTTCCAGCGGGGGCGGGCGCACAGTGCTGCTGGGCTTCCCGTTCGAGACCGTGGAGCCGGCGATTCAGCGCACGCGGCTGCTGGCGGAGGCGCTGGAATTTTTTGGGCTATTGCCGGCGCCCTCGCTGGGCATCCCGGAAAGCGTGGCGCCCGACACGGTGCGCCTTCGGGTTGCCGCGATCCCCGGCAAGCGTCACTGGCTTCAGGCCTCTACTGGCGCGCCGGGCGAACCGTGGGCCAATGTCGGCGAACCGGTCGTGGCCGAGGAGCCGGAGCTGATCTTCGACGTGGGCGCGGTGCCCGCCGGGGCAGGTTGGTTCCGGGTCGTCCGGGAGTGACCTCCGCCCAAAAACGCCTGGCAAACCGGTAAAAGAAAAAAGCCCCCGCGAGGCGGAGGCTTTTTCGGGAGTGGTGGCTGCGGCCGGAATCGAACCAGCGACACGCGGATTTTCAATCCGCTGCTCTACCAACTGAGCTACACAGCCCCAAACGCGGGGCGGAATAGAGACGACAGAGCATGGCTCGTGCAAGAGCTTTTTGCCGGAAGTTTGCCCGCCGTCGCGCCATTTTCCGACGCCGGTAGGCAGGCATCGGCCTTAACGGACCGTTGCCCGAAGCATCGCCGGGTAGTTGGTGTCGGTGATGCGGACGATCGGGCGCTGGTGATCGCCATTGTCGTAGATGCTGGGACCGTAGCGGAGCTGGGTCAGCGGGTAGGACGAGGAGGCGCAGCCGTTGGCCAGGAGGGCGGCGAGCAGCAAAGCGCCCGCGCACAGGAGGTGACGAGGTTTGGTGGTCATAGGCAGTCGTATTGGAGGAACCCATTCTCGGTAGCGCACCTTCGCGCCCGGGTCAACCCGCCCGGCGAATGCCCGGGCCCTACGGCCGGGGTTCCGGAGGAATGGCCACAAAGCTCAGCCGAAGGTCTTGGATCTTCGGCACCGCTTCCGGCATCAGGGTGAAAAAGACCTCGATACGTCCGTGGTCGCCCAGCAAGGCGAACCGCCCGCGGAGTTGGTTGTCCGGGGTGAGCGGGGTCACGGACCGGATCGTCCCGGCCTGCCGCAACAGCTCGTCCACCTGTATCCGCCAATCGGCTTCCGACTTGTCCTGGAAAACATTCGGCGCAAACGCATCCGCCACGAGCTGGGCGGGCCACTGTTGCAGGATCATCGTCAGTTGGCTGGCCCGGGTTTGCAGGTGCGGCGAGGGCACCGGCAGGCGCGGCCGAAGTTTCGCCTGTTCGAGCAGCACTTCCATCGCCTGGCCGTTGACCGCGGTCATGGGCGCGTAGGTGAGGTTGGCGAAGGAGATCAGCGCGACCCCGTGCTCGGGCAGGAACCGGTATTCGCTGCCGAACCCGGGCAATCCGCCGGCGTGGCGAACCCAAGTGGCGCCGCGCGCGTCGGTATTCCAACTCAGTCCGTAGCTGTAGGCGGCCACCCGGGGATTGGATTTGCCGTCCACGGGCGGCGTATCGGTGATCACCGACAGAACCTCGGCCGGGCGGTGCATTTCGCGCAGCGTGGCGCGCCGAACGGGGCCGGGTTCGGCGTCGTCGCGCGGCGGCCAGGCATCCAAGTGGAAGGCGACGTAGCGGGCGAAATCGTCCACGGTAGTGATCAGCCCGCCCATGGCGCCGAACGTGCCGTCGTGCAGCATCGGCTCGGGATTCCACCGGTCGTGTTCCCAACGGTAACCGTGCGCCAGCCGCTCGGCGGGAACCTGGTCGAATTCCCAGACCGTGTTGGTCATGCCCAAGGGGCGCAGCAGTTCCCGGGTGATGTAGAGCTGGTAGGGGCGGCGAGCGGCGCGGGTGACCACCTGCCCGAGCAGCGCGTAGCCGAGGTTGCTGTATTCCCAGCGGATGCCGGAGGGGTTCGAGTAACTCAGGCCGGCGGCCACGAGGTGCTCCAGTTCGACCACGGTGTCGGCGAGGCGTCGGTCGCCCCACGGGTCGTCCTGCGGGAATCCGGCGGTCATCTTGAGCAGGTGCTGCACGGTGACCTTGGGCGAATCGGACGTCAGCGGCTTCACCTTGCGAAACTGCGGGATGAATTTCTCGACCGGATCCTCGAGCGAAAGGCGCCCGGCATCCCGTAGCTTGAGGATGGCCAGCGCGGTGAAGCTCTTGGACATGGAGGCGATCCGGAAACGCGTCGCCGCGGTCACCGGGCGGTCCGGCTGCAACTGGGCCTGGCCCCAGGCAAGCGTATGGACCAGTTCGCCGTCGAGGACCACGCCATAGACGAAGCCGGGCAGGTGCTTGTTGGTGGCATGCTCAAGGTAGATCCGGTCGAGCTCGGGCAGGACCCGTTCCAACCGGGCCCGGCGGTCGGAGTCCGCAAATGCCGGCGGCGTGTAAGTCCGGGCGAACGGCGACGGGGCATACGGGGACGGAACGAATGCGGGTTCGGCCTGGGCCAACCAGACGGCGCCGAACACTTGCAACAGGCAGACGAAGGGTCGCATGGGACCAAGGTGCTCCGGGCGCCCCGCCGACGCGAGCATCGGAATGCCCGGTTACAACCAGCCCTTCAGCCGGTAGTAAACCAAGCCAAGTTCCTCGTGCAGCCAGTAGTTGAAGTGGCGGAAACCCTCGGAGTCCGGCACTGCGCGAATCCAAGCGCCCCCGTCCCGGTGCTCCAGGCCCAGGAACTCGGCCCCCACCATGTCCACCTCCAGACCGGTCTGCCGGAAAACGCCTTCCGCGCGGAGGAGGTGGTAACCGGAACTGACCACGATGACCCGTTTCCACCCACGCTGGCGGGCCAGTTCTGCCGTCTTGAACGCCTCGTCCCGCGTGTCGCGGCAGATGCCGAGCGGGATGATTTCGCCGGCGGCAACCTGCCAGCTCGCGAGCCAGCGGATGATGATTTCCGAATCCGGCCGTTCGACCCCATCGCGCTTGTAGGCGGCACCGCCCAAGACAAGGACCTTCGCGTGCCCCTGCCGCACCAATTCCACCGCCGCGAGGATGCGATCGCTCGGTTCGCCGGCGTTCCAACCGACGAGGGACCGGGCGCTGAAGCCGTGGGCGCCGCCGAGCATGACCACGGCGTCGGCTCCGGCCGGCGGCAACGGGTGGGTCTTGGGATCGTAGGGCGCCTCAAGGCGGCTGAGCAGCCAGGCAGGCAGCGTCGTGCCGCCCACGAGGTGGAGGACCAAGGCAATGCTGCCCGCAAAGGCGGCGAACGCCCGCCGTCGTTTGGCCATGCCCCACATCGCCGCGCCGAGGCAGCCGAACCAGATGAACCCCACCGGCTGCAGCAGGGACTCGATCAGGGAGGGCAGGCTCATACGACAGAATCAGCGGAAGGATTCGCGATAGTGGGCATAGCGCTCGGACACGTCGCGGATATAGGCCCGGGTGCTGGCAATTTCCACCCGGGCGAGGAAGGCGGCGCTATTTGTCGCGGCGGCGCCGGTCATCCACTTGAGCACCCGGCCGCGCCCGGCGTTGTAGTCGGCGAGGCCGTAGGGCAGCGGGTTGTCGGTCTTCAGGTAACGACGGAGGACCTTCCCTAGGTAGTAGGTGCCGGCGAGCGTGTTGGTCCCGGGATCAAGCACGTGCTCATGGGAAAAATGCGGCAACCGCTGGGAGCCGGCCCACTCGAAGGCGGTCTCCTCCATCAGCTGCATCAGGCCGAGTTCCCCAGCCCCGCCGCGGGCCCCGGGATCGAACCGGCTTTCCTTCCACACGACCGCCTTCACCAAGGCCGGCGCCACGCCGTAACGGGCGGCCGCCGCCCGGATTTCGCGGTCGAACCGGTGCTCCTGCCGCCAACGATACGACCACCACGCGGAGAAATTGAACGCGAGGATGGCCAGCAGGGCGATGACCCAGTTGCGGAGCACGGCGCCAGCCTTGGCGGCCCGCCGGGAATTGGGAAGCCGGAAGGCGTGGCGTGCCGCGTGCGGTTTTGCCGGGACGCCGGTCGAACTGGACGGACAACGACATCCTCGGCCCGGCCGAGCTTTGAACTTTGAACTTTGCGCCGCCCATTTCTACCTTCGCCCGCGTGGACACCTCCTCCTCCGGCGCCCGTCGCGCCACCGTTGACGACCTGCCGTCGTTGCAGGCGCTCTGGATCGAGGCCGGGCAGCCTTGGGAGGAATTGGAGAAACTGCTGGCGGAATTCCAGGTGGTGGCGGACGAGGACGGCTCACTGCTGGCCGCCGTGGGCCTGCTCGTCGAAGGCAGTGAAGGCCTGCTGCATACGGAAACCGTCGCCGCCCGGGCCGGCGAACAGGCCGACGAACTCCGCGCTCAGCTCTGGCGCCGCATCCAGATCGTCGCCCGCAATCAGGGAGTCGTGCGGCTCTGGACCGCGGAGGACGCGCCGTATTGGGCCACCGAGTTTTCCGTCGCGCCCGCGGCGACCGTGGACGCGGCCGGAGCCGGATTCCTGGGCAATGATCCGACCGCGAGCTGGCGGGTCCGGGAGCTGGTGGACCCCAACAAGGCCCGCCAGTTGGTCAATGAACAGATGGCGATCTGGTCCGCCACCCGGGCGCAGGAACAGGAGCAATTCCAACGCAAGACTCGCACCTTCATGCTGTTCGCCCTCGTGCTGGTGGCAGCCATCATCGGGACCTGTGCCTGGATGATTTTCCGGGTCATGAGCGCCCAGCCCGACCTGCTCCAGCGCATCTTCCGCGGCGCCCGTTGACCTTGCTCCGGCGCCCGGACCGGCCCGCAGCCCCGGAAATTGGGGGCTTGCCACTCCCCCCTCGCTCGCTAACGTGCGCGCTCTTTGCCGCCCGAAAACAGGCGCAATCACTTTTCTTATGGCCGTCAACGCGAACGAAATCCGCAAGGGTCAGGCGATCCTTCACAACAACGACGTGTGCGTGGTGCTCGAAGTCACCCACCGCACCCCGGGCAACCTCCGCGCCTTCGTCCAGGGCATCATCCGGAGCATCAAGACCGGCAAGTCCATGGACGTCCGTTGGACCTCCTACGAAAAGATCGAGACCGTGCCGCTGAACACCCGCCGCATGGATTTCAGCTACATGACCGGTGACGACTACGTGTTCTCGGATCCCGAGAATTACGAAGAGGTGACCGTCGCCGCGGAACTCGTTGGCGAATCCAAAAACTATCTCGTCGAGAACGGTTCCGTCACCGTGACGTCCGTCGGCGAGAAGGTGGTCGTGGTCGAAGTGCCCGCGAGCGTCGTGCTCACGGTCACCGACGCGCCGGAAGGCCTGCGTGGCGACTCGGCCAACAACGTCCAGAAGGCCATCACCCTGGAAACCGGCCTCGTTGTGCAAGCCCCGCTCTTCATCAAGACGGGCGAGAAGATCAAGGTCGATACCCGCACCGGGAAATACATGGAGCGGGCGTAATCGCCGCAGCAATTTTGAGCCGGCGAGTGCCGGTTTCGTGTGTGAAAATGCAAGGCCCGCCGTTCGGCGGGCCTTCTGATTTTCCGGGTCAATCTCGGCTGTCGCCCGTCCGTGGGCTCATTCGCCGCGGAGGCGCCCAAGCACGTCCGGCAACACCGCCAGCACCCGTTCGACTTCGGCTTCGGTCGAATCCCGGCCTAGCGACAGTCGGACCAGCGCGTTGGCTTCCGCCGCCGACACACCCATCGCCCGCAGCACATGGCTGGGTTCTAGCGACCCTGCGGAGCAGGCCGAACCGCTCGACGCGCAGATGCCTTCCAGGTCGAGGGCGGCCATCAACGCGATGCTGTCCGTGCCGGCGACAGTGAAGGCCAGCGTGTTGGCGAGCCGTTGCGCCGGATGCCCGCGCAACGTGACGCCCGGAATTCGCGCCACGCCGTCCGCGAGGCGTTCCGTCAGCGCGCGCAATCGTTCCGCGGGGAAAACCGGCGTCGGCACGAACCGCTCGAAGGCGTGCACCAGGCCGACGATGGCCGCGAGGTTCTCGGTGCCGGCCCGGCGTTCGTTCTCGTGCCCGCCGCCAACCTGGGTGGCCAGCGGTTGCAGCGGCGACCGGATGAACAGCGCGCCGGCGCCCTTGGGACCATGAAACTTGTGCGCGCACACCGCCACGAGGTCCGCCTGGAATTGGTGGATGTCCGTGAACGGCAGCTTGCCGAAGGCCTGCACGGCATCGGTGTGGAACCTCACTCCGTGCTCCCGGCACAGGGCTCCGATATCCGCGACCGGCTGCAAGGTGCCAACCTCATTGTTGGCAGTCATAACGGACACCAGCGTGGTATCCGGCCGGAGCGCGACGGCGACGTCCTCGGTCCGCACCAATCCGTTCGCGTCCACGGGCAGCCACGTCACCTCGAAGCCTTCATGTTTCGCGAGGTGCTGGAAGGCATGCAGCACCGCATGGTGTTCGACCGGCGACGCAATCAGGTGCCGGCCCTGGTCGCGGAGCAACCGGGCGGTGCCGAACACGGCGAGGTTGTTGGCCTCCGTGCCCCCGCCGGTGAAGACGACCTCGCTGGGCTTGCACCGCCACAATCCGGCCAGCCGGTAACGGGCGTCATCCAAGGCGGCCCGGGCGGCCCGCCCCACGGCGTGAACGCTCGACGGGTTGCCCCAGATCCCGTCGAGGAACGGTAACATCGTGTCGCGCACCGCCGCGTCGAGCGGGGTGGTGGCATTGTAGTCGAAGTAGACCGGCGGCACGGGCTGACGGTGGCGATTCACGGCGAAACTTTCGAGTTTCGAGTTGGGCCGAACACGGCACTCGAAAAGACCAAAGACTCCCGGCATCCTCGTGGCGTGCTGATCGCCTTCAACAAGCCCTACGGCGTGCTGTCGCAGTTCACGCCGGACGGCTCACCGAACCGGCCGCTGGCGGAGTTCGCGTTGCCGCCCCGGGTGTATGCGCTGGGGCGCTTGGACGCCGATTCGGAGGGGCTTTTGCTGCTGAGCGATGAACCCGGCCTGAACACGCGCCTGCTGGATCCGGAGCACGGCCACCGCCGAACCTATTGGGCCCAGGTGGAACGCGTTCCCACTGACGAGGCGCTGCGGGAACTGGAGCGGGGCGTGACCATCCAGGGTTATCGGACCCGTCCTTGCCGTGCCTGGCGGCTGGAACCGCAGCCGGAGGTGCCGCCGCGGGACCCGCCCATCCGGTTTCGGAAGAGTGTGCCGGACTGCTGGCTCGGCCTGGAATTGATCGAGGGCAAGAACCGTCAGGTCCGCCGGATGACGGCGGCCATCGGCCACCCCACGTTGCGGCTCATGCGCCGGCAGATCGGCGAATTCGGCTTGGGCGACTTGGCGGCCGGCGCGTGGCGGGAACTCACGCCGGCCGAGCGGAAACAGGTTCTGGGCTAATCAGGGCGCGGGCGGCAGCGAGGCCGGTTCCACCGTGAACGGCGACTTGGGCTCGACGAAGGGAATCGGCTGCGAACGGAAATAGATCAGCCGGTAGGCGACAAACGCGAAGAACAGCGTGCCCAAGGCAATCAGGGCGAGCCGCCGGGTGGCCTTGCGGGTTTCGGGTGTCACCGCGGGCCGCAGGTTGATCAACGGTGCCCGCTCGCCGTCCATGATCACCTTGGCGCGGGCCAGCACCGGGCCCGGTTCAAACTTGCCGGCCGGACTGAGCTCCAGCGTGTAGAAGCGCGCCTCGCAACCGCTGCGGGGACAATAGCCCAGGCGCAGCCGTTCGAGCTTCGCCGGCAGGCGGTGTTCCCCTTCCTCCGTGGCGGCGACCATCAGTTCGCTGAGCTCACCGCCGGTGACGCTCATGCCGCAACCGGTGCAGGTCGCGCGGACACCGGTGGCGAAGACCGCCGGCAGTTGCTGGCCACCGATCCCGGCCTCGCCCAGCGCGCAGGCGACCGCGTGAAACGCCTTCGGTAGGTCCTGAACGCCCAGGCGCAAGTTCGCCGGCCCGGCCAAGGCGGGCGACACCGGCGCAGTGACGTGAGGCGTGGAAGCCGGCTCGGACATCGGGCAGACGATTACTGAACACCGCCCGGTTTGCCAGTCGCCTGATACCACCGCCAGTCGCCGGTCGCCTCGTAGGGATGAAGCGGATCCAGGGTGAGCGCGCGGGTGAAGTTGTGATCCTTCACGTGACCGTCGGTGAACAGGATCGGGGACCGGAACCGCGCCGGCGCAACCCGCGGGTCCACGAACTCCGCCGGGCCGGCGCCGCTGAAATGCCATTGGAACCACCGCGGGCCAGTGCCGAGGCAGCCATAGATTCGCGCGGGCGGCTCATGGAGCAGGATGAATTTCGAAGGCTCCGTCACCCAGCCTTCCGACTGGCCGCCGATGGTTTCCCGCAGGTTGGGCGAACCCAGTTCACGGAAACCGCCCCCGGACAGCAACGTCAGCGGCCCGCTGTTGTATTGGTAGCTGTTGCCGATCGCCTTGAAGTTGGACGGCGTCAGCTTGGCCTCCGACTCACACGGCAAGATGCGTTGCCCGCGGTCGTCCGGGCACAGGAACACGCGGGACGGCTTCACGTAATCCCACAGCGGCCGGGAACGGGCGTTGGGATAAAACTGCGCTAACCCGCCCACCGGGTCGTAGCCGCCCAAGGCCGCGGCGGTCGGGCGAAGTTGGGCCTGGCCGAGCGGATAGCCCGACGTCGGATCCCGCTGCATCACGTAATCGGTCGGGTAATGCTGCCGGGCGTCGTCGACATACATCTGCATGGCCAAGCCCTCCTGGCGCAGGTTATTGACGCACTGGATGAGCTTCGCGCGCTGCTTGGCGCCGCCGAGGGACGGCAACATCATCGAAGCGAGGATGCCGATGATCGCAATGACGACCAGCAGCTCGATCAGGGTAAAACCGAGGCCCGCCTGCCTGGGGCGAACGTCGGCCTCGCGCTGGATACCCGTAATCACGCCGCCAAGGTGCCGTCGATGTTTACGCCTGTAAAGCGGTTGCTGTCAGAATCTCCCGTGAACCATGGCCGGCCGATCCAAAACCAAGCCGCCGACCGTCACGGCCAGCTCACCACGGCCGTCGCCGCCGTTGAGGGATCGGCGCGTTCTTGCAGCGATTTGACGAGGTTTGCCGCTTTCCGGACCACCGGCCCCGCGAAGACTTCCCGCCCGTTCAACGTGACCTTGAGCGGATCGTCGAGGTCCAGCAGGCGGTCCGAAAGGCGCAGGCAGAGGGTGGCGGCGGAGTCGCCTTCGATGGCGATGGTCCGGCCGGTCACGGTGGCGACGATCTTCTGGCGCTCCCGGATCGCGGCCCGGTCGCCAACCTGTAGCCAGTAGAAGCGCTCGTGGACCACGTCGTCCTGCTGCCAGACGACGCGCTTCGGCCAAGGGTCGCGCGCAAACTGCGCCATCCAAGGCACGCCCTCGGCATCCTTGCGCTGCATCCAGTGCCCCAAACCTTCGTAGATGCGGACGAAATGCACGTAGCCGCCTGCGTCATCCTTTTCCAACTGGTCAAGCAGGGCTCCCCGTTCGGCGGCGATCTTATTGCGGTTGTAGGCCTTGTCCTCGCCGCCCATGAAGATGGCGAACGGCAGGTTCCGCAGCCCGAGCAACGAGGCTTCGTTCGGATGACCTGCCATCATCGCGGCGGCGGCAAAGCGGTCAGCCATGCGGGGCGCGAGCTGCCAAACGCCGTCACCGCCGGCCGAATAGCCCATGAGGTAAACCTTGTCGGGATTCACGCCGCGGAGCGCGACGTAATCCTCGATCAGGCGTTGGAACAGGCCGTCCACGTGGGCTTCGTGCCAGAGATTCCAGGTGTCGGTCGGACCGCGCGGCGCGACGTAAATGCCCTCGGCCGGCTGGTAGAGCCCGATCTGGTTGGTCCACTGCTTGTCATTCACCGCGGCGGGGGCGTTGCCGCCGCCATGCATCGATATCCACAGGCTGCGGCCGTTGGTCGGCGCATCGCCGAACGTCTTGTTCATCCACCGCAGGGTTTTGTCGCCGAGGGTGATGGATTTCTGCTCCAGCTCGTCCTGACGCTCGTCGCGCAACTGCGCGGTCCGGTCGGCGACCAGCAGTTCCAACGCCCGGTCCGCCTCCGCCCGACTCAGCGGCAGTTGCAGCACCGGCGCATCGGCCTTGCGTTCGGCCTCGGGCAACGCGAGCCAACCTTCCAGCGCGGCGAGCGCGGCCGACACCGGCTGCAGCTCGGACCACCGGGCGTCAATCGTCGGATCGCCCTGGGCCAGGGCAGCGAACGGCATCTCGCGGACTTCCGAACCCAAGGTGAAGCGCAGCCAGCCCGTCGCGCCGGGCTTGAGCGTGAAGCGCGGCAGGTCGTTCAGGTCGGCGGTGCCGGCCTTGGTTTCGGCCAGCGCACACTGCCGGCGCACCCCGTCGAGCACACAGACCTTGGCGGCCAGCCGGGTGCCGCCGGCTTTGTCCCACAGACGGACCCCGAGGCGGGCCATTTCCCCGGGAGCGACCGCCTTGGCATAACGGGCCGTGACGTTCACCGCCGAAACGGCGTCGCTGCCGCGCGCCCAGACCATCGGGAAGGCGACTTCCCGCTTCCAAGAGGTGGCGTAGATCGCGTGTTTGGGCACGTCCGCCTTGGCCTGCGCGGCGTCCCCTACGAACCAGCCGCGGTCGAGCCCGCTGGCGTCGTATTCGTCGGCCCCGGTGAAGTGCCAGTCGCCGTCCCAAACCTCGACCCACGTGTGGTTGCCGCGCTCGTTCGCCCATAGCGGCGTGCCGACGGCCCGGGCCGGAATCCCGACCGCCCGGCAGGCATCCACCAGGATGATCGACAGGCCCGTGCAGGTCGCCTTGTTCAGGGCGATGGACTCGCTCGGGCTCTGGTTGGGGCGTTTGCGGCCGGTGTTGTAGTGGACGTTGATGAGCTTGAAGAGCCCGCGGTTCAACGCCTGCGCCGCCTCGGTGGCCGTCCGGGCGTCCCTGACCAAACCTCGGGCCTTTTCCAGGAAGTCGGCCCGCCAAGGCTCGCGGGTCTCGTCGAACACGGCGTAGGGGAGCACGTCGTTGTGGAACAGGTCGGCCGGCACCGCCTTGGCCCACGGGAACTCCGCGCGCGCCTGGAAGGCGAGGTCGAGGTTCACGGTGAGAAATTCCGCGGACAGCGATTCGCGATCCCGCGCCGGCATGTGTTCGACGAGGAAGCGGGCGGCAGCCATGCCAGGTTCGCCATGCCTCGCCCCAGCCGCCGTGACGAAGTCTTCCAGCGGACCGGCCCAGGCAAGTCCCGTGGCCAAAAGGAGGAGCCAAAGATAACGCACGCCGGCGAGGCTATCGGGTGGACGGCGGCACTGCACGCGCGTTCCGTGGCCCGAGAAATTCCGGTGGCAGTTTTGGCCGCTTAGGGGAACTTCCGGGCAAAGCTCCGGACCGACCCTGCGGTCGGCGGCACCACCATTCGCCATTTCCCATGAAACGCTGGATTCGCCTCGCCCTTGTTGGCCTGCTTGGCCTGCCTGCCCTAGCTCAGGAAACCGTCACCGTGCTGGTCGGCCTCGAGGGGCAGCCCCTCGCCGAGCTCACCGCCGGGCAAGGTTCCGGCGGTGCCGCCCGGGCCGCCGTCGGCCGTGCGATGGCCGTCCGCCGCGCCGAGATCGTCAACCAGCACGAAGCCTTGCGGCCGCGCCTCGCGGCCCTGGGCGCCGAAGTCGTCCAGCAGCATGACACCTTGGTGAACGCCGTGGTCGTCCGGCTGCCGGCCGACCGGCTCGCCGAACTCCGGGCGCTGCCGGGGGTCACCAGCGCCCGGCGCGAGCGCACCCATCATCGTAACCTCGAAACCAGCACGCCGTTCCTCGGCGCCCCGGCCGCGTGGCGCAGCCTGCCCACCGGCCTGACCGGCCGCGGGATCAAGATCGGCATCATCGACACCGGCATCGACTACACCCACGCCATGTTCGGCGGCTCCGGCTCCGTGGACGATTACGACAACAACGATCCCGAACAGATCGAGTCCGGGACGTTCCCCACCGCCAAGGTCGTGGGTGGCCATGACTTCGTGGGCGATGCCTACTCCGGGCCAGGCACCACCGCCCGGCCCGACCCGGATCCGCTCGATCCGCCGCTGGCCGGCCACGGCAGCCACGTGGCGGGCATCGCGGCCGGTTTGGGCGCGCTCAAGAATGGCGAGACCTTCGCCGGCAATTATTCCGCGCTCACCGATTTCAACCAGTTCGAGATCGGCCCCGGCGTGGCGCCACAGGCCAGCCTCTACGCCCTGAAAGTGTTCGGAGAATTTGGCGGCACCTCGGACAGCGTGGTGATTCAGGCCCTGGAATGGGCGCTCGACCCGAACAAGGACGGTAATTTCGCAGACCGGCTTGACGTGGTGAACCTCTCCCTTGGCAGCGAATTCGGCGAGGACCTCGCGGACGACCTGGAGGCGCAGGCGGTCAACCGGGTCTCGCGGAACGGCGTCCTCTGCGTCGTCTCGGCCGGCAACGGCGGCAACACCTACTTCATCAACGGTTCGCCCGGCAGTGCGCCGAACGCCCTGACCGTGGCCAATTCCTTCGACGACGGTGCCGCCTTCCAGGCGCTCAAGGTGACCGCGCCGGAGGAGATCGCCGCCGACTACGACTTCGTCGAGGGCGCCTTCACGGAGCCTTTGGACGTTACCGGGCCGGTCTCCGGCCAATTGGTCTACGCCGACCCGTCGGATGTCTGCGCCGACACCATCGCGAATGCCGCCGCCCTCAGCGGAAAGATCGCCCTCATAGACCGCGGAACCTGCTTCTTCGTGGACAAGATCCGCAAGGCCCAGGCGGCCGGGGCCATCGCCGTGGTGATGGTCAACAACCAGCCCGGGGCCCCGATCATCATGGGCGGCGATGCCGACGACATCACCATCCCCGGCGTGATGATCTCCCGCGCCGACGGCAACGTGATCAAGTCCCAGCTCGCCCACGGCGTGCAGGTCGTGCTCGACGCCGGCGTCCGCACGACCCGGCCGGAGCTCGCAGACCGGATCGCCGAGAGCAGTTCCCGCGGACCGATCACGCCGACCGGCCGGCTCAAGCCCGACCTCGCGGCCCCTGGCACCGGCATCAAGTCCACCGGGGTCGGCACCGGCACCGAGGGCGAGTTCCTGACCGGCACCTCGATGTCCGCACCGCAGGTCGCCGGCGCCGCCGCCCTCATCCGCCAGGCCCGGCCCGCCTGGACGCCTGAGGACGTGAAGGCCACCCTCATGAACACCGCCATCCTCATGCATGACGCCGAGGGCGACGTTTATCCGGAATCCCGCGTCGGCGCCGGCCGGATGGACGTCAGCAAGGCCGCCGTGAACCTGCTCACCGCCCGGGCCGAGGGCACCAACGGGCAGGTCAGCCTCTCGTTCGGCTTCCAGACTGTCCGCCAGCAGACTCGGCTGACGAACCGGATCCGCCTGCACAACTTCGGCGGCGTCGGCGTGACCTTCCAGGCGAGCGTCAGCAACACGGTTCCGCAATCCGGGGTCACGCTGTCCGTGCTGACCAACAACATCATCGTCCCCGCGGGCGGGTCCGTGCTCGTCACCACGGTGCTCGACATTGACCCGGCCGGCATTGCCACCACGGGCGACGCCACCTCCGAGAGCACGCTGAACGACCGGACCCGGTTCAGCCTGCCTGAGGCGAGCGGCCAGGTATGGTTCACGGCCGCCAACGCCCGCATCCACCTGCCCTGGCACGTCGTCGTGCGGGCCGCCGCGACCTTCGACGTGCTGGCCCTGGCCATCGGCCTGCCCACCACCAACCGCTTCGAGCTGCCGGTGCCGACCCGCGGTCCCACCGGCCACCGGCAACCCGTCGTGTCCGGCTTCCTTTTCGGCGGCTCGAAAGGCGCGATCAGTGGCTTCGGGGCCGCATCCGATTTCCCCACCAAGAAGTCGGTGGGGGAAACCCGCCTCTGGTTTGGCATCGCGCTTTCCGAGCCGTGGGAAACCCCGCAGCGGCTCTTCAAGTCAGTGGACGTCGAGATCGACCCGGTGGGCAGCGCCGCGCCGAGCTATTCCATCATCAACAGCACCATCGGCAACGTGCGCGCGCAGGAGGAATACGACGTCGGCAGCATGAACGACGCATTCGTCACTGCGATCCGCAACGAGACGGCCACCTCCGACAAGCTCTCCGCCGTCTACGTCCTGGGCGGCATCGAGCCCGGTGTCCGCGACACGGCGATATTCAACAATTCCGTGCTCGTCCATTCCGTGAAGGCCTCCGAGATCGGGATCACCGCCGCCAAGACGAAGTTCCGCTACCGGATCAACATCGACGAGGGCACCGTTCTGAGCGACTGGGTGAACTTCGACCTCGCCAAACCCGTGCTCGACCCGACGCCCTACGGCATCGACGGCTCGCCGTTCTTCGACGAGGGCCGCGGCGTCCTCTTCAACTTCGACCGCAGCGAGGCCACCGCCGCCGGCTTTTCCGCGACGGTCAGCCCGCGCGTGCTGCTGCTGCACCACAACAACACCGCGGGCGCCCAGGTGGACAACCTTCGCCTCGATCTCGCCAAGGCCGACGCCGACAACGATACCCTGCCCGACCTCTGGGAACTCGCGAACCTCGGCGAACTCACCAGCAATGCCACCGGCGACGCCGACGCCGACGGCCGGACCAACGCCCAGGAATTCGCGGCCGGCACCAATCCGCTGGACGTCGCACTCACGGGCCGCACCGAAGCCGGCGCCGGCGCCACGCCGGGTTCCGCCGTGCTGCGCTGGGGTTCCGCCACCGGCCGCTACTACACGGTCGAGCGCAGCAGCAGCCTGGGCGGGCCGTTCACCCCGGTGCGCCGCCGGATCACCGCGACGCCCCCACTCAACACCTTCACGCTCCCCGACGCCGAGGCCGGCCGGCCCGTGTATTACCGGATCATGCCGGACTGAACCCGGACGACGGACGAAATCAATCACGGCGGGTGCGGGCCATTTTGCGCTTCGCACCGCCGTTTTGCGTGGCCACGCTCAGCCAACTTCTCGCCATGAAAAAGCGCACCTGGAAAATTGCCGGCATCAACTTCGACCACTTCCACATGGGCGACCTGCTCCGCTACACGCACGAGCACCCCAACGCGGAGATCGTCGGCATCAGCGACGAGCAACCCGCGCGCATGGAGGAGGCGATCCGCAAGGGCCTCGTCAGCCGCGACCGGGCCTTCACCGACTACCGCGAGTGCCTAGAGAAAACCCAGCCCGACGTCGTCATCCTGTGCCCCGCCGCGTCGAAGCACGGCGAATGGGTGAAGAAGGTGGCGCCCTTCGGCCCGCACATCATGGTGGAGAAACCCTTCGCCGCCTCGCTCAAGGAAGCCGACGCCATGGTCAAGGCGATGGGCAAGGACCAGCGCCTCATGATCAACTGGCCGCTCCAATGGGTCGGCTCGCACCGCAAAGCCTACGAACTCGTATCCAAGGGCCTCATCGGCGAGGTGCTCAACGTCTGGCACATCGGCGGCAACCGAGGTCCGCTGTTTCATGGCGCCGACAAGGACGAGAAGACCCGCGAACAGGTCGCAAAGGAGAAGCCGCATTCCTGGTTCTACAAAAAGGCCCAGGGCGGCGGCTCCCTGCTCGATTACCTCGGCTACGGCACCACGCTCGGCACCTGGTATCAGGGCGGACGCCGCCCGCTTGAGGTCACCGCCACGGTGGACGAACCCGCCGGCCTGGAGGTGGACGAGCACAGCATCGTCGTTGCCCGCTACGCGCACGGCCTGTCGAAGTTCGAGACGCGCTGGGGCACCTTCACCGATCCGTGGATCATCCAGCCGCAGCCCAAGTGCGGTTTCATCATCCTTGGCACCGACGGCACGGTGAGCAGCTATGACTACGACGACTACGTGACCGTGCAGACGCGCAAGAAGACCGTGCCGCACCAGGTTCCCGCGCCCGCGCCCAAGGCACCCAACCAGAACCCGGTGCAATACCTCCTGCACTGCCTCGACAAGGGCGTGCCGCTGGAAGGCCCGGTGAGCCTACCCATCAGCCGCATCGGCCAGGAGATCGTGGACGCGGCCGTGAAGAGCGCGAAACTGAAGCGGGCGGTGAAGCTGGCTCAATAGCCGATCCACCGGCGGTGATCGGCCAGCGGTCACCGCAGCTAACCGTCCTCACGGCTGCGGTTTCATCAGCTGCTGATAAATTAGCTCGAACGAGTCAGGTTCTAGGCTGTGGTGACCTTGGAACGGCAGATCCAAGGTCGCCAACAGGAAGATCAGGAGTCCGAGGAGCGATGCCAGCATGGCTGTCAGCAGGTCGTGCAGCCTGCGGTTTTCCAGCACCATGAGCCACGTCAGCATGACGCTCATCAGCGAGCCGGCAAACACGACAACCCACAGGATTTCCGGCAATTGTTGGGTGACGCTGTCGAGGCGGAGCCGGCGACATTCCACGAGGTGGGTAAACTGCCGCAGGGCCTCCGCGTGGACTGCGCTCTGCCCCTCCGTCCCCGGTTCGAAGGCCGCCAAGGCTCGTTGGAACCGGGTAATGATCGGGTTGCCACCGGCGGGAACAATTCCCCGGCGCATTTCCGGCCACGCCACGTCGATGACCTGCCGGGTGTATTCGCGCAGCAAGGTGGTCAGTTCGGCCCGCTTGGCTTCCGGGTAGGTGTCCACGCTGCGGTATAGAGTTGCGACCGCAGCGGCCTCCTGGCTGACCTTGCCTTCCACCTCTCCGTAGTTCTCCCACGCGCCAACGGAAATCAGCCCGAGCGTGATCCCGTAAAGCAGGCCGACCGCCGAGAGATACTGCCCAACCACGTCATTGTAGTCGCGGTCACCCAGCCAGCGCCGAACGAGCCTCCTCGTCGCGACCTGCCCGGCGAGCGCCCCACCCACAAACACGACAATGACGATCAGGCAGAACAGCCACTGGGGCAGATCGTAGAGCCACATAACATTGAAGGACGATTGCATACGCAAGCCGAAGCTGAATCCGGACCGCCCGATTACTCCATCCTGAACTCATCAAGCCGTGTGCCGCTGAAATCCATCCGGTAGATCATGCCGCCGTAGCCGATGGCGTAGAGGTTGCGTGCCGCGGCGGAATTGGCCGCCGGTGGGAGCCGCGGCGAAACCGGGCGGCGGCCAACCCTGATTTTTGGCCGGGAGGGCGCCGTTGTCCCCGGAACCGTCACCGAACCGCCGATTGACCCCGGCCCCCCGGCCTCTAGGCTGGCGGCCGTTTTATGAGCAAATTGGACGAAGTGTATTCGAAGCTGACGATCAAGACCGGCGCCAAGCTCGCCCTCGTGGTGCTGGACGGACTCGGCGACATCGCCACCGCGGCGCAAGGCAACCTCACCCCGCTGGAAGCCGCCAAGACCCCCAACCTCGACGCCCTCGTGCGTGCCGGCTGCGCACAGGGCCGCCTCACGCCCGTGGCCCCGGGCATTACGCCCGGCTCCGGCCCTGGCCACCTCGGCCTGTTCGGCTACGATCCGCTGGAATTTGAAGTCGGCCGCGGCGTGATCGAGACGCTCGGACTCGGCATTGAGCTCAAGGCCGGCGACGTCGCCGCTCGCGCCAATTTCTGCACACTCGACGACAAGGGCATCGTCACCGACCGCCGCGCCGGCCGCATCGCCACCGAGATCTGCGAGCGCCTCTGCGGCATCCTGTCCGGCAAGATCAAGAAGCTGGGCACCTCGCAGGTGTTCATCTACCCGGGCAAGGAACATCGCTTCGTCGTCGTGTTCCGCGGCGCCGGCCTCGAAGGCCCGCTGACCGACACCGACCCGAACCGCGAAGGCCTGCCGATCGCCGACGCCCAGCCGGTGGACGCCAAGAACGCCGGCCAGAAGAAGGTCGCGAAGCTCATCGCCGACTTCTACAAGGCCGCCCTGCCGCTGCTTGCCAAGGAAAAGCCCGCCAACGGCTTCCTCATGCGCGGCATCGCCCACCAGCCCGACATCCCCACGTTCGAGCAGCGCTATCAGCTCAAGGCCGCCGCCCTTGCCGTCTATCCGATGTATAAGGGCCTGAGCCAGCTCGTCGGCATGACCAAGATCGAGGGGCCGCAGACCATCCGCGAGCAGTTCGAGCGCTACGTCGCCGAATACGAGAACTACGACTACTTCTTCATCCACTTCAAATACACCGACAAGGCCGGCGAGGACGGCAACTTCGCCGCCAAGGTGAAGGCGATCGAGGAGTTCGACTCCGCGCTGCCCGTGCTGCTCGCCCGCAAGCCCGACGTGCTCGCCATCACCGGCGACCACTCGACCCCGTGCGCGCTCAAGGGCCACTCGTGGCATCCGCAGCCCGTGCTGCTGCACTCCGCGAGCTGTGGCAACGACAAGCTGGACCGCTTCACCGAGACCGGCGCGAACCTCGGCTCGCTGGGCGTGATGGAGGCGAAGTATCTGATCCGCCACATGCAGGCCAATGCGAAGATGTTCGACAAGTTCGGCGCCTGAGCGGTGGCCGGGAAGGCCAACGCGGAAAGCAAAACGCCGGCAGCATGACTGCCGGCTTTTTCATTTTTCGGTGCCGTTAGCGCGACCGTCTTCCGATTCACCAAAGATTGATGTCCGGCCCCGGGAACGTAACCCACTCTCCATTTTCGTCCCGCTTGGAACAATCGCAGTGCGGTTCCCTTGTCGTCCGGTAGGACGAAGCGCCTTCGGGGCTGGGGTCAATCTGGGCAAAGGCCTGCTCCACCAGAAAACTGAGCCCGGAATTCAAACAACGCTCAGTCCCGGCGAAGTTCAACGCGGGTTCGTGCCTCAGTTCAACCCGCCGCGCACCGGCATAGGCTCGGCTAGCGCGATACAACGTCGCCTGAAACTTGAGCTTTGGAACGGGATCGCCGCAGTTGTAGTTGGTCAGAGGGCGTTGAAACGCTTCCGAGTTTACAAGGTCCACGAGCTTTCGAAGTTCTGGGACGCCAAATTGTCCGGAAACGGCGTGGGCATTCGCATGGCTGTTCTCGCCAAGGACTTCCCCGACACTGACCACCAGCTCAGGATTCATCGCCCGGTTGAGCGCAAAGAATGGAGCAAGAAGGATTGGAATTCTCGCGTGACCAGAATCCACCCAAGTCATCATTCCCACGACACAGGAGACGATGATTGCGATAACCACGTGCTTCCGTCGCTTTTTCATGCGGGTCTACTTCCGCCTGCATGATTAGCCAATCGGTTTCCAAATGTTGAGAGCCAAACGAGCCTCGGAAACATCAGGCCGACGTTCAGCTACTTGAACGTCATTTTCCAGTCTCAACCCAATAGTTCCCCACCGCGCTCCGGAGCTAAGCGGTGGCGCCCGTCGGTCCCTGGTGGACCAAGGTTCCGCAGGTAGTCGTGGCCTTCAATCCACGGAACAGACCGCCCCCGCCTTTCGTCGCGGAGCGACGGCTGGCCGCCAAGTTGGCACAGCTTTCAAGAAACGCACCGACACCGTGCGCAGTTGATCCCGCCCCGGCATTGGCGCCGCGTAGAAGGCCGTGCCTGTGAAGTGTGAGGGCGGGCGTGATCTCATGTTTCACGCCGCACCCAACCGGAGCGCGATGGCCAATTGCGCTGCCGCGTAGGGTTGGCGTTTCCGGTTCATTTGGTTTTGGGCGATTCGGCATTCTTCCTTTGAGACTGAATCTTCCGGAGTTCGTAGCGAGTCCCAGCGGCTTCAAAGCCCTTCGGCGTCTCTTCGGCGTCGTCACCCATCGTGGCCAGGGTCAAGGTCCCGTCCTCAATCTTGTAGAAGGCTCGGACAACTTGGCCGATGCTGCTGGCCTGTGACGGTGGACAACCTTTGATGGTGGCGTGCAACTGCTTGGGGTGTTTGCCTGCAGGCAGTGTGATTGTCGTCTCGAACCAAAAGTTCGTGTCCCGGTGAAAATGCAGTGAATTGTCGGTGAGCGTGATGGTGATTTTGCCGTCCTTCTCCTGGCCCACCATGACTCCCTCCCAAGTTCCTTGGAGCAATTGCTGATCGGCGGCGGTTGGTTGATTGACCGCAATTTTGGCTGTGGCAGTGGATTGTTCGGCAGCGTCAGCGATGAAAGCAGCGCCGAGGCAAATAACGGTGATGATTTGGCGAAGGCTTTTCATGGCTTCAAGTGTCTGACGGTTGGCTGCGTAGGTTGTCAGGAAGTTGTGAGAGGAATGTAAAAGGTTCGTTCAAAGGGGCACGAGGAAACGCCTGCCGCTGCATCCCACTGGCTGGACAGGTCGCCTATCAGGGCAGCATCGCGCCAGTTCCCAACGGCAGGCACGTAGATTCCAACCCAAAGGCAGGTTTTCGCTGCTCTCCGTGGTTAAGCGGCGGCGTGTGAAAGTGTCGCTCCAATTCCCCCTGCGTGGCGAGAGCGCACGGCCATTGGGCGCATTCGGCCACGACGGTGGATCACTGCTCGCCCTGAGCCTGGTCCGCCGGATCCGCGGAGTCCGCAAGATTGCCCGGCAAGTTGGGATCCGGAGTGCGTCGTCGGAAATAGGCCCGACTTCGCACGGTCTGGCGGGACCGCGCCAGGAGATCGGGCCCGTCGCTTTTCCGCGTTCGCGTGGGAGCAAAAGTCCGGATGTAGTTCCGTCGAACCTCCGCGAGGTGAGCGCTCAAGGTTTGGACGTCCAGCGGATGGCCAATCCACCGTGAGGCGTCATCCGGGCCGCGGGGAGTGTCCTTGGCCCGCTGATGGCGTCGTCGGAGCAAATACCCGCCCAGGACGATCAGCGCCGCGATGCGTAGAAGGAACTCCGGGACTGACATAGCCAGATGGTGCGGCCTTTCCGCCACGTATCCCGTCCGGCGGCAACTGAAGTCCGCCGTTGGCCGGAATCACGGCCCGGCGGTTGACGCGCCGGAAGGCCCCTGTTTGCCTCAAACGGTGCGTCGGCTTCTCCCCATCGTCGGTTTGACCCTTGGCTTGGGCGTCTCGTGCCGGGCCGCGGGCGACCTGCAATGGACGGCCGGCGCCGGCTTTCGCAGCGCGCCGGTCCGGCCGGTGGGGACGGGCAAGGTGGGCTTCACAGTTCTGCCGGGCACGGCTACCGGCCTGACGTTTACCAACACCCTCGCCGGCGATGCCTTCCTGACCAACGCGGTGGCCCACAACGGCGCCGGGGTCGCGATCGGCGACGTGGATGCCGACGGTCGGCCCGACGTTTACCTGTGCAATTTGCAGGGGCCGAACCGGCTGTTCCGCAACCTCGGGGACTGGAAGTTCCGCGAACTGCCCCTCGGCGACGCGGCCTGCGCGGAACAGTTTTCCACCGGCGCGACATTGGCCGACGTGGACGGGGACGCCGACCTCGACTTGCTAGTGAACGGGATCGCCGCCGGCACCCGCCTGTTTCTGAACGACGGGAAGGGGACCTGGGCCGAACGGAAGGATTCCGGCCTCTCCCGCACCGCCAGCGCCACCTCGCTCGCGCTGGCCGACATCGACGGTGACGGCGACCTCGACCTTTACTGCCCGCATTTCATCGACGTGATGATGCTGTCCGACCCGACGACGAAGTTCGCCGTGGCCCGGCGCGGGGACCAGTGGGAGGTGTCCAAGGTGAACGGCGAATCGGCCCGGTCGCCCCGCTGGAAGGGCCGCTTCGAGGCGTTGGCGGATGGGCGCGTGCGCGAACTGCCGGAGGTCCACGGCTTCTACCGCAACGAAGGCGGCGGCCGCTTCACGCCCATCGAAAACGAGCCGGGGACGTATCAGGACGAAACCGGGAAGCCGATCCCGCCGTTCCGCGACTGGGGCTTGGCGGCGATGTTCCGGGACCTGAACCGCGACGGACTGCCCGATCTGTATGTCTGCAACGACAACACGTCGCCGGACCGGATCTGGATCAACACGGGCAAGGGACAGTTCCGGGCGCTCGACACGCGGCGGCTTCGACACACGAGCCGGTCGTCGATGGGCGTGGATTTCGGGGACCTGAACCGCGACGGCTGGGACGATTTCTTCGTCGTGGACATGCTGGCCCGCCGGCACGCGAAGCGTCTGACTCAGCTCATGCGGGACCGACCGCTGTTGGCCGACGCCGAACGCCCGGAAGAGCGGCCCCAGTTCAACCGCAACACGCTGTTCTTCGGCCGGCCCGACGGTTCCTTCGTTGAAACGGCGCTGATGGCTGGCGTCGCCGCGACGGATTGGACCTGGACCTCGCTCCTGCTCGACGTGGACCTGGACGGGTTCGAGGACATCCTCGTGACGAACGGCTTCGAGTTCGACGTGATGGACCAGGACAGCCACAACGTCATCAAGGACGGCCGACGCAAGCTCACCGACGCGCAGTTGAAGCGATCGATGCAGTTCCATCCCGGTTGGCGGACGCCGAACGGGGCCTTCCGCAACCTGGGTGACGGGCGTTTCGAACCCGCGGGCGAGGCCTGGGGTTTTGCGCAGGTCGGCATTTCCTACGGCACCGCACAGGGCGACCTCGACAACGACGGCGACCTCGACCTGGTAGTGAACAACCTGAACGCCGAGGCCGGAGTGTATCGCAATGATGCGCCGGGTGCGCGCCTCGCGGTCCGGCTCAAGGGCGCGGCCCCAAACGGCGCCGGCGTGGGCGCCCGCCTACGGTTGGTCGGCGCCCGGCTGACGCAGTCGCAGGAGATGATCAGCGGCGGCCGTTACCTTTCAGGCGACCAAGCGGTTCGCCCGTTTGCCGCGCCCGATGGTCAACCCCAGCGGCTCGAAGTTTGCTGGCGCAGTGGTCGCGAAAGCATCGTCACTAATGTGCTGCCGAACCACGTTTATGAAATCGACGAAGCCGGAGCGGTTGCGGCGAATCCGCCGACCGAAGCGAAGCCGGCGCCGATGTTTGAGGACGTTAGCGGGCTGATTGGCCACGTGCATTCCGAGGAAGCCTTCGATGACTGGTCGCGGCAAGCCATGCTGCCGAAGCGGCTTAGTCGGCTGGGGCCGGGCGTGAGCTGGTTTGATGTGGATGGCGACGGCTGGGAAGACCTGCTGATCGGCGCTGGCAAAGGCGGTTCGCCGGCCGTGTATCGCAATGATCAGGGCCGTAGCTTCCTGAAGCTGCCGGGCTTCCCTGTGGCGGAAGGGGACCAAGGTTCGCTGATCGGTTGGCCCGACGGCCATGGCGGGCGACGGGTGCTCGCCGCGGTCGCCAACTACGAACGCACCACCCCGGGCGAATCTGAAATCATGGTGCTGGACCCGGCCCAGCCCGCCGCCGCGCAACGTCTCCCGGCCGGCCTCGCCAGCCTTGGCGCCCTGGCGTTGGCGGACGTGGATGGTGACGGCGACCTCGATGTGTTCGCGGGCGGACGCTTCCGGCCCGACCATTATCCGGAAGCCGTGTCGTCGGCCATCTGGCTCAACGAAGTCGGCCGGCTTGTGGTCTCGGCGGCGGCCAGCGAACCCTTCAAGGCCGTGGGTTTGGTGAGCGGTGCGACGTTCGCGGATTTGGACGGCGACGGCGCGGCGGACCTCGCGCTCGCGCTCGAATGGGGACCGGTGAAGGTGTTCCGCAACGAGTCTGGCCGCTTCCGGGACGTCACCGCCGCGTGGGGCCTGGCCGATTTCACGGGGTGGTGGACGGGCGTGGCGGCGGGCGATTTCGACGGCGACGGACGATTGGACCTCGCGGCGGGCAACTGGGGACGCAACACGGTTTACGAATTGAACCTGCCCACCACGTGCCGGGCTTACTACGGCGAATGGAACGGTGACGGCGTGGGCCAGTTGATCGAGGCGTGGTCCGCGGGCGCCGACTGGTTTCCGGTCCATGATCGCACTTGGCTGGAACGCGGGTTTCCCCGGCTGACCGACCAGTTCCCGACGCACGAAGCCTTTGGTCAGGCCACGTTGCGGACGATCCTGGGAACGCAATTCGACACCGCGAAGTTCGTCGAGGCCAAGCGGCTCGAATCGGCCGTGTTCCTCAACCGCGGCGGGCGCTTTGAAGCCGTCGCTCTGCCGGCCGTGGCCCAGTTGGCACCGATGTTCTCGGTGAATGTGGGCGACGTGAACGGCGACGGCATCGAGGACTTGTTCTGCTCCCAGAATTTCTTCGGCACGGCGACTGACATGGCCCGTGACGACAATGGCCGCGGCCTGTGGCTGCGCGGGTTGGGCAACGGGCAATTTGCCGCCTTGGAGGCCGAGGCAACCGGCGTCCGGGTGCTCGGCGAACAGCGCGGGGCCGCCCTGGTGGACTTCAACCATGACGGGCGGCTGGACGTCGCGGTCTCGCAAAACAACGGCGCCACCCAGCTTTACGCGAACCGCACGGCGAAGCCCGGGCTGCGGGTTTCGCTGGCCGGCCTCGCCGGAAATCCCGACGGCATCGGCGCGCAGTTGCGGCTGAAGCGCGCGGATGGAACGCTCGGCCCGGTTCGCAGCGTGTCGGCGGGCACCGGTTACTGGTCGCAGGACGCGGCGACGCAGGTCCTGGGTTCGGCGGAGCCGCCGGTCGCGCTCTGGGTTCGCTGGCCGGGAGGCCGAGAGCAGTCGGTGAACTTGAACGGCGCCGAGCGGGAACTTCGGGTGGAATTCAAACCATGAACAGCAAGCGGTGCTCCGCGAACGCGGCGACGAAATGGGGTTGGCTGGTGGCCTTGGCTGCCGCGGGCCTGCTCACGGCGTGCGACCGGAAGCCGGCCGCACCGCCGCGGTCCGAATTGGTGCCGCTGACCAACATGGTGCCCATCCGTGCGGGCACGTTCCAGCGGATCAAGTTTCCGGTCACGATCACCCGCGACTATTGGATCGGGAAATACGAGGTGACCCAGGGCGAGTTCCTCTCGCTGATGGGACGGAACCCGAGCCACTTCACCAATGACCTCAGCCTGCCCGTCGAGAAGGTCTCGTTCCTCGACGCCAGCAACTATTGCGCGGCCGTGACTCAACGCGAACGCGCCGCCGGACGGTTGCCGGACGGCTACGTTTACCGACTGCCCTACGAGTCCGAGTGGGAATACGCCTGCCGGGCCGGCGCGACCAACCAGTTTCACTTTGGCGACAATCCCGACCAAGCCGACGCCTTCGCGTGGACCGGTGAGAACAGCGATGCGATGACCCATCCGATCGGTCAGAAGCAGCCCAACGCCTGGGGACTGCACGACATGCACGGCAACGTCTGGGAATGGTGCTTCGACTGGTTTGCCGCCTATCCGGCCCAGCCGCTGACGGATCCGGTCGGCCCGCCGACGAGCAAATACAAGCTCTTCAAGGGCGGCGGATGGAACCAGGACGCCCAGTTCGGCCGGGCGTCCAGCCGCTTCATGATGTCGCCGTCCAACGGCATTCACTTTGTCGGTTTCCGTGTCGCCCTCGGCCAGACTCCCCCCCTCAGCTTGCCACCCAACTGATTCCTGACCATGAACTCCAACTTGCCCTTCCGCCTTCCCGGTTACGTTGTCGCGATCGCGCTGCTGCCCGTCTCGGCCGTGTTGGCCGCCGAGGGACCGGCCGGAAAGCAAGTCGTCGATCCGTTGGGCCTGCGGGCCAGCACCGTGCAGGCGTTGGAGGAAAACCGCGCACGGCAAATTGAGGCCGCCAAGGGCTGGCGCACGGTTCACAACTTCCAGTTCACCGACCGGCGCGCGGAAAGCGGCATCACGTTCGAGCATCAGCCGGTGGATGACGCCGCCAAGAATTACCTCGCCGTGCATTACGATCACGGCAACGGCCTGGCCGCCGCTGACGTGGACGGTGACGGGCGGACGGACCTCTATTTCGTGAACCAGCTCGGGGCGAGCCAGCTTTGGCGCAACCTCGGCGGCGGCAAGTTTGAGGACATCACCGCGCAGGCGGGCGTGGGCCTGGCGGATAAGATCAGTGTCGCGGCGGCGTTTGCGGATCTCGACAACGACGGTTTGCCGGAACTGCTGGTCACGTCGGTCCGCACCGGCAATTCGCTGTTCAAGAACCTCGGCGGCGGCAAGTTCCAGAACATCACCGCGGCGTCCGGGCTCAACGCGGGCCGGCCGACGCATTCGTCGGGCGCGGTCTTCTTCGACTTTGACCGCGACGGTTTGCTGGACCTGTTCGTGACCAATGTGGGCAGCTACACCCGGAACGAAAAGGGCCGCGGCGGCTTCTACCTCGGTCGGCCGGATGCGTTCCAAAGCTGGCAGTTTCCCGAGCGGAGCGAACGCAGTCTCCTCTACCGGAACCTCGGCGGCGGGAAGTTCGAGGACGTGTCGGCCAAGATGAACCTGGAGCACCGTGGCTGGAGCGGCGACGCGACCTTCTGCGACCTGAACCAGGACGGTTACCCGGACCTCTACGTCCTCAGCATGTCGGGCGAGGACCGGTTTTACGAAAACGACCGCGGCCAACGGTTTGTGGAAAAGACCGCAGCTTACTTCCCGAAGACGCCGTGGGGCGCGATGGGCGTCAAGTTCTTCGACTACAACCTCGACGGCCTGATGGACCTCTACGTGACCGACATGCACTCGGACATGACGTCGCTCCAGATCAAGGCCGGGGAAAAGAATTTCAGCGCGCGTTTCGAAAAGGAAAAGAGCGACGTCTGGTGCGCCGCGGATTGGACGCCGATCACCAAGCTGAGCGCGACCAACTGCGTGCTCGGGAATGCGTTTTACCAGAACCAAGGCCAAGGCCGCTTCGTCGAGGTTTCTGGGAAGTTGGGCGCGGAAACCTATTGGCCTTGGGGCGTGACGGTGGCCGACCTGAACGCGGATGGCTACGAGGACGCCTTCGTGACCGCCGGCATGGGCTATCCGCTGCGGTATGCGGCCAATTCCGTGCTGCTCAACGAGGGAGGCCAACGGTTCGTGGACAGCGAGTTCGTCGTGGGCGTCGAACCGAGAAAAGACAACCGCATCGAGAAAGAATTCTTCACCCTCGATGCTTCCGGCGAGGACCGACGGCATCCGCTGAGCCGTGGCAAAAAGGGGCTTCTGAGTGTGTTGGGCACCACCAGCACGCGAGGCTCGGTGGCCTTCGATCTGGATGACGACGGCGACCTGGACCTGGTGACTGGCGAATGGAATGACCGCCCGATGGTGCTGGTCAGCGATTTGGCCGCGAAACAGCCGGTCCTCTATCTCGCGGTGAAGCTCGTCGGCACCACGTCCAACCGCGACGGCCTCGGCGCCACCGTGAAGGTCCGGAGCGGCGCGAAAACCTACACCCGCTACCACGACGGGAAGACGGGCTACCTCGCGCAGGGGTTGCTGCCGCTGTATTTCGGCTTGGGTGACAACGGGAAGGTGGAGCAGATCGAGGTCCTTTGGCCGTCGGGCAAGACCCAGGTGGTCACGGCCGGCCTCGCGGCCAATTCCCGGCTCACGATTACCGAGCCCCGCTGATCAGGGCTGCTTCCCGGCTGCCGGTTTCGCGACGCCGACCGGCCGGTAGCCAGCGTGGGCGTATTCCGGTGCGGCCGGGACGAAATCCGCATCGAACCGTGGCGGCGGGGCCGACAGGAGATTCTCGGTCGCCGACACCTTCTGTTGGACGTCGATGATCTTGCCGGTGAACACGCAGCCCCTGACGGACGCGCCGGCGTTCACCGCGAGTTCGTAGCGCGCATGCCCCTTGAGGCCGCCTTCGAGCGTGTTGTCCGCGAAGATGCAGTTCAGGTAAGTGCTGGCCCCGCCCATGTCGTCCACCCCGTTGCGATTGCCCGTGAAGGTGCAATTCCGGAACTCGGCGTGAGACTTCCAGAACGTGGTCACTGCGCCGTTGTTCACGAACGGCCGTTCACCGGACGCCTTCGCCACCGGATCATCGCCCATGTTCGAGATGTTGCGCACGAACAGGCAGTTGTTCAGCCGGGCCGCACTGCCCGGGAGGAGGTCGAGGGCGGACCCGGTGCCCTGCGCCCGGTTGTTGATGAAGCGGCAATTCTCGATCACTACCGCACCCTGCTTGTGCCCCTCGTGCTGGATTGAAAGGCCCGCGCCACAGGGACTGGTGAAGTTGTCCTCCATTTCGATGTCCAAGAGCGTCGGATACGACCGGCCAAACACCTTGATCGCCCCGCCGTCGGAGTAGAAAAATAGATTCTTGGGAATCGTCCGGTCCGGTTCGAGTTCCCGGGTCTTGGCCTTGGTGAGGAAACTGTTCGCGCCGGTGATGCGAAACCCCTTCAGCACGGTGTTGGTGGAGATCCCGTCGCCGAAATAGACAACGTGGTTGACCACGGCGGGGTAGCCCGCGTCGGACGGCAGGGCCAGTTGCGGATTGGCGGCCGACAGGGTTACCGGACCGGCCGCTTCGAGCCGCACGCCATCGTGCATCCGATTGAACCACACCAGCGCCTGCTGTTTGGCCGCCGGCCGATACTCTCCGGCGAGGACCCGCACCACCTTGTTTGTGGGGTTGGCCGCAGCCAGTTGGACCGCCTCTTGGATGTTGTCCCCGGGATGCACCTCGTAACCTGCGGGCGTCAGCGTGATGGCCGCAGGGAGTCGCCCGGCCCAAAGAGCCATGCTGGCGACGAGCGCGGCAGAACGAGGGTGCATTTCAGCGAAGATTCCGGGGTGGGAACGCCGTCGGCCAGCCAAAATCGCCGCCCGCTCACCCCGTGATTTCACCCGCTCACCCCACCCAGCCGGCGACTCACCCAAAAAAATCCCGTCGTCGTCGGAGAAAAGTCTTGTGGATTTGACCCCTCCGTTGAAAAAGGTCGAGGACAAGAGCCCCTCATTGTCCCAAGTAGCTCTTCCGACGAACGAAATCATGAAACTAAACCTCAAACCAGCCTTGGCCACGCTGGCATTCTGCCTCGGCGGAATGTCCGCTTTCGCCAAGAATGACATAGAACCCACCAAAGAGTTCTACACGGTCGTCCACGCTCCGGCTCCCATCGTCTTGGACGGTGAGCTTGGGGAGTGGTCCGGCGTTCCGATTCTGGCCGACCCCAAGTTCGCGGTGCCCAAGGGCTCCGGTTCGACTGCCGAAAACCCCAACTATGTGCTCTTCGAGCAATATTCGGGTGGCACGTGGTCCGGCCCGGACGACCAGACCTCGGCGGTGCAGGTGGTTTACGATGCCGACAACGTTTATTTCGGTTTCGTGGTGACGGATGACTATCACGAAAACTCCGCGAACAGCGCCTGGAACGGTGACTCCATCCAGTTGATGATCGCCAGCGGGGACCGCGCCTCCCAAGTGGCTCTCTATAACTATGCCCTCGGCGGCATCGAAGGCGCCACAACCGACGTGATCATCATGCACGAAGCCGGTCCTGCGGGCACGGAAGAGTGCAATTGCGCGACCGAAGCCGTCGTCAAACGCAATGAGGTCACCAAGAAGACCACTTACGAAATCAAGCTGCCCAAGGCCGCTGTCGGACTGACCTCCCTGCGTGGTGGCCCCAAGTTCGGTCTCGGCATGGCGATCAACGACGGTGACAACGGTCCCGGGCAAGCCGGCCAAAAGGGCTGGGGCGGTCTCGGCGCCCATGCGCTCGTATTCGGCAAGTCACCCTCCGAAACGGCGGAAATCACCCTGTCCAAGGGCAATGACATTGAGCCGGGCAAGGAATACTACACCGCGCTGAAGACCACCAAGACGATCACCCTCGACGGCAACCTCGGTGAGTGGACCGGTGCGCCGGTTCTGGCCGATCCCAAGTTTGCAGTGCCCAAGGGTTCCGGCTCAAACCCGGCCGTTGCCAGCCCCAACTATGTGCTGTTCGAGCAATACTCAGGCGGCACTTGGTCCGGACCGGATGACCAGACGTCGGCCGTGCAGGTCGTCTATGATGCCGACAACGTCTACTTCGGCTTCGTCGTGACCGACGACTACCATGAGAATTCCGCGAATAGCGCGTGGAACGGCGACTCGATCCAGTTGATGGTGGCCAGCGGCGACCGCACCCAGCAGATCGCCCTTTACAACTACGCCCTCGGCGGCATCGAAGGCGCGACCACCGACGTGGTCATCATGCACGAAGCCGGTCCCGGCGGGAGCGCGGAGTGCAACTGCGCGACCGAAGCCATCGTTACCCGCGACGCTGCGACCAAGAAGACGACCTATGAAATCAAGCTGCCCGCTGCGGCCCTCGGCCTGACGCCACCGCTGACGGTCGGCACCAAGTTTGGCCTCGGCATGGCCATCAATGACGGTGACAACGGTCCCGGCCAGGCCGGTCAGAAGGGCTGGGGCGGCCTCGGCGCCCACGCGCTCGTGTTCGGCAAGTCGCCTACCGAAACCGCTGAAGTGACGCTCGGCACCACGGTTACCGGCTCCGACAAGCTGTTCCTTTCCGCGGTTAATCCCGGTCTCGGATCCTTCAGCTTCCGTGCGACGGACAAGGGTGCCTCGATCGTTGACCCGGCAGCCACCAAGCTGACGATCAACGGCAAGGACGCTCCCCTGACCGCGGTCAAGTCCGGTGACGCCACCGACTTCACCCACACGGCCAGCTCTGCCCTCGCGCTGGGTGCCACCCACAGCTACGTCATCACCGCCAAGGACACCCTGGGCACCACGGTGGTTGACCAGGGCACCTTCAAGATCAACCCGATCAAGGTCGGTCTGAACTTCGGTGCCGATGAGCCCGTTGCCGCCGAACCTCCCGGTTCGGCCTTGGCTGCTGACGTTGTTGCAGGCGTTCCCGCGGTGGCCCAGGCGAACTGGAACAACCTCTCGGGCGCCGCGACCCCGCTCGACGGCGAAGGCAATCCGGTTCCGTTCGGCGCCAAGACGGACACCGCGGGTTCCACCTCGGTGACGGTCACTTGGGATTCCAATAATACGTGGTCCTCCACCGGCAGCGGCGAAGAAAACAACACCTTTGCCGAAGGCAACCTGACCCTGCTGACCGGTTATCTCGACACCGAAGCCGCGACCACCACCAAGGTGAACATCGCCGGCATTCCCGACGCACTGACGGCCGGTGGCTATGACGTTTACGTCTATGCCCTGGGCGGCGTTGCGGGTCGTGGCGGTGGTTACCGCGTGGTCAGCCCCACCGGCACCGTGCTCAAGCCATACGTGCTCGCGAAGTCCCCGGCCAATCCCTCCACCTATCAGGAGGTTGTTGCCGGTGCGACCCACGCGGCAGGCACCTACATGGTGTTCTCCGCCCTCAAGGCTGGCGCGATCACCATTGAAGCCACGTCGGCCGCCCCGCAGGGCACCGGCAGCCCGGCTCGCGCCCCGATCAACGCCATCCAGCTCGTGCCGACCGCGGTTCCCGCCGGCCCGACGGTTTCCACCACGCCGCCTAGCGGCTTGGGCGGCAGCCAGCTCACCGGCGTGGTTATTGATGCGACCGGCAAGACCATCACCGCGGACCTGCCGGCCACCGGCGCCAGCGGCTTCCTGACCATCACGCCGTCGGTTACGATCAGCAGCGTGAAGATCGAAGGCGGCAAACTGGTCATCAAGTATCAGTAAGCGGTGACCGGGAATTTCCCGGTTCCACAACGAACAGGGCCGGACGCACGTCCGGCCCTTTTTGTTTTTCCAACCTCAGCCTGCGATGAACGCCTGCCGCGCCCGCCACGGCGGAAGTTCAGTCCGCGGCGTCCGGCTCGGCTTCGCCCAAGCGTTTCTCCAGCTCGCTGACCCGCCGGAGCAATTCCGGCAGCCGTTCGACCGCGAGGAGTTGGCGCTTGGCGACCCGGTCCGGCTGGGCTGGGGAACCCATCCACTTCTGGCCTTCGGGGATGTGATTCATCACGCCCGACTGGGCGGCGATGGTCACCTTGTCACCGATTCGCAAATGACCGGTGATGCCGACCTGGCCGGCGATAGTCGTGTAGCTGCCGATCTTCGTAGAACCGGCGATGCCGACTTGGGCCACGATGATGCAGTGCTCGCCGATGGTTACGTTGTGGGCGATCTGCACGAGGTTGTCGATCTTGGTGCCCTTGCCGATGACCGTGGCCCCGAGGGCCGCCCGATCAATGGTCACGTTGGATCCGATCTCCACGTCGTCATGGATGATCACCGAGCCGACTTGCGGCACCTTGCGATGTTGTCCTTGGTCGAAGACGTAACCGAAACCGTCCGCCCCCACGACCGTCCCGGCGTGGATGCGCACCCGGCGGCCGAGCACGGAACGGGTGTAGAGCGTGACGTTGGGAAATAGCCGCGTGCCCTCGCCCAGCACCGAGTCATCACCGACGAAATCGCCTGCCTGCAAGACCACGCCGGGACCGATCTTCACCCGCTCACCCACGACACACTGCGGGCCGATGTGTGCGGTGGGATCCACCTGTGCCGATGCGGCCACGACGGCGGTCGGATGCACGCCCGGCGCAAACACGGGCTCGGGAAAGAACAGCGGCAACACCTGGGCGAACGCCACCCGGGCATTCGCCACCTGAATCAGAGTCTTGCTATTCGTCGAGGCGAACGGTCCCGCTACAAGGATCGCGGCCGCGGCGCTCTGGTCGGCCCGGGCAAAGTAGGTTTCGTTTTCGGCGAAGGTCAGTTCACCGGTCTTGGCGCTATCCGCCGGGGCGAATCCGGACAGGGGAAGCGCGGGGTCGCCGATGACCTGTCCGTTGAGCTTTTCGGCGAGTTGGCCGGTCGTGAAGATGGGCATGGCTACTTTCCCCGGATGTTGACGATGCGGTTGGCCTCGCCCAGCACGATCACCGTGGGCGCCCAAGCGGACGCCTGGTGCTGCTCGATCTGCGTGAAGGACATGATGGTGATGCGGTCGCCGGGTTTGCCGAGGTGGGCGACGGCACCGTTGAGCTCGATGGCTCCGGAGGCCCGCGGGCCCTTGATCACGTAGGTTTCCCACCGGGCGCCGTTGGCCATGTTGCTGCACAGGATGCGCTCGTAGGGAACGAGCCCGGCGGCCTCGATGAGATCCTCGGCGATGGTGAGGCTGCCTTCGTAATCCACGCTCGCGGCGGTGACCGAGGCGCGGTGAATCTTCGATTTAAGAATGTGGACCAGCATGTGGGAGGATCGTTCTTCGGCGCGCGAACCCTTCGCCTTGTGGCGGGCTAAAACCCGCGCGCACCGAGTCGTTCGTTGACCCGAAATACGGTCGGGACTATTAACGCCGCGATTTCCGCACACAACAGAACGTTTCAAACCATCAGTTACACGTCATGAGTCGCAAAATTCGTTACGGCATGGTCGGCGGCGGGCGCGGCGCCTTCATCGGGGCGGTCCACCGCATCGCCGCCAACATGGACGGGCAGATCGAGCTCGTCTGCGGCGCCTTCAGCTCCGATCCTGAGAAGTCCAAGGCCTCCGGCGCGGACCTGTTCCTCCCGCCCGGCCGCTGCTACGGCAGCTTTGCCGAAATGATCCAGGCCGAGGCCGCGCTCCCGGTCGGAGAGCGGATGGACTTCATCGCCATCGTCACGCCGAACCACATGCACTTTCCGCCGGCCAAGCTGGCGCTCGAAAACGGCTTCCACGTCCTCAGCGACAAGCCGGCGACCTTCGACCTCGCCGAATCGAAGACCCTGCAGGCGCTCGTGAAGAAGTCCGGCCTGCTTTACGGCCTGACCCACAACTACACCGGCTACCCGCTCATCAAGGAAGCCCGCCACCTCGTTGCCAGCGGCAAGCTGGGCAAGATCCGAAAGGTCGTCGTCGAATACCCCCAGGGTTGGTTGGCCACCCGCATCGAGGCGAGCGGCCAGAAGCAGGCCGCCTGGCGCACCGATCCGAAACGCTCCGGCGCCGCCGGCTGCATCGGCGACATCGGCACGCACGCCGAGAACCTCGCCGAATACGTTACCGGATTGCAGATCAGTGAACTGGCCGCTGACCTCACCGCCTTCGTGAAGGGCCGCAAGCTGGATGACGACGGCAACGTGCTGCTCCGCTTCAAGGGCGGCGCGAAGGGCGTGCTCCATGCCTCGCAGATTTCCGTGGGCGAGGAGAACAACCTGAACCTCCGCGTGTATGGCGAACTCGGTGGCCTCGAATGGCATCAGCGCGAGCCCAACACGATGCTCGTGAAGTGGCCCGACCAGCCGATGCAGGTTTACCGCACGGCCAACGGCTACCTGAGCGACATCGCCAAGGCCGCCGGCCGCACCCCGCCAGCCCACCCCGAGGGTTACCTGGAAGCCTTCGCGAACATCTACCGCAACTTCGCCGGCGCCGTCCGTGCCCGCGTGGACGGCCGCAAGCTGGCCAAGGACGATCCGACGCTCGACTTCCCGAAGATCGAGGACGGCGTCCGCGGCATGGCGTTCATCGAGGCCGTGGTGAAGTCGTCCAAAGCCAATGCCGCGTGGACGAAGCTGGAAGTCTAAGCGGACTCGAACCCGGCAGGATTGCCACGGGCGCGGATCAATCCGCGCCCGTTTTCATTTCAGCGTCCGGGATTCCCGCGCCTTGTCCGCCGGCAGCCGGCGGCGTCCTCGTTCCGGGGGAAACGCCACGTCGCCTGAGGAAGGGCAAGGCGCGCCGCCGCCCGGGCATTGCGCCCAGAGCGGCGGCCACGAGCCGGCCCATCTGGTTGGGGCCCTTCATCCTTTGCCAGCAATGCCAATGCAGCCGCGGGGCCAACGCCGGCGGAGCTCTGGGCGGCGCCGAACCGTCAGCGGGTCCAGGCGTGGATCGTGATCAGGTTGTTCACGGGCAGGCCGACCGGGATGACCAGCGTGGCCGGATTTTGGGCCGTGTTCACGATGTTCGTGTCGATCACGATGCGGGGACCGCTGTCGGGCGTGAGCGTCAGGCGGATGGGCACGTCGGCGTTGAAGTCCTGCGCGCGGAGCGTGACGGTCTGGTTCGTGTCGGAGTTGAAGGGCAGTTGCACCTGCACGGTGTTGCCGGTGCCGAGCGGTATGTCTTTGCCGGCGGCTTTCACGAGATCCAGGCGGGGAATCACGCTGGGCGCGACAAACATGTTCGCACCCACCGTGGTTTGGCTCAGCGGCTGAAAGGCGAGCGTGAGCGCGGTCTTGTCGAGGCAGTCCACGCGGATGCGGCCGTCGCCACCGCCGGAACCGCCGCCATCGACGTTGATGATTCCCCGGCCCTCCACCTTCGGGGCCAACAGGCGAATCGCCCCGCCAGACCCGCCGTTGTGTGACGAGCCCCGCCATATGCCGCCTTGCGAGTCAATTCGGCCGCCACTGTTCACGGCGATGCGGGTATTCGACGCCACCAAGATTGCCCCGCCGCCGCCGCCGCCGCCATTGCCAGGCGTTCCGGTGTCGCCGCCGCCACCGGAGCCGCCCATCAGCGGAATCAGCAGCGGACTGCCGTAGGGCTGACCCTTGAAGGCGGAACCGGCCCCTCCCGCCACCGAGCCGTAGCCCCCGCCGCCAGCTGTCGCTGCACCGCCACCTTGAGTGCCGGCACCCCCTGCACCGGGGCCATAGCCGTCACCCGGAGGGAAACTGGCCCCAAAGCCGGGTTTGCCCCCGTCAAAGCCGCCGGGCCCACCCGCTCCGCCGATGGGAGGAGAGCCCGGGGCCTGGCGCCCCGAGACATTGACGGCCCCATCAATCACCACGTCGCCCTGCGCCAGCAGGTAAACGGGCGTGTTCAGGGCATTGCGGTTGAAACGCAGGGTGCGCCCCGCCGCGACGGTGACGGTGGTGTAATGCAGCCGGCCGTCCGGCGGCAGGTCCACGGTCACATCTGCGTCGGCCACGTTGAGGGCGCCGAGGGCGCCGTTGCTGCCGGCGTCGAAGTTCTGGGCCCACGCGGGCGCCAGCGAGGAGACGGCCAGGAGAATGGCCGCCAGGAGTTGAGTTTTGGCTTTCATGTTTTGAGTAAAGGAATGGGGCAAACGGTTCATTGGGACAGGAATTCGACGGTGGCCGGCGGTTGGGCGAGCACGGGACCAAAATCACCCCCCGGGCCAAATCGGGCCGCGGGGGCGAGCACTTCCACGGGCGGTTGCGCCAGGGTCGGGCCGAAGGCACTGCCAGCCCCGAACACCGCGGCAGGAGCGATGACCTCCGCGGGCGGATTCGCCAGCGTGGGACCAAAGGCACTGCCCGGCCCGAATACGGCGGCCGGGGCGATCACCTCGACTGGCGGATTAGCCAGGGTCGGGCCGAAGGCACTGCCGGCCCCAAACACCGCGGCCGGGGCGAGGACTTCCAGCGGCGGATTCGCCAGCGTCGGGCCGAAAGCACTGCCTTCGCCAAACACGGCGGCCGGAGCAATCACTTCCACCGGCGGATTGGCCAGAGTTGGGCCAAAGCTGCTGCCGGGTCCGAACACCGCGGCGGGCGCGACCAGTTCCACGGGCGGAATTCCGAGCGCACCGACGAAGGGCCGGGACAACGGATTGAGCGGGTCGCTGCCGCCGGTGACTTCGCCCTCGTCGGGCCAACCGTCGCCGTCGGTGTCTGCCCGCAAGGGATCGGTGCCGGCGGCCAGTTCCCGCCGGGCGCTCAGGCCATCGCGGTCGCGATCTTCATCGCCGTCGTTGACCCCGTTGTCGTCCGAATCAACCCGCCGTGGATCGGTGCCGAAGACGATCTCGAAGGCGGAGGTCAGGCCGTCGCGGTCGGGATCCTCGGCGCCGTCGGGCACGCCGTTGCCGTTGGAGTCGGCCTTCAGCGGGTCCAGGCCCAGCAGCCGCTCCACATCGTCCGGCAGGCCATCCCCGTCGGTGTCCACCGCTGGATCGAAGACCACCAAGTCCACCGTGACCGGAGCCGCCAGGGGATTGCCGGCCAAATCCGCCAGCGGGGGGGACAGCACCAACCGGTAGGCGCTGGGCGGCAACGGTGAGGCGGCGCTGAGCGCCACCAGCGGGAGCTGCTCCCGAAGTTCGCGGGTGAGGTCGGACACCGCCTGGTCATCCTCCGTGCCCAGCACCTGGTCGGGACCGGGAGCCAGCAGCCGGACCGACGTTTCGGTAACGGTGGCCGGATCCAATGCCTCACTGAAGAGCGCGAGCACGCTGCTCAGTTCGCGCAGCAAGGCGCTGCTTTCGGGCGCGGTGCGAACGAGGCGTGGCGGCGTGGCGTCGGGCACCAGTTGCAGCGTCAGTTCCTCGCTGAAGGCCGCATTGCCGGCGGTGTCCACCGCCTTGGCCCGAATCCGCAGCGTCGTTTGGACGGCCGTGAGCGGCGGCGCATTGAAGGCGACTTCAAAGGGGAAGTTGCCATCCACTGCCAAGGGTTGGCCGTCGCGATAGAACTCGACCTGCCGCACCTGCACATCGTCGGTCACGGAGGCCCGCAACCGCAGCAACTGTCCCGCCTCGGCCCGGCCTTCGGTCGACGAAGTCCGCAGGGTGATCGTCGGCGGATTGGTGCCGGTGTCGCTTGCCAGGTAATTGACGATCTGGAGCCCGGCCGCGGTATCGGCCACGTAGGCGAGGTTGTTGTAGAGAGCGGCGGCCCGGGCGACTCCGGGCGTGGTCAGAATCGTCCCGGCGGCGTTGTTCACCGCGGGATTGCGAAGGTCGAACACCTGCACGTTGTGGGTGGCCGCGTTGACGGCATTCGGGGCCGCACCCACGACCGCCAAGCCCGCGCCGGAACCGTTCGGCAGGATCTGCTTGAACGACGCCGGGCCATAGGCCTGGGACCTTGAAATTAGCGCGGGCGTGCCGGGGTTCGTGAGATCGAAGCGGGCGAAACCGTCCAAGTCGGTAACCAGGGCCACGCCGTCCCCCACGGAGACCCGGCGGCGACGGGTGACCAAGTCCGGGCTGCTCAGACTCAAGGCAACCTGCCCCCGGCGCGCCAGCACCCCGGCGACGAACTCGAAGGTGATCAGTTCGCTGTTGAGCACTACGGACGCGAGGCCGGCTTCCAGGGCCACGTCCAGGGCCGCTCCGGGCAGGGCCGCCGTGCCGAGCGGCGTCCCCGTGGAGAGGTCTAGCAAATGGAGTTCATTGGCCTGGGTCGCGACCCAGGCGATGCCGCCTTCTACCGCCGCCGCGGTGACGTTCCCGCGAATGGCGATCTGGCGGAGGGTGGCGGTCGGATCCCGCGGATCGAACACCAGCAGGCCGGCAAAATCGCCCCCGGCCACGGCGAATTCCTGGCTGAGCGCGACCACCTTGACGTCGCCCGGCGCCGGCAGGCGAGCGATCAGCACGCCCAACTGACCGCTGGCTACGTCCAGGACTCCAACGCCACCGCTGCCCAAGGCCACCACGGCGCGGTCATTGAAGGCCGCCACATCGACTGCCTCGCCCGGCAGCGGCACAGAGCCGATTACCCCTACGGCCATCGGGCGGCCATCCAAGGGGTTCAGTCCCTGGTCCAGCTCGGCACCATCGAGGATGCCGTCGCCGTCGGTGTCCGGATTCTGGGCCGGCGTGCCGATGATGAATTCGGCCAAGTCGGCCAGACCGTCGCGATCCACGTCTCGGCCGTCGGCCTGGTCCACCGCCGTCTCGATGAGATCGGCAATCTGATTGAGCCGGGCCGCGAGGGGCTCCCCGATGCCGGTGTGGAGAGTCAGCTCAATCTCGGCCGAGGCCGGCAGCAGGGGCACAGTTTCGCCCGGCCGATCCACCAGCGGCACGAGCGTAAACGAGGGCAGGCGTCCGTCGCGGGGTCCGCCACTTCCCAGGCGGGTGCCGGACCGGCCCACCGACCGCGTGCGTGGGTCATAGAACCAGTTTTCGATCCGCTCCGTGGGCCGCAGGTTGATCCCGAAGAAATTCGCCAGGGTGAACACCTGATACTGGCCGTAAGGTTCGGTCAGCGCCCGCACCAACGAGCTCCGGACGCTGGTCTCCGGCAAACCGGCGACAACTTGCCGCAGGGACGCCAGCACCAGACCGGCGCGATAGACCGGATAGGGCGGTGCGCCCCAGGAATAGACGTCATTCGCCGCGGCCTGATCGAGCGCCTCCGCCTGTGCTCGGGCGAAGAAAGCGGAAATGTCGGGGCCCGTGATCAGACGGATCTGTTCAAGGATGGCATTGATCTCGGTGACTTCGGCCGCCGACGGCACCCGGCCCTGCTGCCGGATTTCGGCCAGCCGGACCCCGATCTGGTCCATGAGGGCGCTGGCCTGCTCCGCCGCGCTGAGGGCATGGCGAACCACCCCGGTGCCATTGGGGCCGGGACCGCCCGCGCCACCGCCGCACACGGTCGTGACACAGCTGTCGGCGCATTTGCGCCGGCTTTCCCGGGCAGCCGCCTTGCAGCGGTCACGCGCCTCGCCTGCCGCCGTCAAGCCGGCGGCGGTCAGTCCGCCGGCCACCTTGTCGTTGAACTCCTTGTCGCAGTCATTTTCCGCCGCCCGGCCTGTATCGTCGCACCGGGCAACGCAGCGGGGGTCCGTCCGGGTCTTGCAGTCATTCACGTCATCGGGGACGAAAGGCTTGTTGGGCGGGATCGGAGGCGCCCCGGGTGGGGTGACGGGCGGCGGTCCCTGGAAGCCATGCCAACCGGGTTGCCGTATTCCGACGCCGGGATCAGTGCAGACCAGCTTGCCGTCCGCACTCACCGTCATGGTGCCCACCGTTTCCCATTTGCCCGTGTCGTGGTTGAAGGACATGAGCGCTGCCTTCCCTCCTGGCGCGAGGGGAAAGCCGGCGCTGTTCGGAACATTGGGGAAACACGCCGGCACAGGGCGGTCAAAATTTTGCCCGCCGTCCGACTGCACGGTGATGTCGAGCAGATGCTCCAACCCAGCGGGCAGCGGTTCGGGCAGGCGCGTGGGATCGACAATTGAGATGCCGACGCGGCCGCCGCGCTTGCCGTCGTTGTCGAAGAGCGAGTTGGCCGGGACGGTGATTTTCACTCCGGCCAGCTCCGGATTCTCCGCGAGCAC
>JBEISV010000670.1:0-1936 GCA_040375265.1 Verrucomicrobiales bacterium
GAAAGAAGGACTGCGTTGCATCCTCGGCATCCTCGGGACCCAAAACACGCCTCCGTGCGTAGGCATAAATCGGATACCAGTAGAGCTCGCACAGTTCCCCCATGGCCGTGTGCCCGCCCGTCTGGTAGCCACTGGCGGCGGTGGCGGCGACCACTGACCACCGGGTCGCTGGAAACGATGAAGTCACGGCCGGGGATTCAGCCCGGCCACCGGCCGGGGAGCAAGCTTACCGCCTGCCTTGACGACTTTTCGCCTGTCACGCCCCCGGCCCTTTGGCGCAGTGTAGGGTGACACGGTGGCGGAAATCCCTCCAGCGCTCGACGGCTTGAACCTCGACGGCCTATTGGCCGAAGGGTTGCGCGCGCCCGCACCCACTCCGACCGCTTGGGAACCGCCCTCACCGGCGGAATTGAGCGGTCTATTGCCGCGTCACCAAATTGTCCGGCTGATTGGACGCGGCGGGATGGGAGCCGTCTATGAGGCTCGCCAGTTGGACCTCGACCGCCGGGTCGCGATCAAGCTGCTGCCCCCGGAGTTGGGCGCGAACGAGGCTTTTGCCGAACGCTTCCGGCGCGAGGCGAAAACGATGGCCCGCCTGCGACACCCGAACATCCTGTCGGTCTTCGAATTCGGTCAGAGCGCGGCGGATCACCTCTACTTTTCCATGGAGTTCGTGGCGGGCGGGGACCTGGGCGCCCGGATGAAACGCGGCCCCCTCTCCCCGCTGGAGGCGCTCCGGTTGGTGAAGGAACTTTGTGCCGCCCTGGAAGTGGCCCACGCCCATGGCGTCATCCACCGGGACATCAAGCCGTCCAACATTCTGCTGGCGGAGGATGGTGCGGTAAAGGTGGCGGATTTCGGCATTGCCGTGCTGGGTGACCGACCGATGGAACGGCTCACGCACACCGGAGTCGCCGTCGGCACTTTTGAATACTCGGCCCCCGAGCAGGCTGCCGGCACCGCGGTAGATCCGCGGAGCGACCTCTACAGCGTGGGGGTGGTCTGCTACGAACTGCTCACCGGCAAACTGCCCCGCGGCGTCTTTGATCCGCCGTCCAAACTGAACGCGGCCGTGAGTCCGGCGGTAGATCCCGTGGTCCACACCGCGATGCAGAGCGACCCGGATCGCCGTTACCAGACAGCGGCCGCGCTGCAGCAGGCCATCGCCCAGTCGGAAACGGCCCCCACCCAAACCTTTCGACGGCCCCGGCTGGCGGTTGTTTTGGTCGGCCTGGTGCTTCTGCTGGGCGTCGGCTTCGTCATTTTTACCGCGCGCCCGCGCCAGGCCGCCCCGTTAGGTTTTGAAACCGGCGCCGCCGCCGCGCTCGCCCCGCTCGCCGCGAAACTGGAGGCCGACTTCGCCAGCCTTCCGCCTTCGGACACCAATCTGGCGATGATTCGCCAATGGGTGACGGACTGCGATCAGTTGGGCCAAAAACTGGGGACCGCCACCGGGAGCCAGAAGGCTCCGCTTGCCTTCTGGTCCGGTTGGATTGCCCGCCTCGAAGAACGCACCGCCCAATTCCCGCAGGACACCCGGTGGACGGTGGCGCTAGCCGCCCTCGTGGATCGCCGGGGAGCCGCCCTTGAACTTGTCCAACCCGGGTTGTCGCTCAAGACCTTCGAAGTTGCCCTCGCCTTGCGCCGGATCGTCCTGAATGCGAGGCCGGAGGACACCGACGCCCGCCGGGACGTGGTCTCCAGCCTGTGCAAAGTCATGGACGCCCACCTAGCCTTTGCCAGTTCCCCGGAGACGATTCTGTTGGCCAGCCGCGAATGCGCCGCCGCTTTTGCCGAGCTCCGGGGCCGCGGCCCCAAGGAGCTGTGGTTCGACCACTATCTCGGTGCCACGACCGCGAAGGCGCTGGCGTTCGCTCTGGAGCGCGACCCGTCGCAGAAACCGGGCGTGCAGGCGGCCGCGCGGGGCACGCTAGCC
>JBEISV010000642.1:0-2236 GCA_040375265.1 Verrucomicrobiales bacterium
CAGACTCGGACACCGCCGCCCCGCGCCGACAAAAGTTACCGGACCACCAACGCCGTAGGCCGGGAGGGGGCTTCCTGGGCATACCAGCCCCGGATCATCTCCAGGATCCACGCCGCGGTCTTCTCGCAAGTGGGGCACCAGTGCTTACGCCCGGTCAGGCGTTTGACGCAAATCCGAAGTCCCAGAATCTCGAGCCGGGTCGGCGCCGCGGCCAATTGCTCCCGCAGCAACGTCCGCAACCGCTGGCAAAACTCGAGCTCCCCGGCGATGCCACCCTCCGCGGCCAGTGCGCCGAGGTCGGCGATCCGGACCTGTTCGCCGGGGCCCATTTGGCCGGTGACCTCCGCCGAGATGCCCAAGCCCTGCAAAACCTTCGTCAGCATCGCCGAAAATTCCGCCAACGTGACCGTGGTCCGGTCCAGTTCCTGCCGGAAATAATGCATCACGGCGGCGGTCGCGTGCTTGAGCACCTCCCCATCCACGAGGCTGGTGTCCCCGACGACCTCAAAGCTGAGCTCCGCGGCGCTGCACGGCAGGTAGCCGCCCCCGGCTTGCTCCACCAACAGACAATCTTCGCGCAGGGCGATCATGCGATTACTTGGGTGAGTCCTCCGCGTCCGGAATCAGCGCCATCTGGCGTTTATCCGCCGGCGGCAGGGTAGCCAGCCGGTTGATTTCCTCCACGAATTCGCCCACTTCGGCAAATTCGCGGTAAATGCTCGCAAAGCGAACATAGGCCACGGCGTCCATCGCCCGGAGTTCCCGCATGACCCGTTCGCCAATCTCCTTGGCCGGCACCTCGCGGTCGAAGCGCTCGCCCAGTTCCTCGACGATCCGGCTCACTGCCCCGTCGATGGTTTCCTGTGCCACCGGCCGTTTGTCGCAGGCCCGCTGGATGCCCGCCCGGAGCTTCTCCTTGGAAAAGGCTTCCCGCCGGCTGTCGCGCTTCACCACGACCAACTCCTGGTGCTCGATTTCCTCGTAGGTGGTGAACCGCTGCGTGCAGCCGAGGCATTCCCGGCGCCGGCGGATGACCGAACCTTCGCGGGAAGCCCGCGAATCGATCACCTTGTCGTCCTGACAGCCGCACTTGGGGCAACGCATAAGTTTAACCGGACCACACAACCGGTTGAAGCTGTCCAATCCGTAGCCCACAGGATGTTGTGGCGTCAAACTCTTTGCCGGGAAACTTACCCCCAGCGACGCCCTCGCCCGCCGCCGCGGCAAGTCATTCGGCCGAAGCCACTTTCTGATACAGCGCGCAGGCGGCACCCGCTGGATCGCGGATCACCACAAACCGGCCCGAACCGGCCTCCCGCACCGGGGTCAAGGCCTGCCCACCCAAGGCGAGGCATTGGCGGAGGCTCGCGTCGAGGTCCGCCACGGTGATGTAGATCAGCCACTGCGCAGGCAGATTGGCGTTTGAACCTCGGGCGTGGCGGACGCCCGCGACCGGGGTTTCGGTTCCCGGCGGGACCATGCAATGGTCGTTGTAACCGTCCATGTCCACCGGTTGGGAACTCCAACCGACCACTTGGCGGTAGAAGTCCTTCACCGCCTCTGCGTTTTCGACCGTGAGGTCGAACCAGCCAACCTGTCCGGGGCTAAGTTCATTCATGATGATTTTAGGGTTTGGATTGCCAGGGCTTCCGAGCGCGAACTGCCAAGCATCTAAGTCCGGCGTGGCGGTCGTCCTCGTGCGGCGTCGAAAATGTTGGCAAGCCAAGCCGCCGGTGCAAGTGGCTGGCCCGGTCTACCTGCGCCAGCGGATCAGCGCCTTCAATACCGCGGAGGCCGACGGGGTGAGCCGGGTCTTGTTGAATTGGTCGCCCAACGTGCGGATCGCTTCGGCCCGCGTCGGATACGGGTGGATGACCGCAGCCAGGCGACCGAGCCCGACCTTGCCGGTGATGGCCACGGAAAGTTCGCTGATCAGTTCGCCGGCGGCGTGGCCCACAATCGTGGCGCCGAGGATTTCGTCGGTGCCGCGGCGGGTGTGGACCCGCACGAAGCCGTCTGTGTCGGAGTCGGTGAGGGCGCGGTCCACGCGGTCGAAGGGCTGCGTGTAGGTATCGAGGGCGATGCCGGCGGCCTCCGCCTCGGCCACCGTGAGGCCGGTGTGGGCCAGTTCGGGCTCGGTGTAGGTGCACCAGGCCATCCGCAACGCACTCACGCGGCGACGTCCGAACGGGCCGACGGCAAACAGGGCGTTTTGGATGACGATGCGCGCCATGAA
>JBEISV010000219.1:0-7486 GCA_040375265.1 Verrucomicrobiales bacterium
CGGTGGACCGCAGCCGAAATTGGCGCCGCCGAAGTCATCAGGAACCATCCCAATTCGGCAACGGCAGCCTTGGTGTTTGCCTTGGCTAACCTGAGGGGCTCCGCTCCGGAGAAGGTCACTGCGGGCATTTCGGAACTGAACCTGCTCGCCGCTGACGAGCGCCCCGTCGGGGTGGCCGCCCTTAAGGCCTTGGCTTCCAGCGATCGCCTGCCTGCCCCCGAGCGAATTGTGCGGGCCGAAGCGCTTATTTCCCACCGGGCCGCCCAGCTCGCTGACCGGCTTGAGGGAGCTGGCGTGCTCTGGAACCTGCAGCCCACCGGACGGCTGATGTTGGCGGAAAGGGTTACGTCATTACTTACCTCAGAACACACGGAGCCAGACCTAATCGCAGTCGCCGACTGGTTACGTCAGCATGAGGAAACGGCTCGGGCAGACGCATTGCTGCCGGCTGCGGGTGTCGGATCAAGTGAGGCGTTGTTTCTTGCCAGACTGGAGCTGCTTTCGGACCAGAAACAGTGGGCCGAGTCGACGTCGCTAATCGATAGCGTCAGGAAGAAACACTCGGGAGACGCGATTGCCTGCGCGGCGGCGAAGCTGGCGTTCGAGCGCGGGAGGCCTGACGAGGTGAAGACCCAGCTGGCCTCGGCCCTGGAAAGTGCCGGGGCAAGGTGGAACCGGGTGGCATTTATCGCCAATTATGCCCTGACCCTAGGTCAAACCAACATTGCGTTGGACGCTTGGAACCGCCTTTTGGATGAGCCTAGAAACGCTTTCAGCGCGGCGAACAACATCCTTGCCCACCTCCCGGACAAATCATTCGCCGATTTCGAACAGCGTGCCAGCAGGGCATTGGCCCGGCTTCAACCCCGCGATGACGAACTACAAGCCCAACAAGCGTATTTTGACCTCCTTGGGGGCGAAAATGTCGACCGGTCGCTCGAGACATTCCAGCGCTTGGCTGGCGCCCATCCTAATTCGCCCAACCTATCCATCGGCATGGCATTTGCCCTGCTCCGCAAAAACAAGCTGGAACAGTCGCTGAGCTTGATCGAGTCGCTGAAACTCGATTGGAATGAGTCGGAAGCCCACCACCGCGCGATCTACTCCTCGATTCTTGCCGCAAACCACCAGCTTCGCGATGCACGGGTCATGGCCGAAGGAATTAACCCGAAACAGCTTCGGCCTCTGGAATTGAAGCTAATCCACGATCTCGTTGCGAACCGCTAGATTCCCTTTGGTCACAGCACGGAAACAGTGGGCAGCGGGATCGCCCGTAACGAAAACAGCCGCTTGATCGTGTCTTCGATCAAGTTGTTGGGACAGCTGGCCCCGCCGTCACGCCGACCGTAACTTTCCCCGACAGCGGATACCAATGGGGCGTCTCAACCTCCTGGGATATGTGCTGATTCCAGTGCTGGATGCACTCGGCGGACTTCATCTTGGCGGCGTTCTTGATGAAATAGGTCGGTAGCACCTTTTCGCCCATTTCCGCGAGGTGAGAGGTGTTCGAGGAGTTGTAGCCGCCAACCACGATCAGCAGATCCATGGGCTCGCGGAGCATCTTGTGGAGGGCGTCCTGCCGGTCCTGGGTCGCGCCACAAATTGTGTCGAACACCCGGAAGTGTTCACCCAACAGGCTATTCCCATACTTTGTCTCCATGGCTCGGCGGAAACGGCGTTGAACCTCCTCGGTCTCACCGCGAAGCATCGTCGTCTGGTTGGCTACCCCCACTGCGTCCAGGTGAAAATCGGGGTCAAAACCCGGGGAATACGCGCCCCGGAATTTTTCCAGGAACTGCTCCCGATTCCCCCCTTTCGTAATGTAGTCACAGACGAAATCTGTCTCTCCCAAATCAAACACGACCAAGTAATGCCCGGTGCCGTTGGCCGTCGCCTGGGAGGTGGTTGCCTTCGTCTCCTCGTGCTTGGCTTTGCCATGGATAATGCTCGTAACGCCGTCCTTGCTGTATTGGCGCACGCGCTTCCAGACGCTCATGACGTCGCCACAGGTGGTATCCACTGTCTGGCATCCAATCGCCTCCAGACGCCTCCGCGTGGCCACTTCCGTGCCGAAGGCGGGGATGATCACCACATCAGCGGAGGTCAGGGTCAGTGCCCCAAGTTCCTCATCCGTAGGCTTGGGCGGGATTGAGACGATTCCCAAGTTCCGGATCTGATCGTTGACCTCCGGATTGTGGATGATTTCGCCCAGGAGAAAGATCCGGGTTGGCTCCGGAAAGACGCGCCTCGCCGCATAGGCAAGGTCAATGGCCCGCTCCACGCCGTAGCAGAAGCCGAATTCCTTCGCCAACTTCACGGTCAGGTCGCCTTGCGAAATTACTCCCCCGCTGGCGCGAATCTGTTCCACCAACTGGCTTCGGTAGTGGGCGACGACCTGCGCCGACACGGCTTCCATGACGTCGGGACGACGCAGGTTAACTTTCTTCGGGGCTCCGGCGGCGGCGGACTCAGGCGGCAGGGACGTGGACATGTCGGGGACCAGTCTAGTTGTCGGCACGGCAGCGTCTAGCGCGCATGCAACGCCTCCCCGACGAAAGCACTCCCCGCTTGTCGCGGCGAAGGGTAGTGCAGTCGTTGGGCGGAGAATGAGCCAGACCTTCAATCTCGCACCAGCCGCCAGCGGCGGGCGCGGAGCGGCGGCACCGCCGCATCGATGACTTCCCCGGCTCCACCCGTGGTTTGAAGCGCCAAGCCCAGCTCACGAATTCGCTCCGCCAACGACTCATAGCTCGCCCGGCGGGCTTCGTAGTCGCGCCGCATGCTATCGACTCGCTCGCCGAGCTGCTTGCGCGTGCGATCCAACGGAGCCAACCGCGCGAGCTCCTCCTCAATTTGCAGCCGACCAGCCATGATTTCCTCCGCTTCCTTACGGCGATCCTGAGCCGCCCGTTCCATGATATCCCGTTCCCTCATCCCCTTCTCCGACCGCCGAGCCCTGCTCCGGGCGAGGTAAACGTCAACGACCCCATTGGCGAGATCCGCCGCGAGCAGGGCATTCCCGGCGGCAACTTGGACCTCCACCAAGGACGTATTGCGATATTGAGTAACGCGGAGCCTTTCCCGCAGCCAGGCTGTGGCTTGTTCCGGTGTCAGCGGCGAACCCGCCTCCGCTGACTTGGCCAAGCCAAACCGCTCAGCCACCTCACGTAGAACGCTCTGCGAACGGATTACTTCAAACTCCGTCTGGATGAAGTAGGGGTCGTAGCTTCCGGACTTGCCGGGTTCTCCGGCCACCGAGGGCGCTTCCAAGCGAAGCCGCGCCACCGCCACGAACAATTTGGGCGCCATGGCTTGCGAGAACGCCCAGACGCCGGCGAGCACCAACAGCAGCATCCCGACTCCTCGGAGCAGCCAGCGTCCACGACCGATCCGCCCGCCTACGGACTCAGCGCCGAGCAGGCGCCGCACGCGCTCTCCCAAAGCGCCGCCATCCGCGGCGAGGGCCAGCGCGGGAATTCCAACGTTTCGCTCCGCCAAGGCGACCAATGCCCGGGCAACGACGCGCCCATCGCCCACGGCCTGCGCGGACAGATCGTCGCAGCAGTTCTCGCGTTCGGCGCGAATTCGTTCCGAGACCCACCAGACCGCGGGATGGTAGAACAGCAGCGCTTCGATCACCCGCTGGCCCAGATTCACCAAGTAGTCATGCCGGCGCAGGTGGGCGAGTTCATGGGCCAGGATTGCGTCCACTTCACCGGGGCTCAGGCTCGCGACCATTCCCACGGGCACGAGGACACCGGCCGAAGCCAGCCCAGCACCAACGGGGCGCTGATGACGCCGGATTCCAGCAGCCGCACCGGACGGGACACCTCGAGGCGCCGAGCAAGGTCCCGCAGCCGGCCAGCCCACGGCTCGCCCAGCGGGACGACGTTACGTTCAGTGAGGCGCCGGGCCTGCCACCAACCGCCAATCAGGCGCACCGCAAACCCGGCCGCCCCGAGAACCCACACCAGCATCACAGCCCCTCGCCACGGCAGATTGAGAGCTTCGGCCGCCATTCCGGGCGAAGCGCCCGACGCCGTGGTAACCATGGTGCCCGAGCCGCCCGGACCGGCGACCAAGGGAAGCCAATCGGAGCCGTCGAGGACCAGCCAGGTTGCCACGGGCAGGACGGCCATCAGTCCCATCGCCGCGCAGGCGAGCTGGTAACGGGTCGCGGCGGTGGCGTGACGCAACCGGGCCAGGCCGACCGCCAGGAGCGCGGCGACCGCAGTTCCCTGCCACAGAAAATGCAGCAGGACTTCGCCCCAGCGGCTGGCCGCAGGATGGCGCACGAGTTCAAGGATTGGGTTCATGGTCATTTTCCTTCGAGGGTGTCGAGCAACCGGCGCAGTTCGCTGACTTCAGCCGCGGACGGCTTCCGCCCGGCCAAAGCGTGCAGGACCAGTTTCTGGGCCGAGCCGCCAAAGGCCCGTTCCAACAGGTCATCCACCAACTGCCGCTGGGTCGTGGTCTCCGGGACCGCCGGCGTGAATACGTGGGTTCGGGCCGAATCGTCGCGGGTCACCAACCCCTTCTCCGTCATGATCTGGAGCAGCTTGAGCGCGGTTGTGTAACCGGTGTCGGCGCCGAGCTCTTCGACGACCTGGCGAACGGTGCTGGGGCCAAGACGCCACAGCGCCCGAAGAATCAGCAGCTCCGATTCTGTGGGTCGGGGGATTGGATTGGAAGGCACGCGCCCTTAAATACGAATTCTTTCGTAGATGTCAACGAAGACCTTCGTATTTTAGCTGACATCACCACAATCACGAGCCCGTCAGGACTCGAAAGCCGGCTGGGCCGGGAGCGTCCGGGTGATTTCATCCACCCGATATCCGAAGCCCGCTCCGGCGACCGACGCCAAATCCACGACGCCATTGCGTCGTTGGTAGAGGCCCGGATGCACCTTCGCCTCGGGGGCACTGGATTCGGGGTAGAACTGCATCGCATTGGTTTCCACTCCCATAATCGTCGGCACGTGGGCGGCCAGCAGGCAGTGGGGAATCTGCGCGAGCATGGGATTGGTGAGGTCCTGCACCATCAGCGTCAGTCCATGGGCGTGCGCCCAACACGCCGACAACAGCGCGCCGGACTGCGTCTTGCAGGTCTTGAGCGCCACGCCGTTCCAGCCCAGGTCGCGGCCCCTCCGGACCTGCTTCCAGTCGTGCGCGCTCTCATCGAGGAATAGCGGCTTGCGGGCGCTGACGCTGTGGACGTCGATGAGATGCTCCGACAGTTCGTAGGGAAACGGCTGTTCGACATACAGCAACATGCCGAACAGCCGCGGATGCTCATCGCGCAACCGGTCGAGGACTGCGCAGACGTAGGCCGGTTCGCGGACGGTGCAGTTGAAATCGGCGGTGAGCCACTCCACGCCGTGGGCAACGGCAATTTCGCCGACCTTGACGAGCCGGCCGTAGTCCCAGCCGGCGTCATTGCCTCGGAGCTTGATCTTCAGGCATTTCAGTCCGTCGCGCCGGATCCAGTCACCCAGCAGCACGGGATAACCGTCGTCCGGCTCGTCGCCACGAAGTTCCGAGGCGTCGAGCGGGTCGAGTCCGCCAACCAGGTGCCACGCCCGCAACTGCTCGAGCCGCTGGGGGCGGAGAAACTCGGCCGGGAACTTGCCGGCGAACGAGACCGCGGAACCGGCAGCCGGCTGGAGGAACGCCGCCAGGTCACGGTTCAGGAAATCGGCCCCGTAGGTCGCATACGTCGGACGACCATGGAGCCGGCCAAAGGCGTCGTGCAGCGCGAGGTCAAAGGCGGAGCCGCAGACCAAGGCGGCAAGCCATGGAACGTTGGCAGGACCGGCCTCTGCGCCGGTCCGACCGCCGGCCAGCCGGCTTGCATTAAAATCGTCCAGCAACCGCGGCAGCAGCAGTTCGGTGAAATCGTGGCCGAGCTCCAACGGATGGCCCCAATCGGCGAAGTTGGCCCACGCATGGGCCAGAACCTCACAGAAGAGCTTCAACGCATCGTGCCGCGGAGCGTAGGGCGACAGACTGGGCCAGACCCACTGCACGCTCAACGGGGTTTCGCCCCAGCCCTCCGCCACGCGCCCATCGCGTCCCACGACCCGCAGGCGCACCCGGGCACAGGTCACCGACGTGAGCGCCTCCGTGCCAAACTTCAGCGGCACCCGCGTCTGCACCGGCAGGAACCACAACGTCGCGCCGGTGACGCGGCAATCGGTGCTTTTGCGGGCGCTGAGCGCGGGTGAAAAGGGGTCCATCGGCTGGCCCATGATTGGACCACGGACGCCAACTGAAAAGGGATTACCTCGGTCCCGTCCGGCACGTGACCGAGCCTTCGCCCGGGAAGGCTGCCCCTTCGCCCAGAAACGAAAGGGCACCGGAACTACCCTCGGTAGCCCGGTGCCCTGATGCCGCTCAGCCCTGGAGGCTCAGTCCTCCGCCCGCTCCCCGCTTGGCGCCATCTTCACGAGGCGCGGCATGAACTCGGCCAGCACGTCCACCAGGTCGATCTGCGCAGCCATCACCTGGTGGATGTCCTTGTAGACGCCGGGCACTTCGTCTAGGCCGGCGGAGATCAGGTGGACGTTGCGCTCCCTCAGCACCGGATTCACCGCGTTCCACGCGAACGTCTCCACCGCCTTCGTTCGGCTCATCACGCGGCCGGCGCCGTGCGACGCGGAACCGAGCGAACCTTCGCCGCCTTTGCCGCGGACCACGTAGCCCGGCGTCGCCATCGAACCGGGAATGACCCCCAGCACGCCGGGATGCGCGGGCGTCGCGCCCTTGCGGTGAACGACCACGTCGCGGGCCTCGCCGTTGATCACGTGCCGTTCCTTCCAGGCAAAGTTGTGGTGATTCTCCACGTCGAGGAGCACTTGCGCCCCGAGATTGCGGGCGATGTGCCGGTGGATCAGCTCATGGTTGGCGGCGGCGTAATGGCCCATCAGCTCCATGGCGGCCCAGTATTCCCGGCCCTCGGGCGAATCGAGCCCGAGCCACGCCAGATGGCGATACTCCTTGGGTAGCTCCGGGTGCATGGCCATCGCCAGCTTGCTGTAATGGTCACACACGGCCGCGCCCGTGCCGCGGCTGCCGCTGTGCGAGAGCAGCGCCAGGTATTCGCCGGGCGGCAGCGCGAGTGGCACCGGCGCCCCCGCCGGTGAAGGTTCCGCAGGCGTCCCCGCCTGCGGTTTCACGTTCAGCGTTCCGAATTCGACGAAGTGGTTCCCGCTCCCGCTCGTTCCGAGCTGCGCCCAGGCGCGGTCGCGGTTGCTCTGGATTGGCTTCGAAACGGTCCAATCCACGTCCAACACCTCGTGCTGGCGCCGTTGCTTGAACGTCGCGCCGACACCGAACCGCGTCTCCGCCTCGATGGCCTGCACCAGTTCCTCGTGCCGCTCGCTCAACGCCGACACCGGCCAGTCGAGCACCGTCAGCTTCATGCGGCACGCGATGTCCACGCCCACGGCGTAGGGAATCACCGCGCCTTCCGTCGCCAACACGCCGCC
>JBEISV010000034.1:0-18811 GCA_040375265.1 Verrucomicrobiales bacterium
ATTTCCAGTCTGGCCAATCGACCAGAGCAGGCAGTGGAACCCAGGATTGTGGTCCTTGGAGGATCCCTCAGGGGCTTTGCTTCTTCATCGCCTCCGCATACTTCACTCCGTCGAGGTAAACCTCGCGGATGATGCCCTTGCCGGACGAAGGAATGGCCACGTCCACAGTCAGCTTGCCGCGCGGGTTTCCGGTGCCTTCGCGGACGTAGAAGCGTTCGAGGCCGTAGTTCACCCGCACGTTAGCCGGATTGTTGGGCGTCCAAGACCAAGTGCTCTCCACCGTGCCGCGCAACACCGGATGGTCGGCGTCGGCGGTCAGCGGATTGAAGGACGCCTCGGTGGGCTGATGAAATTCGCCCTGCCGTTCCAGCTTCACGTAAACCGGCGTGCCATCCGGCGCCCGGTTGGTCAGCCCTTCCTTGAAGAGGATCGCATTCAGGGTGCTGAGCTCATAGTTCAGGATCACGTAGTCGCCGCGCAACAGGTCGCGCGGGTCCACGGGCCGGGTTTCCAGGCGCACGACTGTGCCTTGGCTGAGCTTGGTTTCCTGCACGATGACGGTCCCGATGACCCAGAGCACTTGCAGGCCGACGACGAGGCTGAGGAGTTTGGTTTTCATGGGCGGAATCAGGCGGGCAGGGCGGTGACGGGTTCGGCCATGCGCTTCATCAGCGAACGGCGTTTGCGCTCCAGATAAACGGCGAGGCCGATCAGGAAGAGGCCGGTGACGACGAACATCATGCCCGTGGTCTGCATGGAGCCGAAGAGCTGGAAGTAGGCGGTGATGACGTGCAGGCCGATGAAGACCATCGCGAGGTTCACCAGCCACTTGCTGCGGCGGATCAGGCCGACCTGTGCCTGGAGCAGGCAGAAGAAGAACAGCGCCGGCACGGCAATCCAGTGCGGGCCGACGAGCCGGTGGGTCTCCCAACCGCCGTAGCGGCCCTCGACCGTCAGTCCCAGCCAGACCAGACCAATGAGCCCGACCTGCGCGGCGGCCCAGACCCAGCGCCATTGACGGTCGGGAATCACGCCGAGCCGCGGCACCGCGAGCAGCCACAGCGCGAGCGTGAGGGCGGACAGCACCCCCGTGATGACCCAGGCCGACGGCGCTATTTGTCCGGAACCGTAGAAGAATCCCAGCGTGAGCGGGTAGGAGGCGATGTGCGTCGCCAGCAGGCCGAACTTTTCCGTGGGCGGACCGAACTCGGGGAACTTGGAATGGCCGAGCAACAGGCCGAGTGCGGCGAAGAGGATGCCCAACAGCGCGTAGAGCATGAACTGGCGTCCCTCACCGGCGAAGTAGAGCCAACTGTCGCGTTCGTTCAGTTCCAGCCCGAGCCACACTCCGAAGATGGTGAGCGCGAGGATGTGCTGGACTTTGGAGCGGAGTATCCAGGCCAGCGGCGCCACGCCGGCGAGCCACAGCAGGATCGCGTTCGGCGGGCGGGAGGACAGGTTGTAGATCTGGCCGACAAGCGCGATGTTGGCGAGGAACATGCCCGAGCCAAGCAGGTGCAGCACTTCGGCCATTACCGGATGGCGCCCGGAACGACTTAGCGCCCAGCCGGCGGCGTGGGTGCCGAGCAGCAGGGCGATTCCGACGCCGAGCTTCAGCAGCCGCGGGATGTCGTTCCAGTTCGACGCGATCAGCAGGATGATGCCGGCGCTGACGAGGATGGCGCCGAGGATGCCGACGATGGTCAGGAACCGGTTGCCTTCGCGGTCGAGCTTGAAGTGCTCCACGATGGCGTGTTCCTGCGCCTCGTTGATGAAGCCGGCTTCGCGAAGTTTCCGGATGTCGGTCGTTTTCATGACTGGAGATTGCCTGAGGGGTTCGGGGAGCGTGAATTGATTATCGCGATGGAGGCATTGGCGGTTCAGGCGGGAGCGTGGTTGGCGGAGTCGGTGTTAGGCACTGCGCCACACATGGGGTTCACCCGTGCGTTCGAAGTCTAAAGAACACATACGACACCACGTTGGCGATGGGCAACATGAGCAGCCAGTAGACTGCGGTTCCACTCGCTTTCCTGGTCCAACGTCCGGTCAACAATGCCACGCCCGTGGCTGCCAAGATCGGTCCTAGGCACCAGCAAAATATCGCGAACTGCGGGCTCAGCCGCGTTGCGATTACTGAAGATGGCCCGACGGCGTCGGAGGCCATCTTTGAGGTCGCCCACTCACCAAGCAGTCCTCCGACGAGGATCAAGGCCACAGCCAGCCAACGAGTCGGGCCGGGAGGTCTGCGTTCCTCGATTTGCAGCGAGAAGATCAGCGCGCACAGCAGTCCAAAAAACGAAAGGGATGCGCCAATGATTTCCACCCGTTCGATGCGAGTCAGTGCGGCTCCAAACGGAAGCATGACGAGTCCGCCGGTTCCAAGGAACAGTCTGATGGCCGACCTATTGTTCATTCTTCAACAGAGCCTTGGTTAACTCCCGGTGGTTCACCTTGCCGGTGCCCAGTTTCGGAATCTCCCGCACGACCATCACTTCGCGGGGCACGCAGAGATTCGTCATGCCTTTGCCGCGGATGACCCCGCGGATGTCCTCCAGGGTGAGTTTGGGTTGGTCGGTGACGGCGATGAGTTTTTCGCCCTTGTCCTCGTCGGGCACGGCGATGACGGCGATCTCGCACTTGAGGCCAAGCTGCGGGAACGCGCCCGCCAGCGCGTCCTCGACCGCGGTGAGGCTGACCATTTCGCCGCTGATCTTCGCGAAGCGTTTCAGGCGGCCCAGGATGTGGACGAAGCCCTCGTCGTCCACCTTGACCATGTCGCCGGTGTCATACCAGCCGCCGAGCGCCTGGAACTTGGTGTTGGCGTCGGGATTCAGGTAGCCGCGCATCACGTTCGGGCCGCGCACGAAGAGTTTGCCGCCTTCCGCGACGCCTTCGATGGGCTCCAGCTTCCATTCCATGCCGGGCAGGAAGCGGCCCACGGAGCCGGACTTGGGTTCCAGCCGCGAGTTGATGGTGATGGCCGGGCTGCACTCGGTCGCGCCGTAGCCTTCGAGGATGCGCACGCCAAACTTCTTCGCCCAGGTCTGCACCGTGGCGTCCTGGATCTTCTCGGCGCCGGCGACGAGGAACTTCACCGAGTTGAAGTCGTAGGGATTGGCCCGGCGTGCGTAGCCGTTGAGGAAGGTGTTGGTGCCAAGCATGACCGTGCAGGCCTTGTCGTAAACGGCGGCGGGCACGACGCGGTAATGCAGCGGCGACGGGTAGAGGAAGGTGTAGAAGCCGTTGGTCAGCGGCACGACGAGCCCGGCCATGAGCCCAAAGCTGTGGAACAACGGCATGGCGCTGAAGAACCGTTCGTGGTCCGTGACATCGAGCACGCCCATGAGCTGACGCATGTTGGCGAGCAGGTTGGCGTGGGTAAGTTCGACGCCCTTTGGAATGCCTTCGGAACCGGATGTGAAGAGGATGACGGCGGTGGGCGAAGTCGGATTGGAAGCAGCGTCAGACTCGGAGCCTTGAACTTTGAGGCCAGCTCCGCACGCGAGGGTGTGCTTTACCACTTTGGTGAGTTTGGTCAGGCCTGAGATGCCGGCGCGGACGTCTTCGAGGAAGATCAGTTCGATGCCGGCGTCGAGGAAGGGAGTGAGTTCCAGCTTCGCCTTCTGGACGAACAGGCGGGACGTGATGACCTGCTTGAGTCCGGCCAGTTGGGCGCACTGCAGCATCGTGGGGATGCCGGTGGAGAAGTTCAGGATCGCGGGAACGTAGCCGGTGGCCCACAGGCTGAGGAGGGTGACGGGTGTGCCGTTCACGTTGGGCAGCAGCACGCCGATGTGGGGAGCCGAGCCGAGCCGCTTTCGCCATTCGCCGGCCAACACGTCCACGCCGAGCATCAGGCGGCGGTAGGTGAGTGCGGTGAAGGAGACGTCCTCGAAGATGACCTTCTTGGGCAGGAGCGCGGCGGTTTCAACGACGGCGTTCAGGACGTTCTGGGCACCGAGTTCGGTCTCAGCTTCAAGCTGTTGCCGGACCATCATGTCGCGTAGCCAGGTCGTGCGGCGTTGGCGGGCGACGCTGTTGGAGGTGCCGTCGGGCAGAGCGGGGGCAGTCAGGGCGGTGCTGAAGTGGGCGGTGACGCGCGGCCGCCAGTGAGTCCAGCCGGTGTGGCGGACGAAGGGCACGCGGCGGGCGTTGCGCAGGTAGCAGGTGATGACCTTGGCGCCGGTCTTGTGGATGAGGAAGCCGGTGCCGTCGAACAGCTTCATGAGCGAGCCGGTGAGCGTGATGCGGCCCTCGGCGAAGAGCACCAGGCGGCCGCCCGTGGCGAGGAATTCGGCCATGCGCTTGGCGGCGTAGGGCGAAGTGGTGTCCACCGGAAAGGTGCGGCGATTGACCATCATCCTCTTGTGCACCCAGGTGGTCTCGGCGGTCGTGGCGCTGGTGACGAACTTCCAGTCGTCATCCAGCACGGCGTAGAGGAACAGCCAGTCGAGCCAGGAGACGTGGTTCGGGATGAGCAAGACCGGCCCGGGCGTCTTCAGCACCTCGGTGTTGAAGGCGCGGAAGCGGAACCAGAGCCGGGCGAACAGGAGGCAGAGGAGTTTCATCGAGTGGCGGGGCAGAGAATGGTTTGAACGGCCATGACGGTGAAGGGAACTGGGCGTGGTTGTGCGCGTGGCGTCTTGGACTGCGGCTGCGGAGCGGAGCGAAGCTGCCGCTTTGGCTGCGCCGTTGTCGTGAGTGAAGCCCAACGGGTGTTCACCGCGGCGGCCGCAAAAAGCGGTGGCAAGCCACGCGCACTCCAAGACGCTGGCGCGACTGCAATGCCACGTTGGTGAGCCCGAGATCCGTAGGAGCCGACGTGAGGTTGCTCTGACCTTGGGTGAAGCGAGAGACTCGTTACCTCGTCTCCTACGGGCCAGACGGGAGCGCGACTCTCTGAGTCGCGGGTCGGTCCTGGCGTCTGAAAGGAAGATTGCCGGTTGCGGCTCAGAGAGCCGCGCTCCCGTCTGGTGGTCGGATGCTCGCTGAGCCAAGCTGGCTGGCTTTTCAGAGTGGGCCAGTTCATCGGGCTGCCTTTCGATTCCGACGTTCCCGCCACGCCAGCGCGCCGAGCCACAGCATCACGCCGCCGGTGGCCCAGGTGCAGGCAGGGGCGAGGCGCGAGTCCCAAGGAACCGAACCGCCGGTATCTAGCCACTCCAATTGACCTGCAATCGGTTCACCTTGTCCGGGGAACGGTGCGGTGGCGATTTCGTAGCCCCACAGGTTAATGATCTGCGAAATGCCCGAACTGGCCACGCGGAAGACCGGCACATGATATTCCGCAGCGCGGATGCGGGCCATGCGGGCGTTCAGGCGGTGCTGGTGTTCGCCCCACGCGATGACGTCCATGGTGGGAATGAGCAATGCTACCGCGCCCTGGCGGATGAGTTCGTCGGTCACCTGCCGGTAGCTGGCGTCGTAGCAGATGGCGATGCCGAGCTTGCCCCACGGCGAATCCCAGACGCGCTGCGAAGTTGCCGGCTCGCCGTCGGCGAAGAACTGGATCGGCCGCGACTTGGCCTGCGTGAAAACGACTTCGCCGTTAGTGCTGATGACAAAGGCGGTGTTGTAGAAACGCTCCTTCGTAGCCGCCGACGTGAGGAGGCGGAGCGGTGCGTTGGTGGGGGACTCCGCCTCGTCACCTCGGCGGCTACCGGGCTCGATGGGCTGCTTGCCGCCCACCACCAGCCACTTGCCGTTTCGCTGGCACCACGCCTTCACGGACGGAGGCGGTGGGCCGTCGGCGAAGGTGTATTCGCTGAGCATCAGCAACTCTGCTTCGGGATGCGCCTTGGCCAGTTTGTCCAGGCCAGTCAGCACGTCTGGGACGGCGGGGAATTCGAGTTGGAGGCCGGCGACGAGGAGCTTGGTTCGGGGCTCCATCTTGCCGCCGATGGCAAAAGAGAGTTCGAGGAAGCAAGCTAGCCCCAACGCTATGACAGACAGTCCAACGCCGAGATAAGGCCAGGCTTTCCGGAACCGGTGTTCGACGACCGAAATCAAACAGGCCGCCGTAAAAGATCCGAGCAAGCCGGCGTAGTAGTAACCAGCTAAGCCAAGTGGAGTCATCGAGCCGAATGCAAACCACGCAAACCGCAGCCACCAGACCTCGCTGCGGAAATACTCGATCCCGCACCACAGCACCGGGGCCAGGATCACTGCCCACTTGGTGCCGAGCCGGAACTCGACGCGGTTCAGCAACAGCAGGAACGCGGCGTGGAACAGCGCGAGGATCAGCCAGAGCGGAATCGCTGCGGCCTGGAAGATGGTCCAGAGGAAGCTCATCTGCGGCACGAACACGCCCAGGCCAATCGCGAGTCCGACGTAGAACGCCTGCCGCGCCGTGGCCAACCGCCGCAGCGCGAACAGGCACCCGAGATATGCCAGCGCCAGCCAGCACAAAGCCGGAACCATGAACGCGAGGTGGAATGACGCGACCGCGCCGACGGCGAGAATGACGGATTGCCACAGCCGAAGCCCTTGGACTGGCGCTAAGGCCTCCAAGACCGGGGGCTTTTCTGAGGTGGTCGTGTTCATGACCGATCAGCGGTTGTGTAGCCGCCGACGTGAGGCGGCGGATTGGGCTCGGGTATGGTCGGGGTCCGCCTCCTTACGTCGGCGGCTACGGCTGCTAGTTCGGTCCTGAATGACCCAGCCGACAGTTAGGCTGCCTTCGGTTAGGAACCGGCTTGCTGGTTGGACGAGAGCCATCGTTCAGCGGGAGGTGGTTCGGTTACTTGGAGCCGATTGTGATCAGCTTCGGAATCCGCAGCCAGAGCACGACGGCGACCACGAGGCCGGCGAGCGCGAGAAACACCTGCGAAGCGGACAGGCCCAACTTCACGCAGGCGAAGACCAGTCCGCCCGCGAGGATCATGCCCACGTTGTCGCAGAAGTTCTGCACGGCGATGGTCTTGCCAAGCTTGTTGGGATCGGACTCGGACTGAAGCGCGGCGTTGAGCGGGATGAGGAAGAGTCCGGCCGCGATGCCGGCGCCTACCAGCAGGGCCATCACCGCGGGGAGGATGACGAGCGCGACGGACTTGGTGCCGTCGGCCTGGGCAGATTCGATCACCTGGCGGCCGAATTCCTGCAAGCCGAGCGGCTCGACGGCGAAAACGGCGAGGAGCGTGCCCGCCAGCAGGAAACCGTAGGGCCGGGCGTGGCGCAGGTCGCTCACCCGGTAGAACTTGCCGGCGGCGAGGCTGCCGGCCATCACGCCGACGCTGAGCCAGAGCCCCAGCAGGGCGATCTGGGTATTGTTGGGGAGCTTGAGGACGTCGAGGCCCCAGGCCTGGAAGTTGATCTTCATCGCGGCGCCGCAGACCCAGAACAGCGCGGTGCCGATCAGCACCTTGCCGAGGCGCGGGCCGCGGAACATGCCGCCGAAGTGGCTTAAGAACTCGCCGACGCTCTGGCGCAGGCGGATGGCGGGATCGGATGGCGTGCGGGTCATCACGAGGTTCAGCAGGAACGAGGCGCCGAAGATCCCGCCGACGATCGCATAGCAAGCGCCTACGGGCAGACGGTCCACGTCACCGCGCCCCCGATGGCGCCAGTGAGGATGGCGAGCAGCGTGAGCAGTTCCACCATGCCGTTGGCCTTCACGAGGCGTTCCCGCGGCAGGATTTCCGGCAGGATGCCGTATTTCGCCGGGCCGTAGAACGCGGAGCCGATGCCGACGATGAAATAGCCGGGCGCCTGCCAGATGTAGCCGAACCCGATGCTCAGCGTACAGACGGCGGTGCCGAGGAGCTTGAGCAGGTTGCCGCCGGCGAGCCACGAGGTCTTGGCGTAGCGGTCGTTCAGGAAGCCGGCGAGCGGGGCGAGCAGGATGTAGGGGATGAAGAGGATGCTCGTGTAGATGGTGCTGCGGGTGCGGAGTTCCTCGGAGGTGATCTGTCCCGCCTTGGCCAGCAGGGTGAGCTGGCCGACGATGACGGCGAGGATGGCGTTGTCGCCAAACGCGCCGAGAAATTGGCTCAGCAGCAGCAGCGGGTAATTGCGGGAAGGTTTCATGCGGTTCTGACGGCGCTGGCTATCGCACAGGTGGGGATGGCGGGCCGAATTGAAAATCCGGTCGGCCACATTGGCAAAGGCGATGACGCACGAAAATGACGAGGGACTACGGACTGTCGAAAGCGAGGGCTGTTCGGAGGGGAGGAGAGGTCCTTCCGTTTGTTTGCCGGTTGAACTAAACCTTCGGCTCGTGGTCGGTTGGGCGTCGTGAAAGCGAAACAACACCCCGGGAGGCTGCGCCAATGGTTGCTGGTGTTGGCCATTGGCTTCGTAGCGCTGAATGCGCTCGCGTTTCGCCACGCTTGGGCGATGAGCCATTTCGCGCCGACGGGCAGCCGCACTGAGTCGCCGGAGGATCTTTCCCGTTGGTCGAAGCTGAAGGTGTTGTTCACCGGGGTGTCATTGCCGCGGCCCGTCAATCGACGCACGCCGGCGGACCTTGGGCTTAGCTTCGAGACCCTCCGGGTGCCTGTTGAATCGGGTGTTGAGGTGGAGGCCTGGCGAATCCCTGCCGCGACAAATGGTCCGGTCGTGCTGGCCTTCGGTGGTTACGGCGGCAGCAAGGACGGGTTGCTGCCGGTCGCCCGGGAGTTTCATCAAATGGGTGCGGAGGTCTGGCGGGTAGATTTTCGAGGCTGCGGCGGATCTTCTGGCGAAGTGACGAGCATCGGATTTCACGAGGCGAATGATGTGGCGGCCGTCGTCCGGCAGGCGACCAAGGATAGCGCGAGACCGGTGATCCTGTTCGGCACGTCTATGGGGGCGGCCGCGGCGCTGCATGCGGTTCACCGCGGACAAGTATGGCCCGACGGCATGATTCTAGAGTGTCCGTTCGACCGGTTGCTCTCTACGGCGGGCAATCGTTTTGAACTGATGCACCTGCCGGCGTTCCCGCTCGCCCACCTCCTCGTGTTTTGGGGAGGCGCCCAACTCGGCTTCAACGGCTTGGCCCACAACCCGGTTGATTATGCAGCCTCTGTGCGTTGTCCCACGCTCCTCTTTCAGGGAGACCGTGATCGGCGGGTGACATTGAGTCAGGCCGGCCGAATCGCTGCTCGGCTCGGAGCGCACGGGCGCTTCGTGGTTTTCCCCGGACTCGGTCATGAATCCTACCTTGCAGGACAACCGGAGCGTTGGCGAACGGAGGTAGGTGCCTTTTGGCTCACGGTGGCGTCTCCAACTCCGCCCAGTCCTTTAGCCCAATGATTGGCAGGGCGAAACGGAAGGCCGATTCCCATTCCGGGGTGTCGGCGAGGCGGAAGACTTCGTAGCTAGGTTTCTTCCGGTCAGGGTCGGCGATGGTGCCGGGCCTGTGCGTCCAGAGGCCGAGCAGCAAGCCGCCTTCCTGGGCATGGTCCACGTGGCGATGGAGAATGAACGAGTCGATCCCGGGCAGACGCTCCACCTGTTTCCACGCATAGCAGTAGGCGGCGGCCTGGATCTGTTCGCCGTCGATGCCCTTGGGTGTGTGGAAACCTTGCTCGCTCAGGATGACGTGGCGCGGGCGGTAATCGTGAAGCAGCTCCGGCTGGGCGAGGTAGGCGTTGAGTTGATCGAGATTCTTGAAGGTGATCCGCGGCGTCGTGTTCCAGTCCGGCAGGGCGGACTTGTCGTTCCAACTTCGCGGTTCGAAGAGGTTTTCCGGATACGGATGAAACGCGACGTGCCAGTCGAAGTCGCCGTCGGCCTGGGCGCGGAGGTTGAAGTAGTCGAGGAACGGTCGGGCCGGGAACGCCTGGGCCGCGGAGCCGCCGGGGTAACGGAGGTTCCAGTGGTGTTCGAGCGAGAGGTAGATGCGGGCATGGGCGGAAGCCTTGCGGACGGCCGCGTGGGTCAGGCGAACAGTGCGGAGGTAATCGTCGGCAAACTCCTCCATCGTGACGTGCCCTAGGTTGGCCCAGAACCAGTGCGAGTTGACCTCGTTGCCGACGATCCAGTTCCACACCCGTCCGAATTGCTGGTCGGGCCGGGACCAACGGTCGCCGAGAAACTCCATGCTGGCGGAATACCAGGCGCGGCCTTCGGGCGTGACCGTGTTGAAGGCGGACAGGTGATTCGGGCAGTCCTGGCTGTAGCGCGGATGGAGCAGCAGGCGGCGGAGTTCCGGGTCGCCGCTCTCGTAGTTGAGCAGGATGAGCGACACGACCACGCCGTGATCGGAGAGCGGCTTGATCTGGCGGTCCAGGGCTTCGAGATATCCGCGCTGGAAACGGTAGGTGCGGCCTCCAAAATGCCACGCCGGGTTGTTGGCGTCGCCGCGCGGGTCCACGAGCTGCGCGAGGTTGAAGTTCAACGCCGCGTGTTTCACGCCGAGCGCCAGGGCGTCGTCCACCATCTGGACTTGCAGGCCCTTCTTGGACGCTGGCGTGGGGAAGGGGGCAGGGTTGGGCGCGGCTACGACAGCGTTCTGAAGGCTCAACCACAGGAGAAGCAGAATTCCCGGCAAACGGTTCATCGGCGCGAGCCTCCGCCTTTCATCGAAAGCCGGCAATGTCGGGCCCGCCGGGGCGGGGTGAGGCCGGCGGGCCCCGGATGCGAGGGAACTGGCCTTACGGGACGCCGGCCGATGAACGACGGGTGGGACGGTTCAGCAGGGCGTCCTCGAAGGCATCGAACACGAACTCCAACGCCAGCCGCTGGACGTCCGGTTCAAGATCATTGATGCAGGCGACCACCCGTTCGGCGCCGAGCATGACCGCCTCGGCCTTGCGCCGACCGTGGGTCGAGTTGAGCCAGAGAATGCTTCGCAGGGTCTTTTGGGGGCTAGTTTGCATGGGGTGTGATTGGGGCGAGTTCATCCTGCGCGACGATTTCCACTCGTTGTCCCGGCACATGGCGTTGGGTGGGGTATGGGTCGCGACCGGCCTGACAAACGGACCGAATTGTTGAGTCCGCCAAGCGGTGACCACGGCCTGCGCTGCCGCGTTGGTCACGACGTCTTACCTCCTGCAAATGGACAAAGCAGGCGGTCTGCCAATCTCAACCGACGGGCGAAATTCGCCGTGCTTGGCCCGCGGCAACCCGCCGTTCAGTCGCAGGGATTGCCCGCGACCCGGCCGCCGCCGTCGGTCGGCAGGCCGCCGATGGCGCGACCGCGGAGCTCCGCATTGAACACGCTGACCCGGCGATTCTCGGCCTTGCCGCCGGGTGTGGAATTGTCGGCCACCGGCTTGGTGCCGCCGAAGCCGACGGCCAAGAGGCGTTGGCAATCGGTTCCTTGGGCCTTGAGCCAGCGGGCGACTGCGAGGGCGCGTTGCTCGGTGAGTTGCTGGTTGGCCGCCGCGTCGCCGCCGGAGTCGGTGTGGCCCTCAATCCGCAGTTTGCTGATGTAAGCTTTCGCCGCGAGGTATTGCCGGATGTGGTCCAAAGCCGGCCTGCTCGCCGTTTCGTCAAGTTCGGCGGTATTCGCCTTGAAGGCGATCGGCGACGGCAGGAGCAATTGATGGCCTTCGAGCTTGAATTCTGGCGCCGCGAAGACCGGCAGCAGGCAGCCAGCAAACAGGAGGGAGGCGAGGGCGGACTTCATGGTCAGCGGGTGCGTTGCAAGCGGCGCAGGACGGCGAAACCCAGCATCCCGGCGGCGGCCAAGGCGGACCACTCACTGGGCTCTGGCACGACGGTGAACGCCACGGCGCCGAGGTCGCTGTCCGCTGCCGCCGAGAAGGTGTTGTCCCCGAGGAAAACAAAGTTCGGCGTTGTGTAGGGAAAGCCGCTGGCCGAGTAGTTTCGCAGGCTGCCGGTGAGCACCTGATTGTCGTTGGCCTTCAGGGTATAGCTCGATCCTTGGATGGTGAGGTCGTAGCTGATGACGTCGGCCGAGGGATTGAAGGCCGCCGTGCCTTCGCCATGCGTGAAGCCAACGTTTTGCGCCCAGACTTCGGTGCTCCAAAAACCCAGTTCGATGCCCTGGAGATCGGATGACAGGGCGATCACCGCGAATCCGGACCGGTCGTTCCCCGTGTGCGCCTCAGCGTTGATGCGCAGGTCAAAGCTCAGCGTGTAGCCGGTGGTGCGGTCCATCGTGCCGCCGGTGCTGCTCCAGCCGGCACGGACGCTGGCGGCCGTGGTGTCCAAGTTCAGCAGTCCGCCGCTGATGCTGGCGCTAACGGGGCTGGTCACGACCGAGCTAGGTGCAGGGGTTAGCTGGCCGTAGCTCCATGGATTCGGGGTGTAGTTGTTCGGCAACTGGCCAGAAGCCGGGGCGTAGAGCAGTGCGCCCAAGGCCGGGGTGACGAGGAGGGCGAGCGGGGCGAGTAGCAGGCGTTTCACGTTCGCGACGATGTGGAGGGTAGTTTGGGACGTCAAATCATGAGCCGGGCGTTTTCGGCGGGCGCGCGGCGGGGATGAATTCGATTCGACGGAGCGGGAAGGGTTCGCTGCGGCGTTCAATCAGCTTCGATTCCGGGGCGGGTGGTCCCGGGAAGATCGAAACCCAGCAATCGCGGAACCTGGTGAAGATCCTCCTTGCCCAGGCAGCCAATCGCGCCGGCTTCCAGGGCCGCGGCGGAGACGCCCGCCGAGGGTTGCTGGGTCACGAGCAGGATGCGCGCCTCCGGCCAGACACAACGGATCGCCCGGGTGGCATCCAAGCCATCCATCCGGGGCATGCTGACATCCATCAGCGTCCAATCCGGTTGCGTGGCCGCAAACTGGGCGAGGCACTCCGCGCCGTCGGCGCATTCGACCACTCCGCCGGCCCACGGAGCGACGACTTCGCGCATCACTCCCCGCATGGCGGACGAATCGTCGACGATCATGAAGGTCATATTGCGTGCCTCAAACAACCGGAGTTTACGCCCGGCAACAGCATTCTGGCATCCGTAGCTGCACCTAACTCGGCATCCGTAGTGGCACGGATGGCGGCCGAGTTCATCCTGCGGGTTGGAAACTTGCCGGTTCCGCGTAACCTCCCCGGAAATGAAACGATTCCTGCTTCGACTCGCGTTCCCGCTTTTTCTATTGCCGGCGGCCGCGGCCATCCGATCCGAGGTGGTCGAATACGTCGATGGCGCCACCACGCTGGAGGGGTGGGTGACCTACGACGACACGAAGTCCGGACCGCGTCCCGGGGTGGTGATCGTCCACCAATGGCGGGGCTTGGGTGATTACGAAAAGAAGCGGGCCCAAATGCTGGCCGAACTCGGCTACGTGGCGTTTTGCGCCGACATCTACGGCAAGGGCGTCCGCCCGGCCACCGCCGAGACGGCGGGCCAGCAGGCCGGGCAATTCAAGGGTGACCGACCTCTCCTGCGTCGCCGGGTCGCGGCGGCGCTGGCAAAGCTCAAGTCCCTGCCGCAATGCGAGTCCCGCAAAACCGCGGCCATGGGCTACTGCTTCGGCGGGACGGCCGCGCTGGAGCTCGCCCGTAGCGGCGCCGACACGCTTGGGGTCGTGAGCTTCCATGGAGGCCTAGCGTCGCCCACGCCCCAGGATGCCCGGAATTCCAAGGCTCGCGTGCTGGCCCTGCACGGGGCGGATGACCCGTTCGTCCCGGCGGACGAGGTGGCCGGCTTCCAGCAGGAAATGCGCGCCGCGGGGCTCGATTGGCAATTCATCGCCTACGGCGGCGCCGTCCACAGCTTCACCGACTGGGGCGCAACAGGTGCCATGAAGGGCGCCAAATACAACGAGGCTGCCGACCGGCGTTCCTGGGAGGCAATGCGTGGGTTCTTCGGCGAATTGTTCCGCTGACCCGACCGGACCCGCGGTGAACGTCAGTCGCGCGTTGCCATATTCCGGCGGGACGCTTTCATTCGCGGCAGCTCGTAGCGAATTCATGACACAGCACACTCCGCCGGCGCCCTTGGTCGCCCCGCCGACCGCGAAATTCCTGCTCCCGTTGCTCTCCCTGTGGCTGCTGGCCGTCGCGCCCGCCCTTGGCCAGGGGACCAAGAAACCGGCCCTCGAAATTTCGATCGGGGCCAACAACACGCTCGTCATCCCGCGCACGGCGCTGGGCAAGGAGCACCTGATGTCCGCCTCGCGCATCCCGCAGGCATTGGCGGCGACTTCGACCGGCCTTTCCGGCAAGATCGTGAAGTTTGAGTTCTTCCATGACGGCGTGGATCTCTACGAATCCACCGATGGCCTCGTCGTGACCAAGGACCTCCCCGCCCGGCGCCTGCTGACGACGTTTCCGATCGTCGAGCAGGACGCCAACAAGGTGGTCATCGACTTCAACCGCGGCATGCGCCGGCTCTACACCGAAATCTGGTATGGCGGCGGGCGGGGTTTCAACGCGTTGTCCCGCGACGAGACGTTGGAGATCCCGCAGTCCCGCGTGTTCCAAGCCGAGAAGACCGGGGACCAGGTGGTGATCCGCCAGAGCGTGCAGGTGCGCGACCGCGAGTCGCTGGCGAACGTCGAGCAGCAGTTTGAAGTCCGCTACTTCTTCGCCCCGTATTTTGCCGGCGGCTACGAAGGCAAGGAGGCGCCGGCGGCCGACCTGCGTTATGCCCGCTTCTTCGAGACCCAATCGCGCCTGGAGGAAACCACCGGCCGGCCGTCGCCCAAGATGGCGCGGTTCGACGCGTCGAAACCCATCGTCTTCCATTACAGCGCCAACACGCCCGACGCCTACGTTCAGGCGGTGAAGGACGGCATCCTCTATTGGAACCGCGCGTTCGCGACAAACCTCGTCCGTGCCGAAAAGGCTCCCGAAGGCGTCACCGCGCCGGACTCCCGCTACAACATCGTGCAGTGGGTCCCTTGGGACAACGCGGGCTTCGCCTACGCCGACATCCTGATCGATCCGCGCAACGGCCAGTCGCAGCACGGCCAGGCCTACATGACCAGCGTGTTTGCCCTCAGCGGCAAGGCCCGGGCCCGGGCGTTGCTGCGCTCCATGCGGGACATCGTCGCCAAGAAGGAAGGTGCAACCACCCAATCCGGCGGCGGAGAGGCGGCACAAGGGTTTCCGTGGATGACGGCAAACGGGCTTTGCCACATCAGCGCCGTGGAGTTCGCCCAGCAATATGCCCAGGGCCTGGAAGACCTGCTGTCGAACGAGACGCTGACGGACGAGGCCACCTTGCGCGCCTCGCAGGATTACGTCCGCGAAGTGGTCGCCCACGAGGTCGGCCATGTCCTCGGTCTCCGGCACAATTTCGCGGGCAGCCTGTCGGCCACGCTGAATCGCCAGGAACTCGACGATTGGTTCCGCGCCTACCTCAACCCGACGAACAGCCTCGCCGCTTTCACCAACCGCTACGCGTCTTCCTCGATCATGGAATACACCGTCTTCAAGTCGGCGGTGCAGGTCGGCTGGTTCATCCGCACGCAGCCTGAGGCGCTGCCGCACGACAAGGCCGCGATCCAGTGGGGTTACTTCGGCGGCCAGGAGCCGCGCGAGAAGAAGCTGCTCTTCGGCTCCGACGAGTTGGTCGGCACCTATGGCGACCTGCAGCGCTTTGATGAGGGCGTCGAACCCGTCGTCGGCGCCTACTCGGAGCTGGCCGATGCGATCCGGCTGCTGCCGAACACCGTCATCGAGACGTTCATCGCGGCCAAGGCGCCCCGTGACCCGCGCGACGGCACCCCCGTCGCGGAGGTCAACCTGTCGCCCGCCCGCAACGCCGGCCAGCTCGCGGGGCAGTTTGTCGGGATGTTGTCGTGGTTCCGCGCCAACGCCCGTTCCCTGCGGGTCGAGAACCAGTTCGAATTCATCGGCGAGCTCAACGAGCGCGACCGCGCCAAGGCCCACTGGAAAGACCTGAATGACCAACTCGAACGCGTCGGCGGCGTGGACCGCGCCCTCTTCAGCTTCCTGCCCGTGGACCTGAAGCTTGAGCTGAAGGACGCCCCGAAAGGCGCGCCCGTCGCGGAGAAGGTCAGCGCCACGAACCTCCAGTCCCGACTGAAGAAGCTGCTGGAAGCCCCGGCCTACACCAACTTCGTGGGCCTCGACGAAAAGAAATACACGTTCACCGCCGCCGAGAAGGAAGTGATCCTCAAGCGCGGTGAGAAGTTCTTCGCGGAGTTCGAGACCGAACTCGTGAAGCAGGTCGGACAGCGGCTCGAAAACGCCAACCGCGACCTCGGGCTGCTGGCCAACGAGTCCGTCGAGGATGGCGACGTCGCCGCGAAACTGGAGCAGCGCATCGTGGACTTCGCCAAGCTGATCCTCACAGCGAAGGACGACGGCAAGCGGCTCAAGGGCAAGGTGGACAAGGCGCTCGTCGAGATCATCGACTTCAAATACGACCACGACACCCGCCTCGCCGCCGCCAAGGCGCTCAACGACAAGGTCGGCACGTTCCGTGGCTGGGCACTCGACGCGAAAGGCGACCTGAACAAGCAGCTCAAGGAGGACATCGAGGGTGCGTTGAACATCGCCAACTTCAAGGAGTTCAAGGACTCGATGCTCTCCCGCACGCTGCGTGACTGGTATCTCAAGCAGCAGGATCTCCTGGCGCTGTTGCCACCAAAACCGCCAGGAAAATAGCGGCAAAGTCGTCACAACTATAAGCCGTTCGGCCCCGTGATCCGGCGCGCAACCGCGAGGTGTCGGGGCTGACCTTTAGCCGTCGTCGCGGACAATAGGCTCTGCACACGGGCGCGGCCCAAAATTCTCCGGGGCCGCGCTTCCCGCCGGCGGGCACTTCGGATAAACAGCCGGAATGTTCCGCCGATTGCTCGTCGCCGCCGGATTGTTGGCCGGGTTGGGCTGCACTGCCGTGGCCCAGACGCCCGAATGGATCTGGGGCAGCGCCGGCACCAATGCCGAGACCTGCTACTTCCGGAAGAACTTCCTCGTCCCGGAATGGGCGGGCCAGGCGGTGCTCGCAGTGGCGGGCGACAACGAGGCGGACGTGTTTCTGAATGGCCGCCGGGTGGCCAAGAATGCCGATCCCAGCCAAGTCAGTTGGGCAAGCCTCCTCGGGCGGCTGGCCCGCGGGGAAAACACCCTGGCGGTCGTGGCCAAGAACACCGACGGCGCGGCCGGTTTGCTCGTGCGGATCGAGTTTGCCGGCGAGGGCCGGAAGACCAACCTGATCAGCGACGCCACCTGGCTGACCACGCGCACGCCGGTGGCGGGGTGGGCGACGAATCCTCCGAGCGGTCCCGTTTGGGTGCGCGCGACCAGCCTCGGGCAGCATGGCATGGCGCCTTGGGGTGACGTCATGAAGCCGCCCGTGGCGACGCCTGAATCCGCGTTGCAGGTGGCGGCCGGCTTCCAGGTGGAACTCATCCGCTCCGCCAGCCCGGACGAAGGCTCATGGGTGTCGATGACCGTGGACGACCGCGGGCGGCTGATCATCAGCCCACAAGGCAATGAGCCGATGCTGCGACTCACCCTCGACTCGGCCGGCCGGGTGGTGGCGAAGGAGCAGATCAATGTCCCGGTGCGCGCCGCGATGGGCTTGCTCCATGCGTTCGGTGCGCTTTACGTGAACGGTCAGGGGCCTCAAGGCTACCACCTCTACCGCCTCACCGATACGAATGGCGACGATGCCTACGACCGCTACGAACTGCTCCGACGGTGGATCGGCGGCAGCGGTGAACACGGCGCCCACGGCGTCGTGAAGGGGCCTGACGACCAGCTCTACGTCATCAACGGTAATTTCGTGAACGTGCCCGACGACGTGGCGACCAATTCCCCGGTCCGAAACTATGCCGAAGACCTCGTCCTGCCTCGGCTGGAAGACGGCAACGGTTTCGGTGCCGGCCGCAAGCCGCCGGGCGGTTATGTGCTGCGGATGGATCGGGACGGCGGGCATGCCGAACTGTTCGCGGCCGGCCAGCGCAACACCTACGACCTCGATTTCAGTCCGACGGGCGAACTCTTCGCGTTCGATTCCGACATGGAATGGGACTGGGGCACGCCCTGGTATCGGCCGACCCGCGTTTACCAGATTGTCAGCGGCGGTGACCATGGCTTCCGCGAAGGCTCGGGCAAGTGGCCGGAATACTACGCCGACTCGTTGCCTGCCGCAGTGAACGTCGGGGTCGGTTCGCCAACCGGGGTGAAATTCGGAACGGGCACCAAATTCCCCGCCAAGTTTCAGCGGGCCCTGTTCGCGATGGACTGGAGCTACGGCCGCATTCTCGCGGTTCACCTCACGCCGAATGGTTCGGGTTTCACCGGCGCCGTTGACACCTTGCTGAAGGGCAAACCGTTCAACGTGACCGACCTCGAAGTGGGGCGGGACGGGGCGCTCTACTTCACGACCGGCGGGCGTGGCACCCAGTCCGGACTTTACCGGGTCACCTACGTCGGCTCGGAGCCCACGACCCCGCTGCCGGCGCCGACCACACCCAAGCTCAACGTCATCGAGCCCTTCAGTCTGGCTCGGCTACCGTATCGTTCGCAGCTCGAATTCTTCCATACCCAGCAGGACGCCCGTTTTGTCGCGACCTACTGGCCCGCCCTGCGGAGCGAGGATCGCTATCTGCGGTTCGCCGCCCGGGTGGCGTTGGAAAACCAGCCGGTCGAGACTTGGGCGGACAAGGCGCTCGCGGAGACGAATGCGACCGGCGGCCTGACTGCACTCCTGGCGTTGGCGCGGGTCGGCGGACCTGACCGGCAACTTCCGTTGCTGCAGGCCCTGGCCCGTTGGCCGCTGGATTCCCTCGGCGAGGACGACTTCCTGCTGAAGTTGCGCGTGATTGAGCTCAGCTTTGCCCGCCACGGCATCCCGGCGGAAATGCGTCCCCGGGCACTGGACAAGCTGGGCGCACAATACCCGGCGAAAACCTGGCCGCGGAACCGCGAGTTGGTGCAGCTGTTGGTCGCATTGGAGGCGCCGGACCTCGTGGGCAAAACCCTCGCCCTGCGCGACGCCGC
>JBEISV010000193.1:0-8270 GCA_040375265.1 Verrucomicrobiales bacterium
CCGCCGTCCGTCGTCGTCAGGCTCAGGTTTCCGAGCGGCGACGGAAACAGCACCACGTCGTTGCCGAGCACCACCCCGCCGGCGCCGGCAGTGATGTCGAGTATGCCGGGATAGATCGGCGGCATGCCCTGCGAGAAGGCGTCGTTGAAGCGGGGCAGGGCCGTGCCGCGAAGCTGCACCGAGTTGCCCGCCGTCAGCGAGGTGTAGGCGTCCGCCGCGTAGTCGAAGCGATGCCGGTTGGCCGACGTGCTGGAACCGAGATTGTTGAACAGCCCGTTCGGATTCCGCACTTCCTGGAGCAGCAGGTCGCGCTCGGCTGCCACGGTCCAGCCGCCGCTCACCACGCTGAGGGCGAGCAGGCGCGAAGCCGTGCCGGCATCCCGGCCCGCGGTGATCGTGCCGCCACCGTTGCGGGCGACAAAGTGGCCGCTGACATCGCGGCCGGCGGTGACAGTCACATTGCCGGGTTCCGCGCCAAACGCGCCGCTCCCGGCGTCGCTCTGCAAGCCGCCCGCGAGCGGCAGTGAGCTGATGACATCCTGCCCGGCCCACAGGCTCACATCGCCACCGGCCGCGGTGCTGATGCCGCCGAGATCGGCGTCCACCACGTAACCGCTGGGCAGGAACCGGAAGCCGTTCGCCTTCGTGCCGGAGTTGATGTTGCCCGCCAGCGCCCGCACCGAAATGTCGCCGCCGCCCACGGTCCGGATATGTCCGGCGCCCACGGTCACGTTGTTGCCGGCGAGCAGGCTCACGTTGCCGTTGTGAGCCTGGAGCGAGCCTGTGCCGCCGAAGGCGATGTTCCCCGTGCCGGCCTTCACGATGTCGTCGCCCGCGGCGAAATCGCGGCCGGCTTGCAAGGACACCGACCAGTTTTCCCCGGCCACGATGCTGGCGCCGTTGGCGATGGTGAGGTTGTTGCCTGCTTCCAACTTCAGCCGGCTGCCCGGTTCATTCAGGCCGGTGCTCGCACCGAGGTCCCAGAGCGTGCCGGCCGAGACCGTAAGGTTTCGTGTGGCCTGCAGCGTAATTTGGGAGAAGCCGACGAAGGCGGAATTCACGTCGAGGTTCAGCGTGCCCGCGGGCGGATCACCGGCGCCGACGGAACCGGAACCCGCGCTGCCGTTACCCGAGTTGCCAAGCACGATGTCGAGCGGATCAATGAGCAACTGGCCGCCGCGCTGGCCAGACGCCGCGCGGCCATCAATCTCGGAACGAATCGCGGACATGACGGGCGCGGAGACTTCCACGAACCCACCGTCGCCACCCTGAGTGCCACCGGCTACGCTGATCCGCGAGTCCGCGTCATCCGTGAAGCCGCCCCCTGATTTGAGGACGATCCGGCCGCCGTCGCTTTCGCCCGTGTTTTCGCCGCGGGCGGAAAGCTCGGAGGCGGCGCCCAGCGCGATGGACTCGGAGGCGAGCAGTTCGATGACGCCGTTGCGTTCGCGGACTGAGTTGGCCTGGACGAGGCCGTCCTGGTTCACGACCTGCGCGTGCAGGGCAATGGCACCGGCATCGGCGAACAGGCGGCCGGAGTTGTCCACCGAACCGGACGGTAGCCGGACAGCCGCGCTGAGCGCGCGACCATCCGGCCGGGAACTCACCAGCACCTCCTTGGCGGCGAGCAGACTGAGATTGCCTTCCGGCGCGCTGAGCGTGCCGTGGTTGTCGATGTGTTCCGCGATCAGGAACAACGAACCCGCGCGGCCGGCGTTCAACGCGCCGTAGTTGACGATGCTCGCCTGCGGGGACGCGCCGCTGAACTGCCAGAACAGGCCCGCGCTGGATTCGACCGGCGTGACGGGCGCGGTCGAGACGATCAGGCCGGCGGCGCTGACAAAAGCGTCCGGCCCGAAGTAGAAGCCAGAGCGGTTGATCAGGACGACGTTTCCGTTGGCCTCCAGATTCCCGAGTATCTCGGAAGGGTTGGCGTCGTGAATCTGGTTCCAGACAAACGCGGTGGGGGACGGCTGGACGAAACGCGTCGTCTCGCCGGGCGCGAGGTTGAACGACTGCCAGTTGAGGAAGGCATGGTCCGACGCGGTGATGGTGAGCTGGGCGCCGCTGGTGAAGGCGGAGGCCGTTCCGCTTTGCACCGACAGGCCCTGGGGATTCGCCAGGAGCGCCCACGGCGAAAGGACCGCCATGAAATATCCGCCCCACAGAGGGAGGGGAAACGCGGACTCGTGGGCGTGGCCGACGGGCTGGTGTCCCGGTTTCGGATTCATCAGAATTGTCCTCCCACGGAGAAGTAGGCGCGGGGATCGCCCGCGCGGCGGTTGGGCGAATCCAGCAGGGGCCAGCCCAGCGAAACCCGCACGTCGAGGTGATTGTTGACGTTGGCCGAGACGCCGAAGCCGGCACCCCAGAGGGACACGCTGTCCGTTCGGCCCGCCGGGGCTTCGAGCAGGAAGCTTTGGCCGTAGTCCATGAACACCGAACCGCGCAGCCACACCGGCACGGAGCCGACACCAATGGGGACGGGCGCGGTGATGAATGGCGTCCGCAGTTCCGCGCTGCTGAACCAGCCCGCGTCGCCGAAGACGTCGCCCTCGAAGTAACCGCGGACGCTGTTCAGGCCGCCGAGGGAGAACTGCTCGTTGGCGATCAGTGCGCCCGTCGCGAGCTGGCCGCTGGCCCGGAGCAGCAACGACCAGTCATGGAATAACCGTTGGTCGCGGGTGAGCGTGAGCGTGGCCTTGCCGTAGTTGGCGGTCGCATTCGTGGAATAGGCCGCCGCCGCGAAATCGCCGCGTTCGCCCACGAAATTGCCGCCCAGGCTCAGGTTGCCGGCGAAGGTTCCCCAGCGGTCGGTCTGCGAGTAGTCGGCCGACGTGACGAGCGGCAGATACTGCACCTCGGTGCTGCGCGCCGGCTGGGGCGAGGAAACCAGGTTGGCGATGGTCTGGGACCCCTGCGCGTTGGTCACGACCGTGACGGTGAGGAAGTTGTTGGTGTTAAAACTCTGGAGGAAGAAGCGCTTCCAGTCCGCCCCGCCGGAGAAGCCCCAGCGGTTGGTGTCGGTGAGCGTCAGCGGCACGTTCACCCGGGCGCCCGCGCTTTCGTTGACCGTCAGGTTCTGGCCGGAATCCCGCGACAGGATCGTCAGCAGCGGCGTCTGCGAGACGACGCTGATCGGTCCCTGCTGGACTCCCGTGTCGCTGGAGGCGGCGCTGACGAAGAAGGACAGGTCGGGCCGCGAACCGGCCGGCGGCAGGCGGAACTGGCGGGTGGCCTCGTCGAAACCGAAGCGCGTCGAACTGGCGATCTGCTGCTCCACCGAGTCGGGGTTGCCGAAGGGCAGCCGGTAGTAGGCGCCATAGTTGGCGATCAGCGGGCGGTTGAAGAAGTGGTCGGACCACGGCCCGTCGCCTTTGAACTCCTCGGGCGAGAAGCCGTAGGAAATCCCGACCTGATGCTCACGTTGCCACAGGTTGTTGAACTGAGCGGAGGAACTGACCCGCCATTCGGGCGTGCCCGGCGTGGCCTGGTTGTTGACCTCGAGGCGGCCGTGAAGCGGGAGCCGGTCCTTGACGCGCAGGGTCAGCGCGCTGGTGCCGGGATCGGGGCCGGGGCCGACGACGGGATAAATCGTGCGGTCGCGGTTCTGGTTCGCGAGGTCGAGCTCGCGCTGGAACACCAGGCTGTTGAACAGGGCGTTGGTCCGGAGGCTGGGTAGCGCCCGGACGACGTTGTTCGAGCTGAAGTGGCGGTTCCCCGAGACTTGGATCTCCGCCAGCACGCCTTCGGTGACCTGCACCTTGACGACGGCATTGGTGAGTTGCTGGGGCGGCAGCCCGACGGACACGGTCGCAAACCCGCGCTCGCGGTAGGCCAATTGGAGCTGTCCGAGCGCCTTCTGGATCTGCGGCAGCGTGATGACCGGTCCGGTGGCGTTGGTGAAGACCTGCTCCACGATTTCGGGCCGCAGGAGCGTGTTGCCCGCGACGTCGTAACGGCGCACTTCGAAGGTCGGGACGGCGGGCGGGCGGTTCGTGGGAACCGGGTTGGGGTCAATCCGCTGACGGGACAGGCGGGCGGCCGGCGAAAGCCCTTCGTCCACGGCGACGATCACGGTGCCGCCGGTCAGCAACTGCTGCGGGAGCTTCACGGCCGCGCCGGAATAGCCGCGCTCCCGGTAGGCGGCCTGCAGGCGCGTCACCACCTGTTGAAGTTGGCCGAGGTCAACAGCCGGGCCGGCGGCCGGGCTGAGAAGGCGGTCGAGTTCCTCGACGGCCAGCACGGAATTGCCCCGCACTTCAAAGTGCCGGATGTCGTAGGTGGGCGCCGTCCAGGCCGGCAGCGTGGGCGCCGTGGGCGGTGGCACGGCGGCATCAGTGACGCGCAGGCGGACCACGCCGTCGGTCAGCGGCTGGGAAGGCAACTGCAACGCCACCCGGCGATGACCCTGATCCCGGTAAGCCTGCTGGAGGGAGCGCAAGGTCCGGCGAATCTCCGCGAGCGGCACCGTCGGGCCGGTTGCCGGCGCGGTAAGCCGGCGGACCAAATCCGGTTCGAGCGCCGGACCGCCGGAGAGTTCGTAGCGTTCGATGGCGTAGGTGACCGCCGCGGGTGTATTCGTGGCTGAGACGGGACTACCCGCCTCCGCAGCCCGCGAACTTGGCGCTACCACCGCTCCCAGAAGTGCAACGGCAGCACCCGTGAGGGTGGACCACCGTCCGCGGCGGGCGCGGAACGCGGCAGATGCGGGTAAGCTTGGACGAAACTGTGCCATGAACGGCGCTGGGGGACGAAGAGGCGGTGGCAAAAGGGATTCCGGGACCGGCGCGGGTCGGTCACCCGCGCCGGTCCGGTGGAAGGTCATTCGATGGGCGAGACCGGGGCGCCTTCCGCGGTGCGTTCGACGCGCACCTTGCTCAGCGGAATGGAGTAGGCGGAACTCTGGAGGTCCGCGTCGATGGCCTGGATCAGGCGATCGCGGAAGGCCTTGATGTTGGCGGAAGCGGTGGTGCGGTTGAACAAGTGCTCGTAACCCCACTGCGTGTATTGGCCGTTGATCACCGGCGAGTGGTCATTGGCGACCTTGGAATAGGCCCCGACAAACGCCTTGCTGCCGTTCAGCGCGAGGATGTTGGCGCCGCCGTTCACGTTGATGGCGTCCACGCCGGTCAGGTAGCTGATCGCGGGGCCGGAGATGTTCAGCAGGTCACGGATCTGCGTGGAGTTCCGGCCGGTCGGGTCGATGACGAACTTCGACGTCGTGGCGTCCCAGTTGTAGAAGATCGGATTGCCGGTGTAGCCGTTTTCCCTCTGGACGATGGTGCGTTGGCCGGCGCTCGGATCGCGGCTGACGTAGTGGACCAGCGCGGTGTCGTTGGTGTTGCCGGTCAGGAACCAGCCAGGCACGGCGCCGTTGGCCGCCAGCGTGCGGAACTGCTGAATCGTGATGTTCGTGAGGCCCGCCGGCGCCGAGGAGCTCTTCACCAGGAACACCGGCGTGACGCCGAAACGCACGTCCTCCAGCGTTGGGGTCGTGAAGGCGGTGGAACGCTGGAACACCGAGGAATAGGCGATGTCCGACTGCAGGTTGACCGTGTTGGTATCCCCGGCCGTCGAGGTGGCGAGGAAGTTGACGTTACGGTTCTGAGTGAGGTCCTGGATGCCGGCGTTCGCGCCGTTGTAAAACGCGCGGATCGTGACGTTCTGGTTGCCGAACAGCTCGGGGATGGTCCCGGACCACGTGACCTTGAGCTGAGTGGGCGCCGTCGGGCTGTCGGCCGGATTCTGCGACGCGAGGTTGGCGCCGAAGACGCTGCGGATGGCGCGGTAGGAATTGTCGCGGAAAGCGACGGCGCCGGAAATGTTGATTTCCACCTGCGCGTAGGCGCTGGCGGCGGTGAGCGCGGAGCCCACTAGGGTAACCAGGGAGAGTTTAAGCGTTTTCATGTTTCGAGCTGCGGGACGTGGTTGTTTTCAGTTTCGATTCGGACCGACGGACAAAGTGATTTGGCGAGGACTGCTCAGCGCAGGACTTCGAGGGCAAAGAAGCGCACGGCGTCCGTGCTGGTGTCCTGGAGGGACTGCACGGAACCGTTGCCGGAGAGGCTGGGGCCGGCGACCCAGGTGGTGATGGGCGAACCCAGTCCGGCCGCATCGGTGAAGCGCAGCGTGTAGTTGGCGCCGCTCACCGTCGCGAAGGACACGGTGGTGACGTCGCCATCGCGCGTGACCGACGCGATCTTCGGCACGTGAATGGCCGGGCTGCCGGTATTGAAGGTCAGCGTGCCATCGGGCTTGATCTCGAAGTAGCCGAGGAAACGTCCGGGTGTGTTCAAAGTCTGGGCGACCGTGGTGCCCGGCAGCAGTTCGTAGAGGTCGGACCGGGAGACGTTTCCGGGCGCGCCGTCAAAGTCGTCGGCCGTCCTGTTCTCCACGTCGCCTTGGAAGGTGCCGACAAAATCACCCGCGTCCCCGATCAGGGGCGAGAAGGCGAAGTCGGAGTTAACCGGAATGACCACGCCGGTGGCCGTGTTGTTGGGGCCGGCCGGTTGGCTGCTGCTGGAGGAGGCGGCGTTGACACCCACGGCGTCGATCTGGCTCGCGCCGGTGCCCTGGACGAACTGGCCCTTCCGCAGCCAGGCGGGGCTCTGCACCGCCGAGTCGAGGCGCGGCGCCGAAGCCCAGATGGTCTGCAGCGGGTAGTTCGGATCAACCGGGGGGCGGTTCGCCCCGGCGACGGACCACTTGAGGCCGTTGAGGCTGGGGAACGCGGAGTTGAGCTGCGCCGCGGAGAGATTCGCGACCGCCACCGTCGTGCCGGCGGGCAGCATGTTGTAGTTGGTTGCCTTGCCGAGGTTCACCACGTAGTCCGAGTCGTTGCCGGTCTGGCGGAAGGCCAGCACCAGGTCGCCCGGGCTGTAGAGGAAGGGCGCGGCGTGCAGCGCCCCGGTGAACAAGGCAAACCCGCCCAGCAGCCGGGCGAGGCCGGGCAGCAGGCGCTGGTTTGGATGAGTCTTCATGATGCGTGTTGGCGGTTGTAACTGTGTGTTTCGGTCCGGGTCGCCACCTGGGCGGCCTGAACTTTCCTGACAGAACTTCCGGTGATCCGGTCGGCCCCGCGGAGTGATTGGTTTTCTGGGATGCCTCCCGTGATCGGGCGGGCGACGGTGAAATGGGGTTGGGGTGGCGTCAGAACGAAAGCTGCACGCGGGTGGAGAGGACGTTCTCGTCCTTCGCGGTGACGGTGGCCGGCGCGACGACGGTGGCCGGCGCGACGACGGTGGCCGGGTCGGCCAGGTTCACCGGGGCGCCGCCGCCCTCGAAGGTCGTGTGGGTGAAGCTGGAGAGCACCCGCACGTTGCGGTTCAGCCACCAGTTCAGGCCGACGCTCCACGAGGTCGCGCCGGTGGCCGAGGCCAGCGGGTTGGCGAAGGTCGGAAACGCGTCGTCATCGACGTCGAATTTCGAATACCGGCCGACCAACTGCCACGCGCCCCAGCCGCCGCCGTGGAGGCTGAACGGCCGCAGCGGATTGATGCCGGCGTAGGAGGCGGCCTCGCCGGTCAGCACCCACTCGGCGGTCAACTGCCAGGCGTCGTGGCTTAGCTTCGCCGAGCGGAACGTGGTGCTGTTGTAGACGTCCTGGTTCGACAGCGCGTATTCGCCCATCAGGCCGAACGGGCCGTAGTAGAAGGTGCCCTGTGGCGAGAGCCGCCAGTGGACGCCGTCGGCCACGACCGGGCCGACCGTGGGATTGTAGGCGAAGAACTGCTGGTTGCCGGGCGTGGTCGAGTAACCCGGCACGGTGGCGCCGACGCGGGGCAGGCCCACGGCGTTGGAACTCACCTGGCTGTAGGAACCGCCGAGGCCGAAGCCGAAGCCTTGGAGCGGCTTGAGCGCGGCCTGCTTGAACGGCTGGAAGAATACCCGGCCGGCGAATTCCTTGTCGTCGGAGTAGTCGAAGTTCGCCGGATTGCGCTGGTCGCCGGAGTTGTTGAAGACGCCCGCGGCGAAGGTCACCGCGTCGTCCCACAGCTTGCCGGAGAACTGGGCACCGACGTTCCGCTGCGGCACCAGGTTGCTGACCAGCGAGCGTTCATTGAACGGCAGCGCCGCGATGCTCTGGAGCAGTTCCAGGCCGACCGGGCCCTTGAACTTGCCGATCCGGGCCTCGTAGTCGCCGAACTTGTAGGCGACCGCCGCGTCGAGGATCTGGATCTGGTCCTGACCGAGGCCGCCGTATTGCGGGATGATGAGATACTCGAAGTCCTTGAACAGGTTGCCCTGGAACGCGGTGCGGACGCGGC
>JBEISV010000427.1:0-4288 GCA_040375265.1 Verrucomicrobiales bacterium
GCCGACACCAATGCCCCGGCGAGCACCGGCTTCTATAGGGTGCGCGAAGTGCCGCGGGACCAAGCCGAGGACACCGACGGCGACGGCATTGATGACGTTTACGAACTGGAGCGGCCGGCGATCCTCAACCCGCTGACTGCGGCCGACGCCACGGCCGATCCCGACGGTAACGGCCAGTCCCACCTCCAAGAGTATCTCGCCGAACGGACCCTGACGACCCTCGCCAGCAGTTCCCCGGCCGCCGGCGAATCCGAGGTTTCGGTAACCCGCGAGACGGTGCTCCGCTTTTCGCAACCCCTCGCTGCCGACACGGTGCTGGACACGACCCGGCTCTTCGCCAGATACGGCGGCCGCAAGCTGCTTAGCCGCGCCGAACTCTCCGCCGATCGGCAGCACGCCACGCTGTTCTACCTCGAAAATCTGCCGGCCAGTGCGCGGGTCCGGGTTTCCCTCGATGGCACCGGCCTCAAGGATTCCCGTGGCCGGGACGTGGACGCCGACGCGAACGGCCAGCCCGGCGGCATCGGCTTCGTGGATTTCGACACGCTCGGCAACACTCCGCTGTTCGGCACCGCGGTCATCGGCCACGTCTTCGCCAGCGAACCGCAGCCCAACGGACTCGGCGGCTTCGTCAATCGTCCGCTCGCCGGCGTCACGATCTCGGTGGACGGCGCGGAAGAAACGGTCCGCACCACGACCGATGCCCAGGGCTTCTTCAAGCTGTCGCCCGCGCCAGTCGGCCGGTTCTTCGTGCATGTGGACGGCCGAACCGCCGTGGGCAGCCAATGGCCGGACGGTGCCTACTACCCATTCGTCGGCAAGGCCTGGGAAACCATCGCCGGCTCGGAAACCAACCTCGCGAACGGCATCGGGGAGATTTACCTGCCGTTGATTGCCGCAACGGCCCTGCAGCCAGTGAGCAGCACCACGAACACCACGATCACCTTCCCCGCGGAAACCCTGGCGACCAACCCGGATTTGGCCGGCGTCGAGATCCGGGTCCCGGCCAATTCGCTGTTCGCCGACAACGGCACCCGCGGCGGCCGCGTGGGCATCGCCCCGGTGCCACCGGACCGCCTGCCTGAGCCCTTGCCGCCCGGGCTCAACCTCCCGCTGGTAATCACGATCCAGACGGACGGCCCGAGCAATTTTGACCAACCGGTGCCTGTGCGGTTCCCGAACCTGCCCGACCCCGTCACCGGCGAGCGGCTCGAACCCGGCGCCAAGAGCGCGCTGTGGAGCTTCGACCACGACAAGGGCCGCTGGGAGATCGTCGGCGCAATGACCGTCTCGGCCGACGGCAAGTTCGTGGACACCGACCCCGGCGTCGGCGTGCGTCAGCCGGGCTGGCACGGCACGCAGCCAGGTTCGGAAGGCAAAGGCACGTTGGGTGAGGCCGACGGCGATCAGGCGCAACTGATGAAGGACATTTTCGGTGAAGTCGTGCAAACCGGCTGGTCGGTGTTGGGCACCCTCGGAGATTTAGGCAACATCCCTGTCCTCGGTAAATTCGTGAGCGCGGTCAACTTGGTGGTCGACACCTACAAATTCATCAAGGACCCCAACCTGACAGACTTCACGAAGATCGTGCTGGATGTTGGCGGCATCTTCGCGCCGCCAGGGGTGGACGTCTACATCCGCGGCGTCTCCACGCTCCTGAATGCGAGTGAAACGATGGGCAGTGTTGGCAACGTGATCAGTTCGGCCGGCCGGACGCAGGACAATTTCGACAACCTCTATCACCAGAACGGCCAGCACCGCAGCACGCCGCCCCGGCGGGCGGGAGCAGCCGTGGGCGCCGTGATCGTGCTGGTTCCCTACCGGGCGGTGGACCACATGGATTTCACCGGGCAACGCGCTGCCTTGGCGCGGGTCTTGGAAACCGGCGGCCGCGCCACCAACCTGATCGGAACCGAGATCGGGCCGGCCTATCGGGAAATGGACCGCCTGCTCGACCGCATGGCGCAGCTGGTCGACAGGTTCCAGACGAATGCCACCCCTGTCGTCACGCCAGCCGAACAGGATGCGTTCGTGGCCGACGCCGTGGCGCTGACCAACGTCATTCAGCGGATCAATTCCGCGCCGCGGCCGGACGCGCTGCTGCGCGAGTTCCTGTTCGCCTACGCCGCCTTCCAGCGGGTGCTGCACGAGAACTTGGCGATGGGTTCCGTCGGCACGGTCATGGGCCCCCCGCTCGGCGGCGGTCGCGGCGCCTTGCTCAAGGAGTTTTCCCGGCGCGGGGTGAAACGTTCCGTCTGGCTGCGTCTGGTCGGCCCCAAGCTGGATCGCCGCTTCCGCAGCGACGAATCCGGCGAGCTCCGGTTCATCGTGCGACCCAACGAAGCCTACCAGCTCACCGTGTTGGACCCGGTCACCTTCAACATCGGGTCGCTGATCCTGCGCAGCGGCGTCAACGGAGAGATCTTCGACCTGCCGCCGATCCTGCTCGCCGCCGATCCCTCGCCGGACGTGGATGGCGACGGCCTCGGCACGCTCGGTGAAGCCATCCTCGGCACCGCAGACGCAGTGGCCGACAGCGACGGGGACGGCGTGGCCGACGGCGCGGAAATCCGGGCCGGCCGCAACCCGCTCGATACCACGCCCACATTCATCGGCATCCTGCGCACCACTCCCCTGCCCGGCAGCGCGGTTGACGTGAATTCCGCCGGCGACCGCACCGCCGTGGCCCTCGGCAACGAAGGCGTGGCCCTGCTCAAGACCGTGCTGGGCCAGGCTCCCACCGTAACCGCGCTCGTGAACACCCCCGGCAGCGCCGCCCGGGTGGCCCTGGAAGGCAATTTCCTCGCGGTCGCCGACCGTCACGCCGGCCTGGCCGTGCTCGACGTGCAGGACGAAGCCGGAGCCCGGATCATCCACCAATTCTTGCTGCCCGGTAGCGCCCAGTGCGTCGTCACCGCCGACGGCGTGGCCTACGTCGGAACGGCGGCCGGCAAACTCGTCGCCGTGGATCTCGCCGGCGGCACGGTCCTCCAGACCCTCGACCTCGGCGGTAGCGTCCATGATCTCGCCTGGAACGGACGGATTCTGTTGGCCGCGACTGCGGGCGAACTCCGTTCGGTGGGCGTTGAAAGCGACGAACTGGTCGAACTCGGCCGCCTGCCGGTTTCGTTGTTCCCGGAAGGTATCACCGGCCAGCGCCGGGTCGCGGTGGCCCGCGGGATTGCCTACGTCACCAGCTACCCGGGCTTCGACACCGTCGAGGTGGCCGCCAATGGTGCGTTGAAACGGATCGCCGCGGCCCAGGAGCACGGACCCAACTCGGTCAAGCAAGTGCTCCCCACCGGCACCGGCCTCGGTGTCGCCGCCGTGGGCAACAATCCCCGCGACGATGGCACCCACGATGTGGACCTCTACGACCTCAGCGATCCGACGGTGACGACCGGCTTCCTGACCCGCCTCAACACGCCCGGCATCGCCCACGCGCTGGCCTTCCATCGCGGCCTCGTCCACGTCGCCGACGGCACTAGCGGCCTGCACCTGCTGAATTACCTCGCCGCGGATACCCGTTCCAACGCCCCGTCGGTCACACTCGTGCCCAGCTTCGCCCGAGTGCCGGCGCCGCTCGTGGAGCAAGGCCGCTTTGTCGCGCTGACCGCCGAGGCCACCGACGACGTGCTGGTGCGGGAAGTGCACTTCTACCGGGACGGCCAGTTTGTGGCGACCGATGGCAGCTACCCGTTTGAATACCGCTTCCGCGCCCCACTGCTGACCGCCACGCAGACCAACTTTACCCTTCAGGCCCGCGCCTTCGACACCGGCGGGCGCTCGGCCTGGAGCGAAGTGCTGACCGTCGGCATCGCGCCTGACCTCACTCCGCCGAAAGGCCGGCCCGCGGGTCCGACCGTGTCCGGCTTTGCGGCGAACGCGACCGAGGTCCTGGCCCGATTCAGCGAACCAATGGAACCCGGCAGCCTGTCCACCAACAGCGTGTTCCTCACCGGTCTCGGACCCGACCGCCTGCCCGACACCGACGATGACGTGCCGGTCGCCGGTTCGGTGTCCTATGACGACGCCGGCCGGCTCGTCCGCTTCCAGGCCGACACCGAGCTTACGCCCGGCCGTTACGTCGCCCGCGTGACCCGCGACGCGACAGACCTGGCCGGTTACCCGCTCGTCGAGGAAGTCATCTGGGCCTTCGAAGCTGTCAGCGGCACCGACACCGACGGTGATGGCCTGACCGATGCCTTCGAAACGGCCAATGGGCTGAATCCCGCCAACGTGGACGAGAACGGCAACGGCCTGCCCGACGCCCAGGAAGACTTCGACA
>JBEISV010000010.1:0-30081 GCA_040375265.1 Verrucomicrobiales bacterium
CGCCGACGGCATCCAGCCGGGCAACAACGACCGCAACTACGTCCTCCGCCGCATCCTGCGCCGCGCCGTGAAATACGGCCGCACGCTCGGCTTTGCGGAACCGTTCTTCTACAAGCTGGTGGACGTGCTCGCCCGCACCATGGGCGACGTTTTCCCCGAGATCCGCACGAAGCAGCAGCATGTGAAGGAGGTGCTCAAGCTGGAGGAAGAGGCGTTCAACCGGACGTTGGATAAAGGTCTTGCCGTGTTCGAGGTATCAATCCATCCCACCGAAAGAACGGTCACAGAGCGCAGGGAGCCCGGAAAACTTAGCGTCACAACCTCGGTTCAATTAGCCCGTGAAACGCTTACCGTTGAGCGCATATCTGGGGACTTAGCGTTCCAGCTTTACGATACATACGGTTTCCCGCTCGACCTCACTGAGTTGATGGCCCGCGAACGCGGCCTGACGGTGGACAAGGAAGGCTTCGAGAAGCTGATGGAGGCCCAGCGCGCCCGCGCCCGCGCCGCCCAGAAGAAGCAGGTCATCGAGCTTTCCCAGATCGAGACCAAGACGCCGACGAACTTCCTCGGCTACGACGCGCTGGAGACTTCCGCCCAGGTGCTCGAAGTCGTTGAGCTGAAGGACAAGACCGCCGTCATCCTCGACGCTTCCGCCTGCTACGCCGAGATGGGCGGCCAGGTCGGCGACACCGGTGAACTCGGCGGTTCCGGCCAACTCTGGCGCATCGTCAACACGCAGAAGTCCGGCCCAACTTTCCTGCACTTCATCGAGGGCGGCGACGCCCCGGCCGTCGGTGCCAGCCTCAGCCTCAGCGTGGACCGCGCCCGCCGCGCCGCCATCCAGCGCCATCACACCGTTACCCACCTGCTCCACTGGGCGATCCACGAAGTCGCCAGCAAGGAAGCCTCGCAGAAGGGTTCCAGCGTCACGCCGGAAAAGCTGACCTTCGACTTCAACAGCGCCGCGCTCACGCCCGCGCAGGTCGCCGACATCGAGAAGCTCGTCAACGAACGCATCCTTGAAAACGCCGGCGTGAGCTGGACCGAGGTGCCGCACGCCGACGTGAAGAACCGCAAGGACGTGATGCAGTTCTTCGGCGACAAATACGGCGACGTCGTCCGTGTCGTGCAGATCGGCGGCAAGTCCAACGCCCTCGACGGTTATTCCATGGAACTCTGCGGCGGCACCCACACCCGAGCCACCGGTGAGATCGGCCTCTTCCGCATCGTCAGCGAAGCCGCCGTCGCCGCCGGCGTCCGCCGCATCGAGGCCGTTGCCGGCCTGAGCGCCTACGACCTCGCCAAGCGCGACGTGGAGCTGATCCGCAGCGTCGCCGGCCGCATTGGCGCCCCCGTCGCCGAGCTGGAGAAGAAGCTCGAGGCCCTGCTCGCGCAGCAGAAGGAGCTCGAACGCCAGCTCAAGACCGCGGTCGCCCGCAACGCGTCGAACGCCGCGAGCGAGCTGCTCAGCCGCGTGCAGACCGTGAACGACATCCCGCTCATCGCGCACAACCTCGGCGACACCGACGCGGACTTCCTCCAGGCCGTCGCCGACGCGCTGAAGGGGCGGTTCCAGGGCGTGATCGTGCTCGGCGGCGGCTCGGAAAGCGCGGTGGCGCTCATCGCCGCGGTGACGCCGCAATTCACCGCCAAGGCGCAGGCCGGCAAGATCATCCAGGCGATTGCCCCGATCGTCGGCGGCAAGGGCGGCGGCAAGCCCGACAACGCCCGCGGCGGCGGCAAGGACGTGACCAAGCTGGACGAAGCGCTGGCGAAGGTGCGCACGCTGCTGGGCTGAGCCGGGTTCCGTCCCTTGCGTTGGTCTATGCCACTGGGTATAGACCGCGCATGACCGCAGCGAAGGTGTTCATGAACGGGAGCAGCCAGGCCATCCGGCTACCGCCGGAGTTTCGCGTCGGCACGGACGAGGTGTTCCTCAAGAAGACCGCCGAGGGTTTCCTCGTCATGGAGCGCGATCCGTGGGAGCTGTTTGCCGAAGGGTGCCGGGAGCTTTCGCCCGACTTCATGGCCGGGCGAACTCAGGATGCCAGTAGGTTCACGCAGCAAACCTGAGGCCCCGGTCGCCCCCGGGATCATCCTTGGCAGCGCGCCTACTTGAGCAGCCTGAGCAGCAGTTCCGGGGCGCAGCCCGAGACCACGACCACCAGCGCCAAGACGACCAGCAGGGCGCTGACGATGATTCCGCCGGATACTTTCCCCTGCCCTTCGCCGGCCGGCGTGACCCAGACCTGCTTGAGCACTTGGAGGTAATAGTAAAGCGACACGCAGCTCGCCGCCAACGCCACGGCCACGAGCCACCAGTAGCCAAGTCCGGCGCCCTGCTTGGCGGCGGCAATGAACACGTAGAATTTGCCGAAGAAACCCGCGAGCGGCGGGATGCCAGCCAGGGACAGCATGAAGACGGTCAGCACCGCCGAGAGAAGGAACGAGCGTTCCCGCAGCCCGGCGAGACCGGCGATAGCCTCGTTGCCCGTGCGATTTTCCATCACGGCGATCACGCCGAACGCGCCCACCGAGGTCACCGCGTAGGTGATCGCGTAGTAGAGCAGCGCCGACTGGGAACCGCCGATCAGCGCCAGCATCGCGTAGCCGGCGTGAGCGATGGCCGAGTAGGCGAGCAGGCGGCGGAGGTTCGACTGGGCCAATGCGGCCAGGTTGCCGAAGACCATCGAGGCCGTGGCCACGATCGCGACCACGGCGATCCAGCCCGGGGCAAACGCCTTCCACGCTCCGCTTCCCGCGACGCCGGGCAGGCCGACTTGGAGCAGTTTTCCGAGGACGAAGAAACTCGCGACCTTGGAACCGGAGGCGATGAACGCCGCCGCCGGGGCCGGGGCGCCTTCGTAGGCGTCGGGCGCCCACAGGTGGAACGGCACCGCCGCGATCTTGAACCCGAAACCGGCCACGACGAGCACTATGGCCACCAGCGTGAGGGGATCGGCCGCCTGCCAGGAGATCTTCGCCGCGATGGTCGGCAGGTGGATGGACCCGGTCAGGCCGTAAAGGAAGCTGAAGCCGAACAGCGTGAACGCCGCCGCCACGCCGCCGAACAGAAAGTATTTCAGGGCAGCCTCGGCCGAGCGCGGACTGCGCTTGTTGAAGGCCGTCATCACGTAGAGCGACAGGCTGACGAGTTCCAGCGCGACGAAGACCATCAGCAGGTTTTCCGTGCTGACGAGGAACATCGTGCCCGCGGTCGCCAGCGCAATCAGGGCGACGAATTCGCCGACGTGCTTGGTGAACTCGCCTTCCGTGCAAAGCCAAGCCGTGACGATGGCGAGCCCGAGTAGGGCCACCTTTACGTATTGGGAAACCGGGGAAAGCACCAGCGTTCCGCCGAGCAGGTCCGCCGTGACGGCCCGCTTCCAGATCAGCAGGCCGGCCGCCGCACCGAAGCCCAGCGTCAGAATGGACGCGGCCCCGAAAGACCGGGCGCGAACGTTCCAGTTCCGCCAGAACTGGAGATCGGTGAGCAGGACCAAAAAGACCGTCAGCACCACGACGCACTCCGGCGCGAGCAGCTTGAGCAGTTGAAGGTAGTCCGGGTTGCTCACAGCAGTCCTCCTTTCCGCAGGCCGTCAAAGAGGGGTGAGGCGAAGCTCGGCACGATCCAGTCCAGCAGCAGCTTCGGATAAAGCCCGATCACCAAGGTCGTCGTGATCAGCACCACCGCGCCGATCTTCTCCGGCAGCGTGATGGCGGATTCACCATCTCCATGTCCGCCGTGAACCGCCCCCGGCACATCCTCCTTGTCGCCGCTGAAGAATGCCTTCTGCACCGTCCGCAGCGTGTAGGCCACACCCAGCACGATTCCGATGCCGGCGATCACGGCGAGTTTCGGGAAAGTCTGCCAGGCACCGATGAGCACCTTGAGTTCAGCCACGAAGCCGCTGAAGCCCGGCAGGCCCATTGAGGCGAGGCCGGCAGCCACGAACGTCACCGCGGCGAAGGGCATCGTGCGGCTCAGCCGGCGGCCTTGCAGTTCGTCGAGGTCGCGGGTGTGTTCGCGGTCATACACCATGCGGCCGACGACACCGAACAGCAGGCCCGCGATCACGCCGTGGGAGAACATCTGGAGCACCGCGCCGCTCAGGCCAATGGTCGAGAGCGTCATCAGGCCCAGCAGCACGAAGCCCATGTGGCTCACGCTCGAGTAGCCGATGACGAACTTGAAGTCGCGCTGCGTTAGCGACACCAGCGCGCCATAGACGATGCCCACGACCGCGAGGCCGCCGAAGACGTCCCGCCAAGCGGCAAGGCCTTCGGGGAAGAGCGTCATCGCCACGCGCAGGCAGCCGTAGGCGCCCAGCTTCATCACCACGCCGGCGAGCAGCATCGAGGCGGCGGTCGGCGCGGCCGAGTGACCGGTCGGCGCCCAGGTGTGGAACGGCCACAGGCCCGCGAGGATCGCAAAGCCGACGAAGACCAGCGGGAACGCCCAGTTCTGGAACGACGCCGGGAACGGATACTTGGCCAGTTCGACCAGGTTGAATGTCTGCGCGCCGCTGACGACGTAGGCAGCGACCAATCCGGCCAGCACCATTGCGCTGCCGATGAAGGAGTAGAGTGCCAGCTTCATCGCCGCGTATTCGCGCCGGGTCGAACCCCAGATCGCGATGAGGAAGTATTTCGGCACGATGGCGATCTCGTAGAAGACGAACAGCAGCAGCAGGTCGAAGCTCAGGAAGACGCCATACACGCCGCCGATCAGCGCGAGGTAGAAGGCGAAGAACTCGCGGGTGCGATGCTCGACGTTCCACGAGAAGAGAATCCCGACGACTGCCGCCAAGCCGGTAAGGATCACCAGCGTCAGGCTGATGCCATCGGCCGCGAGGTGATACTCCGCGCCGATCGTCGGCACCCAAGGCAGCTTCTGGATCGTCACCAACCCGCCGCCCGCGTGCTGGACTGCGCCAACCACGCCCACCGCGAGTCCGGCCAAGGCTGCCACCAGTGCCAACACGCGCGCGCCCTGCCGGCTGTCCGACTTGAGCAGGAACATCGCCGCCGCGGCAGCGAAGGAAATATAGATGGGCCAGGCGAGCATGGTCAGTTTCCGAGGCGGTTCACGGCCTCGATGACGGTCGGGTTAATCAATCGCACGACGAGCTGCGGCGCGACGCCGAGAACGAACATCAGCGCCACCGCCGGCGCGAACACGAACAGTTCACCGCGGGTGAGGTCGGGAAAGTTCTTCCAGCGTTCGTTCAGCGGGCCGGCGAAGACGCGCTGGATCAGCGTGAGCAGGAAGATGGCGGTCAAGAGCAGGCCGAGCGTCGAGAGCGCGGCGGCGTAGGGCGCCAGCGGGAACGCGCCCTTGAAGATCAGGAATTCGCCGATGAAGCCGTTCAGGCCGGGCAGGCCCAGCGAGGCGAAGAGCGAGATGCCCATCAGGCCGGCGAAGACGGGTGCCACCTTGCGGAGTCCGCCGAAGTCGTCGAGGCAACGCAGACCGCCAGCGCGACGTTCAATCAGGGCCAAGAAGCCGAACAGTGCCGCGGCGGTGAGGCCGTGGTTGAACATCTGGAGCAGCACGCCGTTGAGCGCGGCAACCTTCTCGGTCTGCCACCCGGAGGTGTTCGCAGTCGGCTGCATCGCGGCGAAGAGACCGAGCAGGCATAGCCCAAGGTGGTTGATCGAGGAGTAGGCGAGCATCCGTTTGAGGTCCTTCTGCGCGAAGGCGGCGAAGGCGGACGCCACGATGGTCAGCACCGCGAGCGCCATCAGCGGGCCGAGCAGGTCGCGCAGTTGGCCGGGGAAGATTGGGGCGAGGATGCGCAGGAAACCATAGACGCCCATCTTCGACATCGCGCCGGTGAGCAGCATGGTGACGCTGGACGGCGCCTCGGCGTAGGTCGCGGGCAGCCAGGTGTGGAAGGGCATCAACGGCACCTTCACGGCGAAGCCAAGGAACACGCCCACGAAGAGCACCGTGCCCAGCGCGGATGCGGACAGGCCGGTCCAGTGGAGCTTCGTTTCGAGGCCGCGGGCGAGTTCGCCGGAACGGGCGAGCTCGGCCAGCTTGGGCAGGTCGAACGTGCCGGTCGCGAGGAACACCGCCTGCATCGCCAGCAGCATCGCGACGCTGCCGACGAAGGTGTAGATGAAGAACTGCGTGGCCGCCGCGCGTCGGGCAGGGCCGCCCCAGAGCTTGATGAGGAAGTAGGCCGGGACGAGCGAGATTTCCCAGAAGATGAACCAGTGGAAAAAGTTCAGTGCGGTGAAGGCACCGAACAAGCCCGCCTGGAGCAGGAGCATCAGCGCGTAGAACGTGCGCGGGCGGTCACCGACTCCGCCGCTGACGGCCACCGCGAACGGCACCAGCAGCGCCGACAGGAGCACGAGCAGGATGCTCAGTCCGTCCACCGCCACGAAATACTCGACACCCAGCGAGGGGATCCACGTGTGACGTTCGACGAACTGGAGGGCGGCGGACTTGCCGTCGAAACCGGCCACCAATAGCAGCGTTTCCAACAGGGCCAGGAAGCCAAAGCCGAGCGCGACGCCCTTGGCGGGTCGTTCGCCACGATCGCCGGTGAGAGCCAGCACCAGCGCTCCGACCAGCGGGGTCAGCGTCAGCAGGGTGATGAGCGGGAGATTGTTCATCGGCTAGTGTTTGCCCATCCAGGCGAGCGCCACGATCAGCACCACCACGCCGGTGCCGAGGATGCGGAGGTAGCATTGCGTCTGGCCGTTCTGGAGTTTGGACGCCAGCCAACCGGCGCCGCGGGTCGTCTGGCAGCCGGCATCGAATCCGAAGTTGATGCCTTCCTCATCGAACGCCCGGCTGACGAACGCCAATCCCTTGGCGGCCAGCGCGGTGAGTTCCACCACGGAACCCCAGACGAAGCGATCGAACCAGTCGCTGAGCACGGCCACGGCGGCATTCAGGCGGAACACGGTGGCGGCGTAGAACTCGTCCACATACAGGCGGCCTTCGAGCGCCTTGAAGAGCCTCGGGAAGCGGCTGCCCACGGCATCGGTTGCGGTCGAACTGCGGCTGTAAAGGCGCCACGAAACGCCCACGCCGACCGCCACGGCCACGGTCGAAAGGATCATCGTCAGGACGACGCCAAAACCGGCCGTCCAGCCGACGTGGAGATGGTCGAGATGCCCGCCGAGATAGGCGTGGAACCAAGGCCAGACCGGCGTCGCGAACAGGCTGAGCAGCACGGTCGCGACCGCGAGGATCGCCAGGGGCACCGTCATCACACGCGGGCTTTCGTGGGGCTCGTGGCCGTGAGCGTGAGGATCGTCGTGGTGCGCGGCCGGTCCCGCGTGCCCCGCTTCTGCCCGCGGCGCGAAGAACACATACCACATCTGCCGGGTCATGTAGAACGAGGTCAGCACCGCGCCGAACAGCGCGAGGACGAACGGCAGCCTCGACGGCGTCCAGATCATCGCGGCGTGCAGCACCTCGTCCTTGCTCCAGAACCCGGAGAACACGAGCGGGAAGCCCGCCAGTGCCATCATGCCGACGGCGTAGGTCGCGAAGGTCACCGGCATGAGCTTCCGCAGGTCGCCCATGCGCCGGATGTCCTGTTCGTGATGGCTGCCGTGGATGACGGAACCCGCGCCGAGGAACAGCAGCGCCTTGAAGAACGCGTGCGTGAGCAGGTGAAACATGCCCACCGCCGGCCCGCCGACGCCGAGGCCCAGCATCATGTAGCCGAGCTGGGAGACGGTGGAGTAGGCGAGGATGCGTTTGATGTCGTTCTGCGCGACCGCGATGAGCGCGGCGAAGACGGCGGTTATGGATCCGACCCAAGTCACCACGGTCAACGCCGTCGTGTGCGGCGCGTGGCCATCCGCGGCGAGTTCGCCCACCGAAGCGCCCATCAGCGGATACACCCGCGCCACGAGGAACACACCCGCCGCCACCATCGTGGCCGCGTGGATCAGCGCGCTGACCGGCGTGGGGCCTTCCATAGCGTCCGGCAGCCAGACGTGGAGCGGCACCTGGCCGGACTTGCCGACCGCGCCGCAGAACAGCAGCAGCGAGATCGCCGTGCTGACCGCCATGCCACCGACAGTGGTCTGTGCTACCAGCTTGGCGATGGCGCCCTGTTCGAGGCAGCCGGCGCCGTTGTCATAGAACAGCAGAGTGCCGGTCTCGTGGTAGAGCCACACGATGCCGAGGAAGAAGCCGAGGTCGCCGATGCGCGTAGTGATGAAGGCCTTCTTGGCCGCCGCCGCCGCGCTGGGCTTGTGGAACCAGAAACCGATGAGGAGATACGACGCCAGGCCGACCAGTTCCCAGCACATGAAGAGGAACAGCAGGTTGTTGGCGATCAGCAGGCCGAGCATCGCCGCGGCGAACAGGGCGAGGAACCCGAAGAAGCGGGTGAAGTTCTCGTCGTCCGCCATGTAGCCGGTGCTGAAGATGAAGATCAGCGAGCCGACGAAGGTGACCATGACGAGCATGCCGGCCGTCAACGGATCCAGCAGCCAGCCGAGCCGGAGCGCGGAACCGCCCAGATCGAACCAGGCGAAATTGTGAGTCAGCTGGACCGCCCCCTTCCCCGCCTCGGGTTGCAACGTGGCCACGAACGCCACACAGGAAACGAGGAACGCCATCGTCATCGAACCGATGGCCAACGCGGCCGCCGGCTTGCGCTGGGGACGCTTCAGTAGTGCGATGAAGCCCGCCGCCAGCAGCGGCAGCGCGGGGATGAGCCAAAGTTGGTTGACGATGCCCTTCATTCTTAGCCCTTCATCGTGGCGACGTCTTCCACGTTGCTGCTGCGGTAGTGACGGTAAATGGCGATGACCAGCGCGAGGCCCACGGCCGCTTCCGCCGCGGCGACCCCAATCGCGAAAATCACGAACATGACGCCGGTGAGCGCCTCGGGGTTCGGGCCGTAGCGCCAGAACGCGAGGAAGTTCAGGTTCGCCGCGTTGAGCATCAGCTCCACGCCCACCAGCACGAGAATGGCATTGCGCCGGACCAGCGCGCCGGCGAGGCCGACGGCGAACAGCAGGGCGCTGACGAGGAGATAGCTGGCGAGCGGAGTCATTGCGGGTTGGTGGTTCCGGTATGCGGCGTTTCCTTCGGTTCTCGCATCGCGATGACCACCGCGCCGAGCAGGGCGGCAGTCAGCAGCAGGGCGATGACTTGCAGCGGCAGCACGAAGTCGCCCATCAGCTTGTCGCCCACGTCCTTCACCGCCAAAGCCGGTTGCGGTGCGCCCTGGGGAAGCGCCTTCAGCGCCGAGCTGCCGGAGATCGCCCAAGCCAGCGCCCCGAAGACGGTGAGCGCCACCGCGATTCCGGACCAGAGCCCGTAGGTCACCTTCCCGACCGGCGCCTCGCCACTACGCGTGAGCAGCACCGCAAACACGATCAGGATCGCGACCGCCCCGACATAAACGAGGATCTGGACGAAGGCGGCGAACTCCGCGCCCAAGTTCAGGTAAAGCAGCGCCAGCCCGATCAGCGAGACGGTCACGCACAACGAGCTGTGCACCAGATTCCGCAGGGTCATCGCCGCGATGGCGGCGCCCACGGTCAGGCCGGCGAGGATAGCGAAGGCAAGGGTCATTGCGGGGTGGTGGTAACGCAGACTGCCAGTCTGCTGTTTCGCCGGCAGGCAACCTGCGGGGCGCCCGAGTCATTCCAACGCGCGTGAGGCAGTAACACTCTGCCGACTGCCAGTCGGCGACACGGCAGACTGCCAGTCTGCGCTACGGCGGCGGCGATATGCGGCTCAGCTTGCATAGCGGTAGATGCGGGCGTGGAAGCGGGCTTCGAAGCGGCGGCTGAACATCCAATACGGCAGCGCCAGCATGGCCAACCCGAGCGGCCAGCGGAGGAGATCGTTCCAGCCCGCGGTGAAATGCCAGACGCCGGCGACCAGCAGGTTGATCAGGCACATCGGCAGCATGAACTTCCACGCGAGGTTCATGAGCTGCTCGACCTTGAGGCGGGGCAGCGTGCCGCGGAGCCAGATGAAGAAGAGGATGAAGCCGACCAGCTTGCCAAAGAACCAGAGCCACGACGGCACCCAGTCGAGGAAGGTGAACGGCGCGCTCCAGCCGCCGAGGAAGAGCGTGATGGCGACGCCGCTGATCGCAAACATGCCGAGGTATTCGCCGAGGAAGAACAGGGCGAACTTGAAACCGGAATATTCGGTGAAGTAGCCGGCGATGAGCTCGGATTCGGCTTCCGGCAAGTCGAACGGCGTGCGGTTGGCCTCGGCGCAGGCGGCCGTCAGGAACAGCAGGAAACCGGCGAACCCCCACGGCGTGAAGACGTGCCAGTTGTGGAAGACGCCCCACTGCACACCGGTTTGCTTCTCGACGATGGTCACCAGCGACAGCGAGCCGACCATCATCACGACGGTGAACGAGGAAAGGATCAGCGGGATTTCGTAGCTCAGCATCTGCGCGATGCCGCGCATGGCGCCGAGCAACGAGTATTTGTTGCGGCTCGACCAGCCGGCCATGAAGACGCTGATCTCGGTCGCGGCGCCGATGGCGAAGAAAAACAGCAGGCCGGTCTCGGTGAAGTTGAGCGCCGCCATGTTGCGCCCGACCGGGAGCACCGACAGCGCGAGGAACGACGGCACCACCAAGACGAACGGCGCGATGAAGTGGACGACCTTGTCAGCGTTGCGGGGGACCACGTCCTCCTTGGTCAGCGACTTGATGCCGTCGGCGATGAACTGGCCGAAGCCGGCGAGGCGGATCTTCGTGAGCGGAATGCCGACGCGGTTCGGGCCGGGACGGTTCTGGAATCGCCCCAGCAGCTTGCGCTCGACCACCGTCGTCAGCGCGAAGATGCCCGGGAACACCGCCATGATCGCCGAGATGGACAGCATGACGCTCGCGAACGGCTGCACCGCCTCGGGGATCAACCCGAGGATGTAGGCCTTGAGCGTGACGAAAATCTGATCGAGTGAGGCCATGCGGTGCGGGGTTACATCGGCATCTTGGGCGCGGCCGTGGCAGGCTTCGGCGTCTCGGGACTGGCTTCCGGTGAGGCGGTGGGCGTGGCCGTCTTGGCCGCGGCGGCCGCGGCAGCCTTGGCTTTCGCTTCGGCGTCGGCCTTCAACTTGGCTTCCGCCTTGGCCTTCTCGATGGCCATCGCGGCGTCGGAGGCGGCGGCCTCGGTGGGGTGGATCTTTTGGTAGTGGGCGTTGCTCTTGGCGAGCTTGTGCTTGTCGATCAGCAACCCTTGGAAACGGTCCGGTGTCGCATACTCGAACTCGGTGTCCATCTTGATGGACTCAAACGGGCAGACCTCGACGCAAATCTGGCAGCCCATGCAGACCGAATAATCGATGTCGTAGATGGCCGGGTAGAACTGGTTCTGCCCTTTGTAGTCCACCCGCTTGTCCTTGCTCTTGACGATATAGATGCACTTGGGCGGGCATTCCTTCTCGCAGATCTGGCAGGCCGTGCAACGGAGGCCCTTCATCGGGTCGTCGCCGTCGAAAACGAGGAACGGGAACTGCCGGGTAGCCTCGGACAGCGTCTGCCTCTCGTCGGGATACTCGATGGTCGGCAGCCGGTCCTTGTCGGTGTAGGTGCCAATCAGGTTCTTCGCGGTCTGGACCAAGCCTTTCGCTATGCCGGTGCCGATCATGGTTTCCTTAGCGATCCACTTCCCCGAGGACGATGTCCACGCTGCCCAGGATGATCACGGCGTCGGCGATCGAACGGCCGAGGCACATGTCCTCCAGGATGGTCAGGTTGATGAAACTCGGCGGCCGGACCCGGTAACGGTAGGGATTCGCGCCGCCGTCGGAGATGAGATAAAAGCCGATCTCGCCCTTGGGGCCTTCGATGCGCCCGTAGGATTCGCCGACCTTAGGCCGGAAGCCGCGGAGCTTGGCTTTCGGGTCAATGATCGGGCCTTCGGGAATCTGCTTCAGGGCCTGCTGGAGAATCTTCAACGACTCGTGCAGTTCCAGCACGCGGATCATGTAGCGGTCGAAGACATCGCCGTGCTCGCCCAGCGGGACCCGGAACTCGAAGCGGTCGTAAATCCCGTAGCGGTCCACCTTGCGCAGGTCGTAGTCCACCCCGGCGGCCCGCAGCAGCGGACCGGTGATGCTGGCTTTGACGGCCAACTCCTTGGACAGGCAACCCACGCCCTGGGTGCGCGCCATCAGGATTTCGTTGCCGGACAGAAGGGTTTCAAACTCCTCAAGGAAACGCGGGTAGTCGTCCACCAGCTTGCGCGCCTGCTCCAGCCAACCCGGCGGCAGGTCGCAACGGCAACCGCCGAAGCGCATGTAGTTGCACATCATGCGGGCGCCGGTCAGCGACTCGAACAGGTCGAGAACCTTTTCGCGTTCGCGGAACGCCCACATCAGCGGGGTGCCCAGCGCGCCCATGTCCTGCAGCAGGAAGCCGCACAGGCTAGTATGATTCTGGAGCCGGGTCAGCTCCGCGGTGATGACGCGGATGTATTCGGCCCGCTCGGGCACCACCAAGCCGGACATCTTCTCAACCGTGAGCGCGTAGGCCCAGTTGTTCGTGAGCGAACAGAAATAGTCCAAACGGTCCGTGTAGGGCATCGAGGACAAGTAGCTCGTGCCTTCGGCGATCTTCTCGTGGTTGCGGTGGAGGTAGCCGAAGACCGGCTTCAGCTTCACGACGGTTTCGCCATCCAGCACCACGTCCATCCGGAACACGCCGTGGGTGGAGGGGTGCTGCGGCCCCATGGACACCTCCAGCATCTCACCGTCCATCTCCGAGCCGTCCTGGCCGACCTTGGGGCGGACTCCAAAGGGCTGGGTCGCGGGGGTGCTCACGCCTTCACCTCCGGCGCGGGATAATGCGCCTTGGACCGGTCGTGGACGTCGTCGTGCGGCGTCGGTTCGTATTCGTAGTCGTCCGGTTCGACGTAGTCCTTCCGCATCGGATGGTCCTTGAATTCGTCCCACATCAAAATGCGGCGCAGGTCGGGATGGCCGGTGAAACGGATTCCAAACAGGTCGTAGGCCTCGCGTTCCTGGAACTCGCAGCCGCGCCAGACCGGGGTCAGCGAAGTGACGGAACAGTCGTCGCCCCGATTGACCGTGCGCTGGCGGAGCACCACCGGGCCGTGCTTCAGCGACACGGAGAACAAGTGATAGACCGCCTCCTGGAACCCGGGATGATGGCGAACTTCCTCAACTTCCTTTTCCACGCCGTCCACCAGCTTCTTGACCTTTACCTTCTCATCACGTTCCGGCCAATCGACTCCGGTCACGTTGGAACACATCTCCAGGCGCAGGTGCGGATCATCCCGCAGGAATTTGGCCACAGCCAGTGCGTCGGCGGGCGTGACGAGCAACGAAGACTGGCCGGGAACGGCACCGTTGGGCACCAAGTCCAGCCGGACGCCAAGCAGCGCAGCTTCCACGCGGGACTTCAGTTCTTCGAGGGGCGGGAGGGGCATGGGAAGGCTTCAGCCGGCACGCACGACGGGTTCAGGTTTCCAGAGCTCGGGATTCTTGGCGGGAACCAAATCGTGTTCGCCGAACTCCGGGATGGGAAATTCACTCACTGCGTCCGCCCGCAGATGGCGAGGTCGGTTGGGCCCGGTGAGTTCCTGCTTGGCGATCTTTTCCTGCAACGTCACCAGCGCGTGCAACAGCGCTTCTGGCCGCGGCGGGCAACCGGGAATGTGGATGTCCACCGGCAGCAGACGGTCGATGCCCTTGAGGACGTTGTAGCCCTGCTTGAACGGACCGCCGGAGATCGCGCAGGCGCCCATCGCGATGACGTATTTGGGCTCGGCCATCTGGTTGTAAAGCCGCACGACCTGCGGGGCCATCTTCTTGGTCACCGTCCCGGCCACGATCATGAGATCGGCCTGCCGGGGCGACGGGCGGAAGACCTCGGAACCAAAGCGCGAGATGTCCCACTTGGACATGCTGGCGGCGATCATCTCGATCGCGCAGCAGGCGAGACCGAACGACAGCGGCCAGACGGAATTGCTGCGGCCCCAGTTGTAGAGTTCCTGGAGGGAAGTGGCGACGACGCCCTGCTTGGCGAGTTCGTTCTTGAGGCCTTCGTCGATCATCTTTGGCGGGGGTTTGTTAGTGGGTGCTAGTCGCGGCGGCTCAACTTCTTTTGCCTACTTCCAACTGAGGACGCCCTTGAGCCAAGCCCAGGCCAGTCCTTCGACGAGCAACAGGACAAAGAGGAGCATGGCCAGCACGGCGCCGACCGGCAGCTCGAGGAATTTCACTGAAAACGGCAGCAGAAAGATGGATTCCACGTCGAAGATCAGGAACAGGATGCCGTAGAGGTAGTAGTCCGATTTGAAGCGGACCAGCGGGTCACCCTTCGACTCCAAACCGCACTCGTAGGTAGCGTTCTTGTGTGGGCCGGGCTTCTGCGGGGAATACGCGATGGCCCAAAGGCGGGCCAAGCCCAACGGAACAAACGGGAAAGCCACCGCCACGAAGAAAAAGACCGTCAGAAACAGGTAAGGGTGGGAATTCATGGTCACGACCGCTCGAAAACTACCCGGGTGGATCCCGCGAATGGCTCAGGACTAACCCGCCACATCCGACAACCGGAGACTACCGGCCACCGCCCGGGGTTCCAATCACGAACTGCCCTTCAACGGCAGTTTGTTGCTGCCAGCCAGCGGGTTGCCGGCGGCCGCTCTTACAGATCCTGGTAGCGGACGAGTTCGACACCCCGCTCCTGGATGAGCGCCCGGACGTTCGGGCTGAGCAACGCTTCCAACTCGTGGGCGTGTTCGTCTTCGTCCGGATGCAGGTAAACCTCGAAGGTGCCAGGAAACAGGTTCTCCACCAACCGCAGAAGGTATTTTTCGTCCATGCGCCCCCGCTGGAGCAGGCCGAAAACCAAGTCCGTGTGCTTGATGCCACGTCGCTCCAATGGTCCCACGGTCCGGCGGGCCAGCCCGGAGTAGATGAACGATTTCGATAGCCGGTAGAAATAACGGCCCCAAGCCAACCGGAGATTGGTCAGCAGCGGGTCCCGCGGCACCCGGAGACGGGAGATGCCCCACTTGTGATAGTCGCGCCGGATCGCGTCGAAGGCCGTCGGGTGAACGTGAAAATTCAGGTGTCCGTTTACGTGATCCATTGGCAGGCCGGTCAGCCGGAAGCGTTTGATCTGGGCGTCGATCTCCTGCCGGATCGGCGCGCGCAAGCCGGGACTCACGAGGTAACTGAACCCGGCGAGGAGGGCCGAATCGTTGAACTCCTGGTGCGGACTCACCAGCCCGTTGAGTTCGGTTCCCTTCAGCACGGACCGCCCCCGGACCAGCACCAGATGCAAGCCCACGCCGAGTTGCGGGTTCCGTTTGGCCAACTCGACCGCCTCATCCGACTGGGAGCCGGTCACGACCAAGCTGGCGCTAGTCAGGATGCCCTCGCGATGCGCGCGCTCAACGGCCCGATTTGCCGACCGCGACATCCCAAAGGCGTCGGCGTTGACAATCAGCCGGATCTTTTTCGAATTGGTATCAGTCCCCATACGTGGCGAACGGAAGGCCAGTCTTCACGCGGCACCACGCGAGGAAAATGAGCCCCAGCTTTAGCCCTTTCCCAAGCCGGACGGGTTGATGGTCCAGCACGGGAAAGCCTTCTCGTTCCAACTTGGCTAGCAGCCGCCAGTAGACACTGCCCATCAACTCGGCGGCAACCATTGCTTTCCGGTCGCCTTCTGGCAGGAGGCGCCGGGCCTCGCCGTAAAAGCCCTTCCCCCGGGCAAAAATCGCTTCACACACCCGGCCGAACTCGGCCGAGGCCCGGCGGTTCAGGACATCTTCGGGACGGACCCCGCAGCGGTCCAACTCCTCCTGCGGCAAATAGATCCGCCCCCGCAGGGAATCATTCCCGACATCGCGTAGGATGTTGGTGAACTGCAACGCCTTGCCGAGGGCCACCGCGTAGTCCCGACAACCAGGATCACGGTAACCGAAGATTTCGATGCTGAGCAAACCGACGACCGACGCGACATGGTAGCAATAGCGCTCCAGCGTGGCGTAATCAGGGTAACGCAGCGTTTCCAGGTCCATTTCCACGCCATCGAGCAAGGCTTCGAAAAGTTCCTGCCGCAGGCCAAATTCGTGGATGAACGGTTGCAACTCCCGATTGACCGGCATCAGCGGGGAACCGCCCCGGCAGGCCGCCCGGATGTCCTGTCGCCACGCGGCCAAGGACTTGCGTCGCTCGGGAATGGAGACCGAATCTTCGTCCGCCACGTCGTCGACTTCCCGGCAAAACGCATACAACGCGCTCATGGCGTCCCGTTTGCGCTCCGGCAACAGGATGAAGGCCAGCGCCAGATTCGAGGCGCTCTTGCGGGTAATCTGGGAACTGACCTCGGTGCTCACAGCGGGGGCTTGGAGGACTCTCCGGCGCCCAAGGGCGGCAACCCTCCGACCTCCGCCCGCGTCGGATTACGGCTGCGGCGCTTGTCCTTGCGCCGACGGCGACGGCGCCCGTCGCTTTCCCGGGGCGGGGCTTCCACCAAGGCACCACGGCCGGGATCGCGGTCCGACTTCCGGAAGAAAACCGCCCAAATCACACACAACACCCCGATGGCACCCACGATGATCAGCGTGATCGTCGCGCTCCCGAGCGAGTGCCGCCCCACGCTGTCGAAGGCAACCCCACCGCCGGCGGAGGAGCTTGGCAACTCCGGCAAGGCGGCCAGCATCAGGCTAAAATTCGGCAAACTCATCGTCCCGTGGAGGTTGGCGAGGAATCGGAGTCCTCGTCAACGGTTCCATCAACCGTGACGCTCAGCCGGCTCATCCGATAGCGTAGGGCGTGGCGGGAAAGTTCCAGTTGCTGGGCCGCCCGGGTCAGGTTGCCGCCGCACCGCTCGATCGCCGCCAAGATTAGCTCCCGTTCGAACTGGACCAAGGCTTCGCTCAACGAAATAGGCCCGTCCAGCTTGGGCGGCTGGACGCACGGGCGCCCGGGCGTCACCTCACCCTGCCGGAGGCGGGATTCGACCTCGAAATCGGGCAGGCTGGTGGGCCGGATCACATCGGTCACCTCCAAGATGACCGCCCGTTCAAGGACGTTGCGCAGTTCCCGGACGTTGCCGGGCCACGAATGCGCCTGGAGTGCCAAACGTGCGGGTTCACTGATTGCCGTGATCGGTTTGCCCAACCGGAACGCGAACAGCCGGAGGAAATGTTCAGCCAGCTGGATAACGTCGGCCCCCCGTTCCCGCAGCGGCGGCGGGCGGAATTGCATCACATTGAGGCGATGGAACAGATCTTCGCGGAATTCCCCGGCCCGGATGGCATCCACAATGTTCCGGTTGGTGGCGGCGATCAGGCGAACGTTGACCTGCAATTCCTGCGTGCCACCCACCCGGGTGAAGGTGCCGTCCTCGAGGAACCGCAGCAGCTTCGCCTGCAACGGCCGGCTCATGTCCCCGATTTCGTCGAGGAAGATGGTGCCGCCGTCGGCTTCCTCCACGTAACCGCGCTTGGTGCGATGCGCACCGGTAAAGGCTCCTCGCTCGTAGCCGAACAATTCCGATTCGAGCAACGTCTCCGGAATCGCCGCGCAATTGAGCCGAACGTAGGTCTGTCCCGCCCGCTTGCTGAGGGAATGGAGCGAGCCCGCGATCAGTTCCTTGCCGGTGCCGCTTTCGCCCAGGATCAAGACCGTCGCGTCGGTCGGGGCCACCGTCTTGATCAGGTCCCGCAGCTCCCGGATTTTCGGGCTTTCGCCGATGATCTGCTCGAGCCGATAGGATTCGCCGGCGCGGGCCTTCAGGGCCGCATTCTCGGCGAGCAGGAGGTGGCGCTCGCCGCAGCGTTTCACTGCGTGCTTCAACTCCACAGGTTCGAAGGGCTTTGCCAGATAGTCTATCGCGCCGTTTTTTATGGCTTCGACCGCCAGCTTCGGGGTTGCGTAGGCGGTCATGATCAGCACCGGCAGTTCCGGCTTCCGCCTTCGGACTTCCTTCAGGAATTCGTAGCCGCTCATGCCACCTAACCGAGCGTCGCTGATGACCATGAAAACCTCCTCTGACTCCAACAGTTTCAAGCCACTCTCCGCGGAGTCGGCGGAACGAACCTCGAACCCTTCCACGGTCAGTGCCGTTTCAAGGGTCAGGCGCATGTTTTTCTCGTCATCAACGATGAGTAGGGGGGGCAGCTTCATTTTCGGATTCGAAACAGGGAACGGGCCGGCAGAAGGATCACGAAACGGGTGCCGCGCCCCGGCTCGGAGGTCACGGTGACTTTGCCGCCGTAAATTTCGGCGTTGTGCTTCACGATGGCAAGGCCGAGGCCGGAACCCTTTTCCTTGGTCGTGAAATAGGGCTCAAAGATCTTCTCCAGATTCTCCGCGGGAATGCCCGGTCCCGTGTCGGCGACCGTCACATCGATGTTCAGGTCCGCCCCGCCCCGCGCCTCGACCTGCAGGGTCCCCTTCCCGTTCATCGCCTCGCGGGCATTGGTGAACAGGTTCCGGAAGATCTCCATGAAATGGACCTTGGCACCCAGCAGCGCGGGCAGGCCCAGGTCGTAGTGCCGGACGATCTGGGTCTCGAACTTCGCCGCCGGCGGAAACACCTCGTTCAACGCCTCATCCAGCAACTGCGGGATCGTGATCCGTTCCACCCGGCCCTCGGCCAGCTTCGCGTAACCCATCAGCTCGGTGATGATGCGGTCCGACCGGTCCACCTCCTCTCGAATGATGGCAATCTGCTGGGTGATGGTCTTGCCCTCCTTCAACGTCCGCTGCAGGTTGTAAGCGGCGTTGTTGATGATCCCGAGCGGGTTTTTCAGCTGGTGGGCAATCTCCGCGGCCAGGCGTCCGGCGGACTCGAGCTGCTCCTGCTTGATGGCAAATTCGTGCGCCTCCATCTCTTTCTGGCGCTGCCGGTCCAGGAGCACCTGCACGCCGTAGGAGCAGGCGGTCATCAGCACCAGCAGCAGCACGCGCAGCAACAGCGCCTCGACCATCACATTGGGGGGCAGTTCCTCGACTTCCCGGTTCAATTCACCCAGGCCCACGGACCGCACCCCGGCGATTTCCGCCCGTTCCAAGGCGATGTCCAGCGTGCCGGCCATCACGTAGATCACGCTGACCAGGAGGTTGACGGTGATTTGGACGTCCGAATAGGCGATGACCGACGCGTTGCGCACGATCAGGCCGAGGAAAACCCAGAACAGGAGGCTGTCGAAGCCGCCGCTCGCCAGGGTGATGCCGCCGAGCATCGCCGCGTCCAGGATTGCCGCGGTGTAGACGACCCGGGAAAGGAGCTTGGGCGAAATCTCGTCCATGCCCCACACGATGAGCCCACCGCCGACGCTCAGGGCGACGTAGATGAGGAAGAAGTTGCGGAGGGCCTGCAGCGCGACATCGCGGGGCGGCAGGGGGTCGGCAATCCAGTTCGAGAAGAACAGGAGGTAGGCCAGGAGCGGGATGATGATCAGCTTGACCGGCACCGCCAGCCCCCGCTCCACGAAGCGGACCCGCTGCAAGAACATCGTCAGGTCCACGGGAGCCGTCCCCGCCTGCGGCGAAACGGCCGCCAGCAGCTCGCGGACTTTCTTCCCGAGGTCGGTCAACAGCACGGCGTCACCTTGGCAGTTTCCGTGCCGACGTCACGCCAGACCCAACAATTGCGCGGCCCGCGCCGCAATTTGATCCACCGGCCAGAGCCGGCCCAAGCCTTCGTAACCGCAGGACAGCAGCCCCGCTTCCGGCCCGATGAACTCCGCCCCTCGGGATTTCAGGGTCGCCACGTGGCCTTGCGTGGCCGGATGCAGCCACATCTTGCCGTTCATGGCCGGGGCAATCAGGAGCTTGGCCTTGGGATTCAGCGCCAAGGCGAGGCAGGAAAGCGCGTCATCCGCCAACCCGAGGGCCAGCTTGGCCAGGGTGTTCGCCGTGGCGGGCGCGACCAACAGAAGCGCGGCCTCGTCGGCCAGCCGGATGTGGGTCGGTTTCCAGCCGGCTTCCTCGTCGTAAAGGCTGGTCACCACCGGATTGCGGGAAAGCGTGCGGAACGGCAGCGGCTGGACGAACTGCTGGGCGTCGGCAGTCAGCACCACGTTGACGTTGGCCCCGGCCTTGGTCAGCAAGCTGGCCAGATCAATGGCCCGGTGTGCGGCAATGGAGCCGGTGACACCCAGGACGACGAGGGGAGCGTTGGCCATGGTTCAACGAGTTGGTTTCAGGCGGCGAACTCAAATTGGGACCGACTGCGGCGCATCCGCTCCGCTTCCAGGATCACCTTCATCCGGCGAAGATCCTCCTCCCGGGTGCCGCTCAAGACGAGGAAATCAAACTCCTGCCAGCGGGCGGCTTCCACGCGGGCCTCGGCCAACCGGCGCCGGATGACCTCTTCGGGGTCGGCTCCCCGGCCACGCAGGCGCGACTCCATCTCGGTCAACGTGGCGGTGGAATAAAACACCGTGACGAGGGCCGCGGCTAAGACCGGGTCGCCCGCCGCCGCCGCGCGCACGGAAGCCGCCCCCTGCACGTCGATGTTCAGCAAGACGTCCCTGCCCGCCGCCAACCGGTCCCGCACCTCGGATTTCAGGGTGCCATAACGCCGGCCGTAAACCTCCGCGTGTTCCAGGAACTCTCCCTGCCCCACCCGTCGCAAAAAGTCCTCCTCGGCCAGGAAATGGTAGTCCACGCCCGGGCGTTCGCCGGCCCGCGGCGGCCGCGTCGTGCAGGTCACCGCCCGTTGCAAGCCGGGCACTTCGCCCAACAACCCTTGGCAAACCGTGGTCTTGCCGACGCCCGACGGCGCCGAAATGAGGAAGATGACGGGACTGCTCATGGCCGGCTCATTCGACGTTTTGCGCCTGTTCCCGGAATCGTTCCAGTTCGGTCTTCAGCAGCACGACGTCGGTGGCGATCAGGGCGTCATTCGCTTTCGAGCCGATGGTGTTGATCTCGCGATTCATCTCCTGCGCGAGGAAATCCAGTTTCCGGCCAACAGGCTCGGCACTCCGGGCGGTGGCATCGAATTGCGCAAAGTGGCTCCCGAGGCGGGCCAATTCCTCGTTGATGTCGCTGCGGTCGGCGAAGAAGACGACTTCCTTCAGCACCCGCTCGTCCTCGGCAGAGACGTTCTCCAAGCCTGCGAGGCGGATTCGCTGAAGCAGTTGCTCCCGGAAGCGCCGCGTCACTTCGGGCGCCTGAATTTGGATGCGCGCCACCGCCTCGCGCAGCAGGCGGACCCGTTCGCCGAGGTCCGAGGCCAAGGCCGCGCCCTCCCGGCCCCGCATGTCGTTGAAGGCCGCCAAGGCCGCCTCCAAGGCGCCAGAAACCATCGGCCAGTAGGCTTCCGGATCGGCGACCGTCTCCGCGGGCTGCAAGACCCCCGGACACCGGAGCAGCGCCTCCAAGGTGACCCCGCCGGTCAGGCCCAAGTCCCGTTGGAGCTGCCCCAACTGGGCGGCGAAGGCGGCCGCGAGTTCCCGGTTGACCAGGGAAGCCGCGCTGCCGGCCGGCTTTTCCAGCGTGAAGACGACTTCCACCCGGCCCCGCGCCACGGCCTTGTTGAGTTCATCGCGAATCCGGCTTTCCAGAGGCTCCAGTTCGGACGGCAGGCGCAGGCCGATTTCCGCCTGCTTACGGTTCACCGAGCGCAGCTCGACGACCACCCGGAGCCCGTCGGCGGCCCGTTCGCCCCGCCCATAACCGGTCATTGAACGCATGCCGGGAAGATGGCGAAAGCCGGGGCCGAGGGGCGATACTTTTCGCGGTTCACTCCGGCTGACCACGTTCCACCAGCCGCTTGTAAGCCAGCACGCCGTCCACGATGGCGGTCGCCGCCTTGCTGCGGGCGTGGTCGCCGTAGATTTTGAGGGCGTCTTCCCGGCTGTCCATGAACCCCGCCTCAATGAGCACCGCCGGCATCTCGGCGAGCCGCAATTCGGCAAAGTTGGCGTGCCGAACCCCGCGGTCCGCGTAGTCGAGCGCCCCGAGCAGGGAACGGTGAATCTGGTAGGCCAGGGTGAGGTTTTCGCGATCGTGCCGGTTGCCCGGCATGTAACCCCGGCTCTGGCCGCCGTTGGTGGATTCCCCGTTCGCGAACGTGAGGCAGTAGGTTTCGAGGCCCTGCGCCGAACCGCGCGCCGTGGGACGGCCATTGAAGTGCACCGCCAGGTAGAGGTCCGCCTTGCGCTGGTTGGCGATGGCCGGGCGATCCTCGGGCGCGATGTAGCGGTCGCGGTCGCGTATCTGGATCACCTCGAATCCCGCCCGCTCCAGCCGCCGTTCCAGTTCCTGGCAGAGCTTGAGGGTGTATTCCTTTTCCTTCCGGCCGCCTTCCATGTTGCCCGGGTCCTTGCCGCCGTGGCCGGCGCTCAGGGCGATGACCTTGACCCTGTCGGTGCCGGCCAGCCGGGGCGGATTCAGCAGCGGCCCGAGGATTTTGTCCGTGTCGGCGACCGCCAGGAAAGGACTGCCCCCGAGCTTGGCCAACGGCGCTCCGAGCCAGACGATGGCGCCGTCGAACTCCACCCGGGCCGTGTCGGTCTTGAAGGCCAGCCGGGTCCACCGGTTCGTCAGCCTCAACTCGCCGGAGGCGTTGATCCAGCGGGTGACCAATTTCTGCTGGTCGGCCCACTTTTCCGCGTCCACATAGAGCCGGCCGCGGATGCTGACGAAGTCGGACCGCTTCAGCGATGCCGGTGCCGCCGCGCCGAGCAGGAGCCCGACGACAGCCAGCAACCAGAGTCGCCGTGTCAGCAAAAACATGGGCGCAGACAGTGCCGGGCAAGTCCCTGCGGAACAAGCACCGGCCCCGAGGATGGCCTACTTCCCGCCGAAAACGTGCAACCGGGAGCCCGTCCGGACGTAGATCCGGTCGTGCGCGATCGCCACCGAGGAACGGCAGGTGCCCTCGTCGAACTGCGTCTTGCTCAGCACCTTGAACTCGGCGCCCGCGTCACAGACCACCAGCGCCCCGGCCTCGGACAGGAGGTAAATCTTGCCGTCGGCCGCCGTAGGCGAACTCCAGATCACGTCGGGCACTTCGAGCTTCCCGGACCAGACGGTCTTCCCGGACTTCGGCTCGACTTTCGACAAAACCTTCTTACCGCCATCCAGCACGAACAAATGCCCGCCATAGACCAGCGGCGTCGCCCAGTCGGTCGGCGCCTCGCGGAATTCCCAAACCTTATGGGTCGCGGTCACGTCGCCTTGACCGCCTTCCTTGAACGCCACGACCGGCTGGCCCTTCGGTCCCGAGGCGTAGATCAGCCCGTCCGCTGCGACCGGCGACGTGACGATGCGATACCAATCGTCACGCTTTTCGTAGAGGCGGGCGCGCCAGATTTCCGAACCGTCGTTCAGGCGATGGCCGCTGACGTGGTCGCCGCCCACGACCAGCAGCTCCTTGCCGCCCTTGCCGAAGTAGGGGAACGGCGTGGCGTAGGACTCATGGCTTTCCTTGTTGGAATCGGTCTTCCGCACGTGGCGCCACTGGGTCTTGCCCGTCCCTGGGTCCAGTGCGAGGAGGTAGGACTCGCGCGACGACTTGCCGTCGAAAAGGGGATAATCATTCGGCACTTCGTCGCGCTGCAACACCTGGACGTAGAGCACGCCCTCGAACAGCAGTGGGCTCGCGCCGTAGATCCACATGTTGCCGAGGCTGCCGAATTCCTTGCCCAGATGCCGCCGCCACAGCTCGTGGCCGGCAAAGTCGAAGGCCACTAGGTCGCCCGTGCCGAACATCGCGATCACCCGTTGGCCGTCCGTGACAGGCGAAGGCGCCGCCATGTTGTTGCGGCCCTTTTCCTTGTCCCCCTCGGCAACGGTCTTCGTCCAGCGCACCGCGCCGGTGGCGGCGTCGAAACAGACTAGGTTGAGGTTCTTCGCCTCGTCCGGCGTGGTGACGAAAACGTGTTCGCCCCAGATCACCGGGGTCGAACCTGCCTTGCCCGGCAACGGCGCCGCCCAGCGTTCGGAATCCTTGGCGGGCGCGGCGGGCAATCCCTTGGCGGTGGTCGCGCCATTGAACGCCGGGCCCCGCCAATTGGGCCAGTTTTCGGCCAGGACAGTGGGGACAGCGAGCAGGACGGCACAGCAGGCGAGAGTGGGCAGTGGCTTCATGGCGGAGTTCGTAGCGCGAAGACCGACTGCCGGCAAAGCCTGGAATTCAATCCAGCTCGGGTCGAATCGCCGCGCGCCGACACGTCCCTCTGCATCCAAGCCCAGCAGCCGCCGGGGCGCCTGAAATTCCCGAGCCGCGACGGCGAAGACCGACAGCAAAGAGAATCCAGCCGCCTTTGTCGCGCAGGCTAGCGCCCGTTGCCCCGGGAAATCCGCCCATTGAGGCAGAATTCACTCGCACCAAGCCCCCCGACGGGCCCGGTTCAGATGAAATAGTCCGCCGAGGTGGTCGGCTCCACCTGGAGTTGGTGGGAGCGTTGCACCAACTCGGCGACCGTCAGTTTCTGCATGAGGTTGGCCACATTGTCGCGGACTTCCTTCATGACGGACCGCAGCGCGCAACGGGCCTCATCCGGACAATTGCACTTCTCGTAGAAGTTCTCGCTGACGCAACCAATCGGGGCGAGGGCGCCCTCAATGTGCCGGACCACCGCCGCGAGGGGAATCCGCTCAGGCGACTTGGCAAGCCGGTAGCCGCCGGCGACGCCGCGGCGGCTTTCCACAAAGCCACCGGTCCGCAGGTCGTTGAGGATCTGTTCCAAGAACCGTTTCGGGATGCCTTCCTCGTCGGCGATTTCCTGGATCCGGACGACATGGGGGCCATACCGCCGGCCCAAATTGGTCAACGCCCGCAGCGCATATTCTCCACGAACCGTCAGTTTCACGGTTCAGAACGGACTATACCCGACCATTTCAATCAAGTTTTAACCGCGGTATTTCGGCCACATCGAGCCCTATTTTGCTTAAACACACTAAACCCACTTGACTTGGTCGTGTTTAAGTAGATTGTCACTCCCGTCATGGCTGCAGAGTCGTCCTCAGGAAAATCGGAGCGCCCGGAAGCGCCCAAACCAACTAACCAATCGGATTGGTTTGAATCCATCCGGCAGCAGGTCGCGTCGCTGCGGTTCGGCGTGATCCAGATTGTGGTTCACGAAGGCCGGGTGGTGCAGATTGACCGCACCGAAAAAATCGGCGTCGAAGCCAAATCCTGACTCCAACCCATTTATGCGTTTCCCCACCTCCGTCTTCCGGCTGATCGCCCTTGCCTTCACCGCCCTCTCCCTCCCGGCCACGGCCAAGGACTTCAAGCTGCTCAACGTTTCCTACGATCCGACCCGCGAGCTCTACACGGCCTACAACGCCGCCTTCGCCAAGCACTGGAAGGAGAAGACCGGCGATACCGTCGTGATCGAGCAATCGCATGGCGGGTCGGGCAAGCAGGCCCGGAGCGTCATCGACGGCTTGCAGGCGGACGTCGTCAGCCTGGCGCTGGCCTACGACATTGATGCTCTTTCCGAGAAGGGCCGCCTCCTGACCAAGGAATGGCAGAAGCTCCTCCCGGAAAACGCCTCGCCCTACACCTCGACCATCGTGTTCCTCGTCCGCAAGGGGAACCCCAAGGGCATCAAGGACTGGGACGATCTGGTCCGGCCGCAGGTGACCGTCATCACGCCCAATCCGAAGACTTCCGGCGGTGCCCGCTGGAACTACCTCGCGGCCTGGGGTTATGCGCTGAAGAAGCACGGTGGCGACGAGGCGAAGGCGAAGGACTTCGTGAAGGCGCTCTTCAAGAATGTGCCGGTGCTGGACACCGGTGCCCGCGGCGCCACCACCACCTTCGTGCAGCGTGGCATCGGTGATGTGCTGATCGCTTGGGAAAATGAGGCGTTGCTCGCCCTGAAGGAAATCGGGAAGGGCGAATTCGAACTGGTCGCCCCCTCGGTCAGCATCCTCGCGGAACCGCCGGTGGCCGTGGTGGACCGCGTCGCCAAGCGCAAGGGCACCCAGGAAGTTTCCAAGGCTTACCTCGAGTATCTCTACTCGGAAGTCGGCCAGGAAATCGCCGCCAAGAACTACTACCGCCCCCGGCTGGAGTCCGTGGCGCAGCGTCATGCCGGCGATTTTCCCAAGGTCGAGCTCTTCACCGTCGATGCCGTGTTCGGCGGCTGGCAGAAGGCCCAGCCCGCCCATTTCGGCGAAGGCGGCCACTTCGACCAAATCATCGCCCGCTGACGCCGGCCTCCTTCCCTCCGCAATCCCCGCACGCCATGAACGTCTCTTCCTTCATCCGCCGGCTGACCTTCGTCCTTTGGACGTCGGTGGCCGCGGGCGTGCAGGGGGAAACCCGCCTGTTGAACGCGTCGTTCGACATCTCGCGGGAACTGTTCCAAGCCTACAATCCGGTGTTCGCGGCGCATTGGCAGGCCCAGACCGGTGAGACGCTGACCGTCAGACAGTCGCACGCCGGATCCTCGAAGCAGGCGCGCGCCGTCATCGACGGGCTGGCGGCGGATGTAATCACCTTCAATCAGGTGACCGACGTGGATCAGGTCGCCGCCCGCGGATTGGTCGCCAAGGACTGGCGCACGCGCTTCCCGCACCAGAGTTCCCCGTTCACCTCCACGATTGTGTTCCTCGTGCGGAAGGGAAACCCCAAGGCCATCCGGGACTGGGACGACCTCGCCCGGCCGGGCGTGTCCGTGATCGTGCCCAACCCCAAGACCTCCGGGAATGGCCGTTACAGCTACCTCGCCGCGTATGCCCACGCGCTGAAGCAGAACGGCGGCAAGGCCGAAGCCGCCCGTGAATTTGTCGGCCGCCTGTTCCGGAACGTGCCGGTGCAGGATACGGGCGGACGCGGCGCCACGACGACCTTCGTCCAACGCGGCATCGGCGACGTGCTCCTGACCTTCGAGGCGGAAGTCTTTCTCACCCTCCAGGAATTGGGCCGCACCGCCGCCTCGTCGCCGTTCGAAGTCGTGGCGCCCTCCTTCAGCGTGGAAGCCGAGCTGCCTGTCGCGCTCGTCGAAAAGGTTACCCAGCGCCGCGGCACGACCAAGCAAGCCCAAGCGTATCTCGAATTCCTCTACTCCGACGCCGGCCAGGAAGTGGCGGCCAAGAACTACTTCCGGCCCCGCTCGGCTACGGTCGCCGCGAGATACTCCCATCAATTCGCCAAACTCACCCTGTTCCGCGTGGATGACGTCTTCGGCAGTTGGGCCGAAGCCCAGAAGACCCATTTCGCCGACGACGGAGTGTTTGACCAAATCTACCGGAAAGCCCGCTGACCATGTCCACCACCCTAGCGCCCCAAGCTCCCGTGAACGCCCGTTCCACCGTCCGTCCCGCCGCCGCCCAACGCTCCGTTGCCCGGCTGCTGGAACCGCTTGACCGCATCGCCGAATCCTCCCGCCACCTGATCAGCAAGTCGCTGGGCCAGTTCGAGAGCGTGGGCGGCAACTACAGCCTGCCCCGCTACCTCTACGTCGGCCCTCGCGGCGGCGGCGACATCATCCGCATCGGCATCTTCGCGACGATCCACGGCGACGAACCGGAAGGCGCCCTCGCGCTCGGCCGTTTCCTCGCCGCCCTCGAGGCCAAGCCGGAACTCGCCCAAGGCTACGCGCTGTTCATCTACCCGGTCTGCAATCCCACCGGCTTCGAGGACAACACCCGGAACGCCCGCAGCGGCCGGGACCTCAACCGCGAGTTCTGGCAGCAGTCCGACCAGCCCGAAGTCCGCTTCCTGGAATCCGAGATCTGGATGCAGGCTTTCCATGGAATCGTGACGCTGCACAGCGACGATACCAGCGACGGCCTCTACGGTTTCGTGAAGGGCGCCGTGCTTTCCGAATACCTGTTGGAACCCGCCTTGCTGGAGGCCAGCCGCTTCCTGCCGCGCAACCACCGGCCGGTGATCGACGGTTTCAACGCCCGTAGCGGCATCATCCACGACGGCTACCAGGGCATGCTCCAGTCCATTCCCGACCTGCCGCAGCCACCGTTTGAGATCACCTTGGAGACACCGCAGAAGGCCCCGCTGCACCGCCAAGTAGACGGCTTGGTCGCCGCCCTCCAGACGGTTCTCACCGAGTTCCGCTACCTCCAGGCCGTCGCGCAGAACATCTGAGCCACAACCACCACCCGCAGCTTTTCCCATGGCCCGCATCTACAACGACATCACCGAGACCATCGGCAACACCCCGCTCGTGCGGCTGCAACGCACCGCCCGCCGGCACGGCGCGCTCGCCGACGTGTTGCTGAAGCTCGAATTCTTCAACCCGCTTTCGAGCGTCAAGGACCGCATCGGCGTCGCCATGATCGACGACGCCCTCGCCGCGGGCCGGATCAATGCGGACACCGCCCTCATCGAGCCGACCAGCGGCAACACCGGCGTCGCGCTCGCTTTCGTGGCCGCCGCCCGCGGCCTCAAGCTGGTGCTGACGATGCCGGAAACGATGAGTCTCGAACGCCGGAAGCTCTTCAAGATCCTCGGGGCGAAGCTGGTCCTCACCGAAGGCGCCAAGGGCATGAAGGGCGCCATCGCCAAGGCCGAGGAACTGCGGGCGAAGATCCCGAACAGCGTGGTCCTCCAGCAGTTCTCCAATCCCTCGAATCCCGCCGTCCACCGCCGCACGACGGCCGAGGAAATCTGGCGCGACACCGACGGCACGGTGGACTTCGTCGTCGCCGGCGTCGGCACCGGCGGCACGATCACCGGCGTGGCGGAGGTGCTGAAGGCTCGCAAGCCGACCTTCAAGGCCATCGCCGTGGAGCCGGCCAAATCCCCCGTCATCTCCGGCGGGCAGCCGGGACCGCACAAGCTCCAGGGCATCGGCGCCGGGTTCATTCCCGAAAACCTGAACCGTCTCGTCGTCGATGAGGTCATCACGGTCAGCGAGGATGATTCCGGGCCGATTTCCAAGCAGGTCAGCCAACTGGACGGAATTCCAGTGGGCATCTCCAGCGGGGCCAACATCTGGGCCGCGCTCCAGCTCGCCAAGCGCCCGGAAAACGCGGGCAAGGTGATCGTCGCCATCGTGCCCTCTTGCAGTGAACGCTACCTCTCTTCCTGGCTCTTCGCGGACCTGAACATCGAAAGCGATTCCGTCGATGACCTGATCCCGTCCGCCTAACTCCGCCCCCGCAACTGCCCCCGCCAAACTCTGAAGCCGGTCGCTTCGGAAACGGAAGTTCCATGCCCACACTGGGCGACTGCGCCCAAAGAATTACCCGCTGCGTTACCAATCGCGATGAAGTCTTCACCTCAACATGCCCGCGCCGTGCGGGTGGCCCAAGCAGCCTTAGTCCTGGCGGTCGCCGGCTGCAAACCGTCCGCCGAACAGACTGCCCTCAGCCAGCGGCTCGCCACCAATGAAGCCGTCGTCGCCGCGGAGCGGACAGCGGCCGTGGACCGCTTCAGCTCCCTGACCAACCAGTTCGCCCAGGCGCAGCAGGCGCAGGCCGAAGTCATCCGCCGGCTTCAGGAGCAACTGGCCCAGCTTGAACGGCAGCAAGCGGAACGTGTAACCGCGACCAGCACCGAACGGACGGGCCAGGCGGCCGCGCTGAAGGCCGCCGAGGAACGTTCCGGGCAGCTCGCCGCCCGCCTCGCGGAGCTGGAAAACAAGCTCCAGGCCGTCGAGGCCGGCCGGGTGCTGCCCGAAATCGCAGTGGCTGCCGAGGAAGGCCCGACCACCCGCGAATTGGAGCAGCAGCTCAACGTCGTGGAACGCAACCGGGAACTGGCCGCCGAGGCGTCCGAGGCCAAGGCCAAGGAAGCGCCCAAGTTCTCCGCCGGCGCCGGCGGGCTCAGCTTCACGTCGGGTGACGGAAACTTCGCCTTCAAGGTCCGGGGACTGGTCCAGGCCGACGCGCAGGTGTTCTTCAACGACAACCCGCTGCTGGAAGGCAACGACGGGTTCTACCTGCGCCGCGTCCGCACCGCGTTCCAGGGCAACCTGTTCAAGGACTTCGAGTATCTCATCATCCCGCAATACGGCGGCCTCGGGCAGGACCAGATCCAGATCCTCGACGCCTCGGTCGCCTACAAGTTCGGCGACTACGAGGCCCGGATCGGCAAGTTCAAGGGCCCCGTCGGCTTGGAACTGCTCCAAAGCATCACCGCGCTGCCGTTCAATGAACGCTCGCTGGTCAGCAACCTGGTGCCGCAGCGGAACGTCGGC
>JBEISV010000228.1:0-7404 GCA_040375265.1 Verrucomicrobiales bacterium
CTACATGCTGCTCAACCTCTACGGTGCGAACGGCGACTGGGACCGGTCGTCCAACTGGTATGCCGCGCGCCGACGGACCGACGGCGGCAAGTATCGGTTCTTCGTTTGGGACGGCGAACGGACATTGGAAGGCGTGGGGGACAACCGGCTGACCGACGACGATGACCTGTCGCCCACGCGGCTGTTCCAGAAACTGCGGACCAACGATTCGTTCCGGAAGGAGTTCGCCAGTCATGCCCGGCAACACCTTACCGGCGAGGGCGCGCTGACGCCGGCGAAGGCAGCCGGGAGGTATCGTGCGCTGTCCCAACAACTGGAACCGGCGATGCTTGCCGAAGCGGCCCGCTGGGGTGACTACCGCCGCGACGTGCATCCCTACAAGGAAGGCCCCTACGAACGTTACACCCGCGAGGAACATTGGTGGCCCGAGGTGCGGCGCCTGCTGGAGGAATACTTTCCGCAGCGAACCGCGGCGTTCTGGCGGCAATTGCAGGCTGTGGGCCTGGCGCCGCTCGACTGACGGGAGGCGGCCCGCTTAGCGCGCCAACGCCACTAGGTAGCGCTCCAGCCGTTCGGCTTCGCGGCGTTGGCGCTTCTCCTTGTGGATGAGGTGCAGGTTGGCGATGAGCCGTTGCAGGATGCGGCGGGGTGAAATCGGCGCGAGGTGCCGGTCGTCGTAGTCAACCGCGAGGTTCACGAGGCGCTTCTTGCAGTCGATGCGGGAGAGCAACTGGCCGCCGTGGAAGGCGTCGATGTAGAACTCTTCGGTCGCGGTCTGGAACCGGCACAGGAAGTGGCCCGGCATGCCGATGCCGACGAGCGGCAAGCCCAGTCGGCGCGCCACGAACATGTAAACCAGGCTGAGCGAGATCGGGATGCCAAGCCGGCGATCCATGACCTGGTTCAGGTAGCTGTTGGCCGGGTCGTAGTAGTTCCCCTCATTGCCTCGGAAACCGAGTTCGGCGAACAGCACCTCGTTGATCGCCCGGAGCGAGGCTTCGCCGGGAGCGGCGTCGGTCAGGCGTTGCCGGGCCTCGCCGGCCCAGTCGTCCAACTGCGCGCGGAACGCCGCGACGTTGGTTTCCGGATGCGTCGTGAGCGTGAACAGCCACACGGCCTCCTCGAGGTCGAAGTGTTCACCGTGGGTGAGGATGAAGGCGGAGAATTCCGTGTCGAAACGACCGGCGTCGTGGTCGTGGAGGAATTCCAGCACCCGTCGTCGCACCGCCGGGTCGGGATGGATGCGATGGCGCCGGAGGAAGGCGATGCCGATCTCGCCGGTGTCCGCAATCCGTCGGCGGGCCAGGTGGGAGACGGCCGGGTCCTCGTCGCCCAACAGGGTGAGCAGCGCGCGAAGCTGGGCTTCGCTGAGCGTGCTGCCGTTGGCGGGACCGGGCGCGTTCACGGGACCAATGATTAGGAATCTCTGTTCCCGGTGGGAAGCCCCGGATTGCTTCGGGAGCAAGAAAGTCGGGCGCGGCCGTCCGCGATTTTGCTGCCGGCCTTTGCTCTGCCTGAGCCGAAACGATGCCGTCGAAATAATTGGGGAGCACAGCCGCCCAGTTCCTACTGCAACTTCCTGGGTCCGCGGGAGACCAAGTCCCCCTTCGACCTGCACACAATCGGCCCGATGCAGGCAATCAATTACGCGGCGCGGAGGAATGCTGCACCAGCCAGCGCACGTCGGGATTGTTCGGCGAGAAGATGGCGGCCTGCCGGCGGCGTAGCACCGGGATCACGGTGCGGGCGTCCCGCCAGCGGTGCCGCTCGGCGTGCCCGTCGGCAAAGACGAGTTGGGTTCCCCGGTTGTGCCGGCTTGCCGGGTGGTCTCCGAAACCCACCCGCGTGTTTGGGTCAAACGGGGGTTCCTCAAAATAGCCGTCGCCGATGGAGTCTTCATGCTCATCCAGCAGCACGAAGGTATCGCTCGGGCCCGGCCGGACGAAATCTCCCGGCCGCACGTAGTAGGTCGGCGGGACAATCTCCTTAGTTTCCCCTCGGCGCTTGCCGTCGCCGAGATACGGGTTCATCGCATAGCTGCGGATGCGGCTGTGCCGTCGCCCGCCCAGCACCACATAGGATTGGTCACTCGGACAGCGGTAGATGCCGGGCGACTTGGCGTAGGCACCTAGGGCGCCATACACCGGGTGCATCATCTTTGTGACGTTCGTATTGTCGCCTAGGGACCAAAGTGCATCGAGTCCACCGCCCTCATACGACATCGTATTTCCAACCCAACCATTCATCATCGTGGTGGCGTCTCGGTAGTCCGGATTGGGCACGACCTTGCCGTGATCGTCGGCATATTGGAACCAGGCCAGGTGGAGTTGGCGGAGGTTCCCCAAACACAAGACAGCCCTGGCCCGCTCTTTGGCACGGGCCAGGGCTGGAAGTAGAAGCCCAGCCAAGATCGCAATGATCGCGATGACCACCAGCAGCTCAATGAGAGTGAAGCCACCGCGGGATCGAGAGGAGGCTGCATTCATAGTCAATCCTAGCCAGGGCGTCCGTGTCTGCTTACCAGGGACTCAGCACAAAGGCCCGGGTCTGCCCGTTTTTCGTGCCGTAGCCCGCGATCCAACCACGCCGATTGATTCGCTCCGCGCTCACCAGCGTCCACCCCTGCCCCGTGGCCAAGACGGGAGAAGAGCCCGAGCCGGTGTAGACATACGCATGGTCGTTGAGGTTGAGCAGCGGCTGGGAACCGGCATTGCCGACGTTGCCCGTGACGAAGGCCCGCCAAACCTGATTGGCACCCACCTTCACTTTGGACATGCCCACAATTAGCCCGTTGGCAGAAATGCTGTTGGCCACGCTTTCCGTGCCAGCATTCGCAGTGCCATCGCCCAGCACCTTGAGGTCGAAAAAGCCGGCATGACGGCCAGTGCCAGGCGCCTTGTAGAGTGCCCGCATCTGGCCGGAGGCGGTGTGTCCGCGCCCGACGATTTCGCCCAGACTGTTGAGGTCGTTGAACTCGCTCGTGTCGGTTTCGTTACCGGTTGCGGTTCCCATATCATCGACCTGAAAATCCAACTCAAAAGGGACCCACTGTCCTGCTACCGCCTCACTGCGGGTCACAAACCCGTGATAATTATTGAGGCCCGCAACCTGCGAACGGCCCACCACCTGCGCCTTGTCGTTGATCGCGGCTGCGTAGCTGTTGCGAATAAAGGTGCCGTCGCCGAGATCCTTCAAATCCACCGCGTTCCCATAAATCCCGCTGGCATTGGGGATCCAAACCACCGCGTGAATCTTGCCGTCGGCGCGCTTGCTCTGGCCCACGATCAGGCCACCGACCGAAATGCCGTTCACGACGTTTCGCTGGTTGATGTCCTGCGCCAGATTGTCGATGCCGTAGCCGGCATAGAGTGCGGCCAAAGGTGTGGGCGCAGTCGCAGCAGAGCTCCAATAGGCCGCCACGTTGGTGTAGGTGCCCGCATTGTAGAGCATACACTGGCCCACGCTGGTGCCCACGTCATTCAGGGCGAAGGTGCTGCTCGATTTTGTGCCCGAAAGCAAGCCCCAGGCGGACGGAACGCCGAGAAGACTGGACACCCCGTTGTCCCAACGGAAACCCGACTGGCCGGACGCCGGCAGAGCGTTGCCAACGACTTTGGCCCGAAAACCGCCATTGCCATCGGGAATGGTATTGAGGCCGTAGGCGTAGGTGGAGGTGGAACCGATGGGGCCCAATTCCGTCAGCCAGTAGCCCAGCGCCGGCAGTTGGTTGGTGTCTTCGCCGTCGTTGATTGTGACGGTCTGCGTTGGCGCGGAGGCGACCTGATAGCCGGCCCCCGACTGAAGCGTGACCGTGAGTGTTTCGTTGCTCTCGGCCCGGCTGTCGTCCACCGGCAGAAACTCCACGCGCAGGGTGTTGACGCCGTCCGGGAAGGTGACCGTGCCGTCGAACTCGACCGCTTGCTGGAGACCGCTGTTAGGATCGGTAAGCCAGATTTGGGAGGCATAGTCGGCCCCGAAACTTGCATTGCCAGCAAAGGTGAGTCCGACGGTGAGATCCCCCTCCGTGAAATTTCGGAAGAGCCAGACCCCGCCCTTGCCCTGATCGCCTGCAAGCGCTTCGTGGGCAGTCAAGTCCACCGGCACCAAATACACCTTGTTTCCACCCGCCTCAAAGATGCTCACCGACGCCACATCCGCGGCAGCGGGCAGGTAACGCTTAGAGGCGCTGGCATTGTAAATCCTGGGAACAACTTGGAAGGCGACGGTTTCAGGAACGGAGGACGCCTCGACGGCATCGATCAGGATTTCCAGATCCTGGACGGGAGTTGACTCGGCGGGAAAAGTCACCTCGATAGCCCAGTAGCCATCAATGATGCTGGGGGTGACCGGAGTGACCGTCGCCTGGCCGGCGACACGCCATGAAACCGTATAGTCATTGCCTGGGGTGGCCGTGCCGGGGGTGGGGGGATTCAACCCCAGCAGACGCAACGTCACCCGCAGGTTCTCACTCGACGCGTGGTCACGATGGAGCCGAAACAGGCCCGGGTGACTGGAATCCCCTACGGTCACGCCCGTGAGAGCGGTGATGGAAACCTTGGGGGCCACGTAGGCCGGCGCAAACACCACATGCTCGAAGGCACCGCTGGCCGGACCGGGATCCAGGTCATTCTCCGTCCAGATTTGGATTGGTTCCGATACGCCCAGGGCATAGCTCGTTCCCGTCCAGCGAAGTCGCCGCATCTCATGATTTTCCTCGGAGGTCATCAGTATGTCGCCGTCGGAGTTCAGGAACTGGCCGAGTTCGGCGCCGAGCACGTTGACTGCACCGGCTGCATTGTCCACGGCATAGAGGTTTTCGTTGGCCCTGATGATGTCGAGATCCTCGACCTTCACGTTCATTGGCACTACCGGCGCGAGGGAATTCAGCGGGACGTGGGTGCCGGTGGCAGGGTTAACCACCCAACAGCCATAGCTGCCCGTTGATAAGTCCTCCGCGCCCACAAGGATTCTTCCCGCCAAGCCGACACCATACTTGGCGGAGTCAGGAGGAATTACCAAAACTGGTTCCAACGACAGGGGCACATTGGGAACCCCGTTGATCGTGCCCGTGATGGTGCACAGCAAGGTGGCCGTCCCGCTGCGATTGACGCGCAACACCTTGCCATTCGCCGTCACACAGACCAAGTCCCCGGCAATGACATTGCCCGTCGTGTCGTGGGCGAATCCGCGCACATAGGCGCCTGGAGCCGGGTTCAACGTGATCGGGGTGACGGTAAGGTCGGGGTTGATGCGGATGATTTTGGTCGTGCTGCCATCCGACGAATAGACCTCGCCGGGAACGAACTGCCCAACGGCGTTGCGGATTCCAAGCAGTTTTAATTCTTTGGACTGCAGTTGATTCGGTGGGGGCACACCGGTGGACAATGCAGGGCCAAAACTGGTGAATTCTCCATTGAGGTCCAAGTAGCCAAACCGCTGAACGGATGCCGGTTCGAGCGTTTTGTGTGAAATAAGAATCCGGTCGGGCTGTCCCAGGGACGCCGGTTGAAAGCCGATTCCGGCGGGCAACGAAATGTTGGGAGATGGGCCAATGATCTGAGTAAAAGCGATCGCATCTGCATCGGGAATTGCCGCCAGGGCAAGGATCAACCCGCTACACCAACCGAACCATTTGTGAGTTGTGCATTTGGTTTCTATCATCTTGTTGTTTCCGCCCCGGGGCATGGCTGGAGCTTCCTACAGCCGCGTCGGACCACTCGGTCCGGCGCGTTTTATCCGGTCGGCCCCGGGGTATTGTTGTTTGTGGGGATTTGCGACCATTCCCGGCCGGTCGCAGGCCGTTCAAAAGGGAGAGGAAAAACATCCCGGCAGGCTTGCTTTTCCGCGGCGAGGGCGCCGCCTTGCGAGCCGTCACCCGACGACGCAGGTAACCGACGACGCAGGTAACCGACGACGCGAAGCGCCAAAGCAAGATCCAGAGGCTGGTGAGGGACTGGTCATTTGAGTTCCGCGGGGACTTCGGTTAGAAATGAAACCCGGGGCCGAACTGCAAGCCTTTTCTGGGGTGAGTCCAAGAAACGGACGCACTGGCGGGTTTTGCCATTGAGTAAGCGGTTTCCGGCTCAGGGTGCAGGCTGGCTGCCTGTCCTGCTTCCGCTTCTTGGCGTCTCTGCCGAGCGTAATCAGGCAAGAAAGTCGGGCGCGGGCGGCTCGACTGGACCGGCGACGGCCTACCTTCATCGCGTAAATGGACACGCTTAAGCTGACGCTGGGACATTCGCCCGATCGGGACGATGCCTTCATGTTCTACGGGCTCGCCAAGGGGCTCATTCCGGCGCCCGGATTCGAGTTCGAGCACATCCTGCAGGACATCCAGACGCTGAACGAACGCGCCACCCGCGGCGAACTCGACATCTCGGCGATCAGCATCCACGCCTACGCCTACGTGGCCGACCAGTATGCGCTGCTGCCCAGCGGGGCGAGCATGGGCGACGGTTACGGCCCGATGCTGGTGGCCAAGCGGGCTTACAGCCGCGACGAAATCCGGAAGCTGCGCATTGCGGTTCCGGGCCGCATGACGAGCGCTTTCCTCGCCCTGCAACTGTGGCTGGGCCGCCGGGCGGATGAGTTCGACTGCATCGTCGTGCCGTTCAAAAAAAAAATGTTTTGCCGCGGTGAAGGCGGGGCGGGCGGACGTGGGCCTGATCATCCATGAGGGCCAGCTCACCTTCGCCAACGAGGGCTTGGTCGTTTGCGAGGATCTCGGAGTCTGGTGGGGCGGGAGAATGGCGGACTCCCGCTGCCGCTCGGCGGCAATGTGATTCACAAACGCCATGCGCCCCCCCTGCGCCGGCGGGTGAGCGACATCCTCACCGCCAGCATCCAGTTCAGCCGCGACCACCGCGCGGTCTCGGTGGCGCATTCCATGCAGTGGGCCCGCGACATGGGGCAGGACCTCGCGGACCGTTTCGTGGGCATTAAGTGAACCACTGGACGCTCGACTACGGCGACCGGGGCGGACGAGCATCACGCGCTTCCCCGAACGCGGCCACGCAATGGGCATCGTTCCGTCGGTGTCGCGGCTCGAGTTCGTGGCCTGACGGCCATTGCCCCGCGGCGGATCGGTGCCTAGCCTCCGTCCGCTGCCTGAGCGCGGCATGGCATGAAAAAGAAGCTCTTCTACGCCGGTCTGGTCACCTTGTTGGGCACCTATGTCTTCACGGGCGCCCAGCTCTACCGCGCCACGGCCGCCGACGCGAAGGACGATCCCTATCAGCAGTTGGAGATGTTCTCCCGCGTGCTGGAACGCGTCCGCCGGGACTACGTGGACGGCGACAAGGTCACCTACAGCAACCTGATTTCGTCCGCACTCAAGGGCTTGCTCGATTCCCTGGACCCGCACAGCGATTTCATGGCGCCGGTGAAATACAACGATCTGAAGGA
>JBEISV010000076.1:0-14047 GCA_040375265.1 Verrucomicrobiales bacterium
CGGCTGCGCACCACCCCGCCGAAGTCACCCGAAGGCCTGAAACTCGCCGAGGAATTCCGCTGGCTGCTGGAGGAATACAAGGTGTCCGTCTTTGCCCAGGAACTCGGGACGGCCCAGCCGGCCTCGCCCAAACGGCTGGACGAGCTGCTGGAGCGCATCCGGGCGGCGGAGTAGGGCGCTAGGGCGCTTTCGGACTGAGGCCCCAGCGGACAAACCGCGCCGGCGGTTCCAAGTCGAGTTCGTAGTGCAACACCTCGTCCGGGCCTTCCGTGGATGTGGCGGACGGACCGAGGTCCAATGGGAACCAATGTTCCAGATCCGCCGCCGTTTCGAGCACGACCTGGACGGCAGTCGCCAAGCGACTTCGAGGCACATGCAGCCGGAAACGTCCGCCGGACACCTCCGCCCACGGCTTGGGTCGATCCAAGGAGTTCGCTGGGTCGGCACCCAGCGCGAACTCGGTGAAATTATCGAGCCCGTTACCATCAGGATCCCCGGTCGCGGCAATGTGGGGCCCGTCCGTTGCCCCCGGCCAACGGACGGCGAGCCACGCTCCGAACGCGGTGTCATGCAGGGTCACGACGGCGGATTTTGCCGTGCCGATCGTGTGGGCGGAGCCGGAAAGGACATTGAGCACGACCGTCTCGGCGGATTCATTGACGGAGTCCGGCAGCGGGAAGATTTCGAGCATCACGTCGGACTCCCCGGGTTCGAAAGTCACCGTCCGGTTCGCCCCCAAACCTTCGATGAAGTAGTCGTTGAAGTAGGTCGCGGTGCCGGTCAGCCCGAGCTGCACCGTCAGCCGTGACGCGGTGGAACCCAGGCGCCGGACCAAGGCCCGGGCGGTGTGTGGGAACGGCGGGACGTCGGCCATCCCCGGCGTTGGTTCAAAACCGTTGCGGACCGCACTGATCCGGACCACCGGCAAGGCCGGGTCGGCCCCAACCTGGAACGTCGCGTCGTCGAGCGCGAATCCGTCACCGGAAAGGGAGACCGCGGTCAGCGGGACACCGGCGGACGCGACCTGGAATTCCTGGAAATCACGAAGCGGGCCGGAACCGTCGGCCACGCCGTCGAGCGCGAGGATGTTGGTGAGCCGCGTCCCGGAGACGGTTTCGCGAACCAGCGTTACGCGAGCCAGGCTACCCAGTTCCGCCAGCGACATGGACAGCAGTTGAAACGGGAGGTTGGACCGGTGCCGCAACGTGAGGGGGCCGCCGACACCCGCGGCCCGCAGGTGCCCGGAGCCGGCCGCGGGCGCGTTGGTCTCGGCCGACGGAATCAGCTCGAAGGCGCCCGAGCGAACCGTAAAACCGGCTTCGTTCCAAACCGTGACGGCCTGGCGGGAGCCGCTTTCGAAACGCAGCACCACTTCGCCGGTGGGCGGCTGGGGAATGACCTCAACCACCTTCACCGTCAGATTGCGTTCCAGGGACAAGCCGCCGGCGTCAGTGGCGCGCACGCGGAGGACGTGTGAGCTCGCCGTGGCAAACGAGAGCGGAGCCTTCAGGACGACCTGCGAGCCCTGCAGCCGGAAACGCCCGCCCAAATCGTCGAGCAGGGAGAGCGTGTGGGTATCCCCAACGTCCGGGTCCGCCACCTGGAGCTGGGCCACCGTGCTGCCCACCGTGGCGTTTTCCGGCACGAGATCGTCCGGAGTAAGGCTGATGGCCGTGGGCGGTTCGTTCTCGTTGAGCACCGTAAACGTGATCGCGCGAGTGAACGATTCGCCGTAGGGATCCACCACGCGGATGACCGGCGACAGGGTTTGGGTGACCTCACGGTCCACCGGGCGGGTAAGGGCCAGACTGTCGCCCAGCATTTCGAACAAGCCTCCGACATCATCCACCAGTTCAAAGCGGTGGACATCCTCCGGGTTGGGATCCACCGCTTGGAGAATCGAAATCGCATTTCCGGCGGGAACGCCTTCCGAAAAGTTAGGGGGGAACACGGTGACAATTCCTGTCGGCGGCAAATTGACGGGGCTCTGGTAAAGCATGCCCAAGCTGTAGTCCAACAGCGTCATCCGCGGCTGGCCGGCCTCGACGGTCAGCACGAGAAGGCCGGTAGGCAGCGTCCAGATTCGGAGCGGTTGGCCGTCGAATTGCGCCGTGGCGGTTTGGGCAAACGTGGAAGACCAGCGCTGCACCTGGGTAAGACCGGCAATCTCGCGGACCGTGTAAAGGATGGCCCCCCGCCACGCGGCATCCCGGATCTCGTTGGGCAGGGAGTTAGCCCGGGTCAGCGTCGTGGCGTCATAGAAGATTCCGGACCCCAGCAACACCGCACCGCCGTCGGGACGCACGCGGATGGGGGTCAACGGGGCCAGCTCACCATGGTAGGGCGAGTCGCCCGCGGCACCGAATTTGCCATTCGTGCCGATTTCCTCGAAGTGCAGGTCGTTGGGGCTGGTGTCGTCACGGAAGAAGAACATCCGGCGCAATGCGGGATTCCAGACGTAGGTGCGCGAGTAGTAGTTCCAGTCCCGGTAATCCAGCCGCCGTCCTTCCTGGTCGAAGGTGACATGGGACGCACCCCAAGCGCCGGAGTTCTCAACTGCGAAGACATATTCGCCGGCAGTGGCGAGACCGCGGGCGCCCGCACCCAAGGTGGCAAAACCCTCCTCACGCGGGGAAACCTCAGGTCGGATCTGCGTCATGACCCCGTTGGCCCTCGCAAAGTAGAACCTGTTCAGGGTCGCCGAATAGGCGGCGAACTTGGGCGCGGACGCCAGCGGGTAGGAATCCAGTTCCTCGCGGTGGGCAGGCGACCAGCGGAACAGCGCGGCGTGCTGCTGGCTGAACAGATGGAGGACGTTTCCACGGTCCAGGAACGCATCCTCGGGGGAAAACTTCAGGCCGGCCAATCGGGACGCTTCACCCGGTTCGGCCGGATTGAGCTCGGCGAGCGGCACGCGCGTGACCGCCAGTCCGTGAAGGCTGCTGCGGTCGGGGGTGAACACGGCAATTTCGCCGCCGGCGAGGAAGATGCGGACCGGTTTTGCGGGCAGTTCCCGCCGGCCGGTTTCAATGAGTGTGTTCGAAAACGCAACCAGCGTGCGGTCGCGCAGGATTACCGGCACGTCCGCCCCATGGAACACGAGGTCGTCGAACGCTCCGCCCAGACTGCCCTGATAGCTCAGGTCGCCGGTATTGTAGAGTATCCCGGAGTTGTCCACGAGGCGGTGTTCGTCCGGATAAAGATACACGGCGGTGCCGATGGGATACCCGCCGTGATAGGGGCTGTCGCTGCTGTTGCCCAGGGAACCGTCGGGTTTCAGTTCGAGTTGGATGACGTCGGCGGGACTCACCCCGGCGCTGGCGGCAAACACCCGGCCCAGCGTCGGGGCGACCGCGATGCCCGGCTGCCAGCTATACCAGCCGGCCGAGGCTTCGGCGATGAGGGCGCCGGTCTGCCGGTTCAGCGACAGGAACCGCGTGCCATTGGGACTGAGGTAGAGCCGCTCGCCGTGGGTGAACAAGAACCGGATGTTCTCCGAGGAATTCGCGAGGAAGGTCTCACCCGTGCCGTCCAGGCCCAAGCGGACCGTCCGCCGGCCGTAGCTCAGGTAGAGCCCCTCGGCCTCGGCCCGGAAGGCGGTGGGCGTCTCGGGCAAAGGCAGGCTCGCCAGCCAGCTTCCGCCGGCGAGGTCGAAGCGTTCGATCCGATTCGGGCCGTCAAAGGCCAGATACACGAGGTCACCCTGACGCTGGGACATCCCGAGGTAGTTCCCGCCCAGCGGCGGCGTGGTCACATGGATGTAGGCCGCCCCCATCTCCGAACCGCCGAAAGCGTTGAAGGAACCGACGCCGTAACGATAGGCGGTTCCCGGCTTGGCCGTTGCGTCCACGTAGGTGTTGGCGTTCGCCGGCGTCCGACCCAACTCGCTCCAGGCAAAGGCGGGAGCCTCGGCCCGCCAGATGGTGAAACCGTCCTCGTTGGACGACCGGTCATCCCACCGAAGCGTGACCTGGGTTGGCGCCGCTTCGCCCGCGTTGAGGTTCGCCGGGTCGGCCGGTGGCAACTGGTCGCCGAGCAAGGTCGTCACGCGCAGTTCCGGCGACAGTTCGGACGGGGAAAACGCGTTGAACGCCGACACCCGGTAGAAATAGCTGCGGTTGGCGGCGAGCCCCGGGTCGGTGAAGGCGGTGACATTCGGGCCGGACAGGAAGACGGTGGTCCAGGTCGCCGAACTGGCAGCCCGGCGTTCCAATTTGAACCCGTCCTCATTGGTGGCGTTGTCGCGCCAAGCCAGTTCGGCCGAGGTGCCGAGCACGCGGGTAATCCGCAGCTCGAACGGCGGACCCAGTGGGCTGCGGGGATCCGGCAACGTGCGCACCGCGAGCGGCCCGGCCGCCGCGGAACTGCCGACCGAATTGACGGCGCGGACCCGGAATTCCTGCAGGGTCAGATACGGCAACCCAGTCACGGTCAGGCGCGTCACCTCGGCGGCGACTTCGCCGGCCGGCTGCCAGATGCCGGTGACCTGGTTCAGTTGTTCGACCACGAACTTGTCCTCGTTGTCGGACCCATCGTGCCAGATCAGCTCAACCGAGTCGGGACCGATATTCGCCGCCCCCAACTCGCTTGGGGCCGCCGGCAGGACGGGTGAGGAAAAGGTAACTGCCAGCGTGCCGTCGAGGAGGTGGAACCGGGGGGCGCCTTCATGCGCGGTGATGGCCACCAGGCTTTCGCCCGATCGCAGCAGCCGAATCAGCGGACCCGCCAACTGGCGGGAGGCAACCGGAGCGAAGGTGTCGGTGCGCCACGACTGCACCTGGGTGCCGCCGCCAATCTCGCGGACGGTGACCAGCCGTCCGTCCATCCAGACCGCGTCGCCGACGGGGTTGGCGAGACTGTTGCGCAATTGGAGCGTCGAACCGTCAAAGATCTGCCCCGACCCGAGCAGCACCTGGGAACCGTCGCCATTGGGCCGGATCGGATGGACCGGCACCAGCAGTTCGCCGTGATAGGGTGAGTCCACCGGCGGCTGCAGTTGTCCGTCGGTCGTGATCTCCTCGGACAGCAGGTCATTCGGGCTGGTATCATCGCGGAAGAAATAGAGCCTCCGGTTGGCGGGACTCCACTCGTAGCTGCGGGAGAAATGGTTCCAATCCCGGCTCGATAGGCGCGTTCCCGCACCGTCGTAAACGTAATGCGTCACCCACGGGCTTGCGGCATCGCAGACCATCAGCCGGTTGCCGACCGACGCCATGCCTAGGATCCGCTGGGGCGAAGCGGCAAACGGCTCTTCCCGGATGCCATCGGCTAGGCGGATCTGTGAAATCTGACCCGACTCCTGCCCCAAGAAAACCCGGTGCAGGTCCGGCGAATAGGCGACGTGGGTGGCAGTCCGGGTCAGCGGGATGGTGGCGGCGTAGGCCCGCTGCCCAACGGACCACCGGAACAGGCTGAGGTTGTTCTTGCTATGCAGGAGCACCGTGCCATCCCGGTCCATGAAAGTCTGGTCCGGCACATAGGCCAAGCCCCTTGGATCAATGGCCGCTCCGGGTTCGGGTGGATTCAGCCGGGCGGTTGGAACTATCTCAACCGTGGTGTCCGTCGCCGTCGAAGTGAAGGCGAAGAGGTTGGTCCCGTGGACCGCCAGGGTTTGCGGGGCCGCGGAAGCCAACGTCGTGCGGCCGGTTTCCAGCACGGCTTGGGAGAAGCCGATTACCTCGTTGTTACGCAGGACGACCGGAAGCGTGTCCCCAATGAACGCCAAGTCGGTGACACCGCCGGCGAAGCTGCCGCTGAACGTGAGGTCGGCCGCGTTGTAGATGATCCCCGCGTTGTCGGCCACCTTCAGGCCACCGGGAAAACACCACGTTTTCGCGGCGCCCGGGTAGGCGCCGTGATACGGGCTATCCACCGAGGTGCCAAACGTGCCGTCCGCGTTGAGGGTCAGCATCTGGATGTCGTCCGGCGACAGGCCCTCGTCGCGCCCGTAGATCTTGCCCAGCGTCGCGGACATGCTGGCGCCAATGTAGGCGTCGTAGGTGAATTGCGCCGTGCCCCGGATAATCCCGGACGCCTTGTCCACACTGAGGAAGTTCCCGTAGGGATAGGCGGGATAGACCAGATAGAGAAAGTCATTCCACGCCAGGAGGGACCTCACCGGGGCGGAGGCGTTGGCGAGGTGAGTGGGCGCGCCGCCGGCCAGCGACCGCCGGGTCACCTGTCGCCCGAGCGCGACGTAAATGCCCGAGTCATCCACCAGCAGGGCCGTCGGTCCCTCGGTCAACGCCAGCGGCGGCAGGAACGACCTCGCGGCAAGGTCGTAGCGACGGATCTCGTTGGGCGAGGCCATCAGGACGTAGGTCACTCCGGCGTGGGTCTGGGACGCGACCTGATCGGCCCGCGCGGCAAGGGCGCAGAGGCCGGTAAACAGCAACGCACAGGCGTATTGGGGAAGATTGGCGCGCATGGGTAAACGGCGGTTTGAAGTGGACACTGATTGCTTCGGCATTGCCCCGGCAACCAGATTGTCAGGGGCACATGGCCCGCATTGATCCGCCGGCGTTCAGTTCGCCAGCCAGTTAGCCGGCAAACCACGGTGGTTTTCCCGGAGCACAGTTGCGATGCGGGCGCGCTCTTCCGCCGGGAGGTAGGCGTAGCGGGCGTCGGGTTCGACCGGCTGCAGCGCCTTGGCCAGCCGGACGTAGATGCGTTCCTTCAGCGCCTTGGGCAGCGCGAAGAATTGCGGCGAATCAATCAGGTAACTGCACCGGTTCCGGAACAGCCTTTGTTTGAGTTCGAGGTCGCGCAGGGATTCGCCGGCCGGCGTCCGCTTCCCGCGGGCGATGAACACTTTCTGGAAGCCGGGACTGCCCTGGACGCCGCCATCCGGCAACGGCGCCTCGTCCTTGAAGAGCAGGTGGTCCACGACGTCCTGCGCGGCATTTTCGATCACCCGGCGGACGCTGTCATAAGTCGGTTCCTCGCTGACCACCTCCTTGAGGTCCCGCTGCACGCTCTGCTGGTAATGCAGCATGCGCCGGGCGGCAAAGGCGGCCTTGGTCAGGGCGTTCTGCGTGGCGAGCTGATGTTCCATCACCATGAGCGCGACGATGTCGCTGGTGTTGGTCAGGTGCGGCCGAAGGTCGAAGTAGGGTGCGAGATTCGTGACGTTGGCGCCGCGGCGATAGTCGGCGACGAGCTCGCCCTTTTCCTCGCGCACGAACACGTTGCCCCGGTGGAGGGCCTGGCCGTGGAGCCCGGTGACATACCAGCCGCCCCAGCGGTCGTTGAAGGGCGTGCGATGGTCCACGACTTCGCTGCCGAACTTCAGGAGCGGATCACCGCCCTCGTCGCTGTGGACGCTGCGGACGAATACCGACGGAATGCCGCGCACGAACTGTCCGCCATGGCAACGCAGGCAATCCTCGTCTCGCCCGAAGCGGGCCTTGTTCGGCACGGTCTCCTCGTGCGGGTCGAAGCCGTAGAAGATCGGCCCCAGCTCGGGGTCCAGACTGGCCACCTCGAACAGGCCGCCGGGCACCCAGCCCAGGTAAACCTCGTCGTTGAAGAAGATGGCCCGGGGCGTGGACGGCTTGATGCGGTCGCGTTGGAAGCTGGTCTTGGCGAACACGATCACCTGGCTTTCGACCGGGATGTCCAGTTCCCGCAGGAGCCGCTCGAACTTGGCGCGGTCGTCCCCCGGCAGCTTCAGGTCGCCCGAATGGAGGCGCGCTTCCAGCTTCGCGATGGCGTCCTTGGGTGCGGTCGCCGAATAGCGGATCGGGGCCTGCTCAAACTCGTCGCCGCTCTGCGCCGCCGCCCGTCCCGGCGCGGCCAGCGTCAGGAACGCCAGCAGGCCGGCGGTGATACGTTGCACTGGTTTCATGGAATCGGAGTCTGCCGCAAGGCCCACGCCCGAAACCTTGACCTGAGGCACGTTTCCGGGACGGGAACCCGGACGTGATGCCGGGCCCGGGAATTCAGCGCCCGTCGGGACTTGCCCAAGGCTGCCCGCCCATTGCGGCTCAGGCCGCGAGCCGGCGGACGATCTCCAGGCACCGCGCACCCAGTTCGCCCACCCGGGCTTCGCTGGCGGCCTCGTTGTAGCAGCGGAACTCGGGCGCGTTGCCAGACGGCCGCAGGTGGACAATCTCGCCGTTGGCAAAGGTCACCCGGACGCCGTCGGTGCGATCCAGCGCGGTCACGGCACCCAGGCCCGGGAAGTCCCGCTCCAGGGCGCCGCGATTGGCCGCTTCATCCGGGGCGGAATACCGCGCCAAGATGGCCTGGCTCTTTTCCACAGGACATTCCTTGAGCAGGCCGCTCGCCGTGTAGCGCGGCGGCAACTGGCCCACGAGTTGCGACAGCGAAACGCCTTCCTTTCGGGCGAACAGCAGCAGGCTGAGGATCGGCAACACCGCGTCGCGGGTCGGCAGCGCCCGCAGCGTCCGGCCGTCCCGGGCCAGGTCGGAGTTCAGCAGGAAGCCGCCGTTCGCCTCGTAACCGACCACGCAGCGGGACCCCGCCGCCGTGGCTTCCAGCATCGACGACACGACAAAGGGCGAACCGATCTTTGTGCGCCGCACCTCGCGGAACCAGCCGCTGAGTTCCACCGCGCTGTTACAACTGACCGGCGTGCTCACCGAATCCGCGCCGAGATAGCGGGCGCAGAGGATGCCGGCAACATCGCCCCGGATCCATTGGCCACGCTCGTCGCTGATCAACGGGCGGTCGCTGTCACCGTCGGCGGAGACAATGGCGTCGAAGCGATGTTCCGCGGCCCAACCTCGGGCGAGTTCGACATCTTCCGGCCGGATCGCCTCGGTATCCACCGGAATGAAACTTTCGGACCGCCCGAGCGGCGTAACCTCGGCGCCCAAGGCCCGGAAGATCTCGACCAAGACGTCACGGCCCACCGCCGAATGCTGGTAAACCCCCAAGCGCACACCCCGCAGGCAATCGGCCGGAAAAAAGTCCGCGTAACGGCCCACGTAACGCCCGCCAGCCTCGGGATTAACCGCCGGCAAGGCGGTGGCCCGGGTGAAGTTACCTGCCACGTCGAACAGGCCGTCGGGGACGTGGATCTGCTGGGCGGTGATTCCGGCCTCGTCGGCCTTCAGCACTTCGCCGGAACACTTGTTGAACTTGATGCCATTGCGGTCGGCCGGGATGTGGCTGCCCGTCACCATCACTGTCGGGAAACCACCGGCCAAACCCCATGCAGCGAGAGCGGGGGAAGGGATTTTGCCGCAGTTGACCGGCGTGTAGCCGAGGTCGGCCGCCGCGCGCAGGGCGGCAGCCATGATGCGGTCGGTGCTCGGCCGGAAATCCCCGGCGACCGCCACCGGCGTGCCCTTGGTCCGGAGTTCGCCGGCGCTTTCGAGGAACTGGAGGAAGCCCTGCGTGTAGGCGTAGGCGACGAAGTCGGTGAGTTGGACCGCCAAGCCGCGGGCACCGCTGGTGCCGAAACGGACGCCGGTCTGCTTCATGAGTTCGTGGATGGCCGCGGTCATGGGCCGTGAGGGAACCGGGTTTCCGGCCCGGTCGTCAATTGCGCCCGTGTCGTCGTTGGGCTCCCGGCCAACAAAAACGCCGGTGGCTTCTCGGGGAAACCACCGGCGGGAAACTGGACTTGGCAGCCTATTTCTTCTCGGCGGCGGCCTTCTTGGCGGCCTCTTCCTTCTGCAACTTCTCGAGCTGTTCAGGCTTGATGACCTCGATCTTCGCGCCTTTTTCGAGCTCGGCCTTGCTGGGCACCTTAATGATGTCGCTCGTCACGACCGGCTGGGGCGCGGGTTGGGCAGCTTCCTTGATGCCCACCAGTTCAACCTCGAACTGGAGCACGGCGTTGGGCCCGATCTTGGGCGGCGAACCCCGCTCCTGGTAGGCGAGCTCCGACGGGATGGTGAGCTGCCACTTGGAACCAACCGGCATGAGCTGCAACGCCTCGGTCCAGCCGCGGATGACGCCGGTGACGCGGAAGCTGGCCGGCTGGGGGCTTGCCGAGGGAGCTGTCGAACTCCGTTCCGTCGATCAGCGTGCCGCGGTAGTGAACGCTGACGGTGTCATTGGTGGAGGGCTTGGGCCCGGTGCCGTTGGTGATGACCTTATATTGGAGGCCGCTGGGCAGGGAAATGACGCCTTCCTTGGCCTTGTTGGCGGCCAGGAACGCTTCGCCTTCCTTCTTGTTCTTCTCGGTCTCGGCCTTGCGCTTCTCCTCGGCCTTTTGCCGCAGCTCCATGCTGTAGGAACGCACAACCGTCTGGGCCTCGGCCTCGGTGACCGTCGTCGGCTGGCCGGTGAAGAAGGCGGAGAACGCCTGGGCGACGATCGCTGGGTCGACCTCGTAGCCGCCCCGCTGAAGGTTGCGCTTCATGTCGTTCGCCAGCATCACGCCGATGGAATAGCTGTTTTTCTCCATCGAGTCCTTGAACCGGGCATCCAAGGCCGCGGTGGAATTCGTGGCCGGAGTCGCCGGGGCAATGGTGACGGGCGTGGGAGCGGCGTTGTTCTGCGCCCAGGCCGGGGTGGCCAGGGCGCCCAAAAGCAGAAGGGCAATCGACGCGGGCTTCATGTGTTCTTCAAATTCGGCCGCCCGCGGTTCATTCGGCAATTGCGGGAGGCCAAGGCGGGAAGTCACTAGCAGCCGCGCCGGGGAAAGTCCAGCGGCCGGACCGGCTAACGCCCCACCGATCCCAGATAAGCCTGCAACTGCGCCAAGGCCCGCGCCCGGTGGCTCAGTTCGTTTTTCACCGCCTCGCCCAACTCCGCGAAGGATAAGGCGTAACCCTCCGGCACGAACAGCGGATCGTAGCCGAAACCGCCGCCGCCCGCCGGCGTGGCGCTGATGCTGCCCTCGCAGGCACCGGAGAACGTGCGCGTCGCCGCCGCGAGCGCCGCGGGAGCCACGCCCGAAGCCACCGGCGTGAGCGCCAGGACACAGCGGAATCGCGCCGACCGCCGTTCGGAAGGCACGTCGGCCAGGAGGCGAAGCAACTTGGCGTTGTTCTCCCCGTCCGGCGAATTCCCCGGCCGACCGTCGTCCAACGCCGCGAACCGGGCCGAATGCACGCCGGGGGCGCCGCCCAGGGCGTCCACCTCCAGCCCGGAATCGTCGGCGATCACGTAGTCGAGGTTCAGGTTGCAGACATCGGCGGCGAAGTAGGCGGCCCAGGTGACCGCCTTGATGCACGCGTTTTCGGCAAACGTGGCCCCGGTTTCCTCGGGCTCCAGCTTCACGTTCGCGTCCCGCTGGGAGAACACAGTGAACGCGGGGCCAAGCACGGCCCGGATCTCCTGCACCTTGTGAGCGTTGCCGGTGGCGATGAAAAGGTTGGTCACGGGCTAAGGCTCCTTCCCGGGACCACCCGGTTCCAAGCGCAAAGACAAGACTCCGCTTGACGAACCTCGGTCGGGCGCGCTGCCTGTGACCACTCGATCCCCTCTGGTTAACATGAAGCAAAACATCCTTTCAGCGACCATCGTCGCCCTCGCCATTGTCGGCACGGCCCAAGCCCAGACCTACACCCTCGCGCCCCTGACCAGCTTTGCCGGCGATGGCTGGCTGGCTCCGGGTGAGGGCGGCATCAGTTACCTTGGCACCGGCCTTAACGAACGTGGCTTCGCCTACAACAGCGCCACCGGCAACCTGCTGCTGGTGAGCCGCTCGGGCGGCCTGAGCGTCCGGGTGCTCGACGGCACAACCGCCGCCAGCGAAGGCTCCCTGGGCCTCGGAACTGGCGTCATCACCGGCGGAACCTTCACCGGAAGTATGATCGGCGTGGCGGGCGACGGCGCAATCTACCTGGCGAACCTTGCCTCGCCCGTGGCCGGCGCGAACCCGTTCAAGGTCTACCGTTGGGCCAACGAGGCCGCGACGCCGACCCTGGCCTACAGCTCGACCACGGTGTCCGGCGGCCGCCTAGGCGACAGTTTCGACGTGCTCGGCAGCGGCGCGTCGACCTTGCTGGTGGCGGGCGAATCCAGCGTCGCCGGCAGCGGTGCCCGCAACGGCTACGTGGTCCTGACGACGGCCAACGGCCTCGACTATTCCGGCACGCTGGTGGCGTTTACCGGCACCCCTCCGAACGGTGGCGACCACCGGTTCGGGCTCACATTCCTCGATGGCAACACGGTCATTGGTTCGGCGGGCGGTTCCTGGCGGCTGAGCGACTTTGCGGGCAGTGTGGGCACGCTGGTGGACAGCTCCAACACCACCACCGCGAACGAGCGGGCGATGGACTACGCGGTGATCGGTGGGGTTGGCTATCTGGCGACCCTCGACACGGCCAATTCGCTCGTCCGGATCTACAACCTGAGTGATGCCAACAACCCCGCCCTTGTCGCGTCGGCCAACAACACCAGCGGCGACCTGACCGCCGGCAACGGGACCGGCCAGGTCAAGTTCGGCGCGATCAGCGGCAACACCGCGACGGTTTACGCGATGGGCGCAAACCAGGGCATCCAAGCCATGACGTTCACCGTCGTCCCGGAGCCTGAGGAATATGCCATGCTGGCCGCCGGCGGCCTGATCGCCTTCGGCGTCTGGCGTCGGATTCGCCGGTAACAGTTGCCACCAGCCCCCTCGGAGCCGCCCCATGCGGGCGGCTTTTTCTTTCGGCCCGCGTTCAACAATTCCTTTGCCCCCTTGTCAGGTGCCGGTGGAGAACTTACCGATTCGGCCACCAAGCCGGGTTCGCAACATGACATCCGTTACCGCCCTTAACGCGGCCGTGCAGGAAGCCGGGTTCTTCCTGCAACCGCTGTTCAACGAAATCCAACGCTGTGTCGTCGGCCAGAAATACCTGACCGAACGGCTCGTCATCGGCCTGCTCGCCAACGGCCATGTCTTGCTTGAAGGCGTGCCGGGCCTCGCCAAGACGCTGTCCGTGAAGACGCTGGCGACGGCGCTGCACACGCGCTTCAGCCGCATCCAGTTCACGCCCGACATGCTGCCGGCCGACGTTGTGGGCACGCAGATTTACAATCCCCAGACCGGCGCGTTCGCCATCCGGCGCGGCCCCGTCTTCGCGAACCTGGTGCTGGCCGACGAAATCAACCGCGCCCCGGCCAAGGTGCAGTCGGCGCTGCTCGAGGCCATGCAGGAGCGTCAGGTCACGATCGGTGACCAAACCTTCAAGCTGGACGACCCGTTCCTCGTGCTCGCCACTCAGAACCCGATTGAGCAGGAAGGCACCTACACGCTGCCCGAGGCGCAGGTGGACCGCTTCATGTTGAAGCTGAAGATCGGCTACCCGTCCCGCGACGAGGAACGGCTGATCCTCGACCTGATGGCCCGCACCAGCGGCCAGCCGGTGATCACGCCGGTCGTGGAAGCCTCGGCCATCCTCAAGGCCCGCGAGGTCATCAACGACCTCTACTGCGACGACAAGGTGAAGGACTACATCGTGGACGTCGTGTGCGCGACCCGTAATCCCGAGCACTACAAGATTGCGGTGAAGGACTTCATCCAGATGGGCGCAAGCCCGCGCGCGACCATCGCGTTGACGCTCGCCGCCAAGGCCCACGCGTTCCTGCGCGGCCGCGGTTATGTCACCCCGCAGGACGTTAAGTCCATCGGCCTCGACGTGCTGCGCCACCGCGTGACGCTGACCTACGAGGCCGAGGCCGAGGAGAAGACCGCCGAGGACATCGTGCAGAAGATCTTCGACGAACTGCCGGTGCCGTGAGCCATCGGCCCAGCAAAATCCCCGTCGCCGCCCGATGGCTTCCACCGTCCAGCCTGAATCCCGTCCGCCGGATCAACCGATCCTGCTGTTCGACGGCGTATGCAATCTCTGCCACGGCTCGGTGCGCTTCGTTCTGCGGCATGAGCGGCGGCCTGAGCTGCGCTTCTGCGCGCTGGAATCGGCAGCCGGCGCCCAGTTGCTGACCCGCCACGGAATCGGCTCGGACTATCGCGGCAGCCTCGTGGTCATCGAAGCGGGACGCGTGTTCCTGAAATCCGACGCCGCGTTGCGGGTCGCTTCCTACCTCAAGTGGCCTTGGTCGTGGGGCCGCGCCGCCGTGATCCTGCCCCGCGGCCTGCGGGACTGGGCCTACGACGTCATCGCCCGGAATCGCTACC
>JBEISV010000613.1:0-2491 GCA_040375265.1 Verrucomicrobiales bacterium
ACTATTTCGGCGGCCCCGTCGCCAACGCCACCGTCGAACTCGTCGTGCGACAGGCCGGCTTCTCCTGGTTCTGGCCCGTGCCGCGGGACTTCCCGTGGCTGTTCAACTCCGAAGCCGCTGGCGGTGCGCGGTGGCGCGGCGATTACGGCGCCAACGAAATCCGCCGCGAGAAACTGACCACCGATGCCACCGGCCGCGCGACCTTGACGCTCGAAACCGATCCCAACGGCGGCGACCTGGAGTTCCGCGTCGAAGCCCGGGTCACCGATGCCTCACGCCGGGAAATTGTCGGCCAGGGCAACGTGCGCGTGACCCGCCAGCGTTACTCCGTCAACGCGCGCCCGGCGAACAACGTGCCGCGGCCCGGCGACAAGGTGCGCGTCGAGTTCACCGCCAAGGACCCCAATGACCAACCCGTCGCCATTACCGGCTCGGTAAAGATCACGCGCGACTACTGGTGGGAAATCTGGCTCGACAGCTACGGCAAGGAAGTGAAGGGCGACGACCTGAAACGCGCCCGTGCCCAGTCCGCCATCTGGCCGCCGAAACTCGCGCCCGGCATGAAGGATTGGACACTCAAGTTCAGCGGCTACGAACACGAATTCATCGCCACGAACACCGTCGCGCTCGCCACCAACGGCGTCGGCGAACTCGTCTTCACGCCCGCGAAAGAAGGCTTCTATCGCTTCGCCTGGAGCAGCCCGGGAAATCCGGAGGGCGCCTCTCCGGGTCGCGAGTCAACCAACGCGACTCAGAAAGTCGCGCTCCCGTATGAACCGCCCTTCACCGCCGAGGCCACTGTCTGGGCCACCAGCGCCAACACGCAGGAACTCGGCTACCATCCCGGCGGCCTCGAACTCATCGTGGATGCTGACACCTTCCGCGTCGGCCAGAATGCGCCCGTGCTGCTCGTCGCGCCCGAGTCCGGCCGGCATGTGCTCTTCACCGTCGAGGGCGGCGCGTTGGATCAGGTCCAGGTCTTCCAGATGCTCGGCACCACAAAGCTCATCGAACTAACCCTCGAAGAACGCCACGTCCCGAACATTCATCTCGCCGCCGCGTCGGTGTGGGACCGGCAGGTGCAGGAAGCCGTCCGCGAAGTCGTGGTGCCGCCCACGAAGAACTTCCTGACCGTCGAAGTCAGCCCCGACCGTGCCCAATACCAGCCGCGCGACGACGGTTCGCTGCTCGTCCGCACGCTCGACCACGAGGGCAAACCCGTTTCCGCCGAAGTCGCCCTGTCGCTCACCGACGAAAGTGTCTTCTACATCCAATCCGATTACGCCGGCGATCCGCGCCAGCATTTCTTCAGTGAGAAGCGCGGCCGCCAGTTCCAGCTCGGCAGCTCGTTCAACCAACGCCCATTCGTCCGGCTCGTGAAAGGCGAGGCGGGCGACTATGTGGATGAGCGTTTCATGGAGGTCCAAAACGAACTCCGGGAGGATCAGGAAGGCGCCGGCGGGCCAGGGATGCGCAAGAACGTCACCCCGATTCCGCGCGCAGGCATGGACCCGGTTCTGGCCCGTCGTTACGGACTCGCCCCCGCCGGCATGGGCGGCCGCAGCCGCAGCCTCGGACGACTGGAAACAACCATGGCCCTTCCCGCCGCCCCGATGATGGCCGCGGACAGTTTGGCTGTAGGCGAAGCCAACACCGCGAAGTCAGGCACGGATGAGGCTCCGGCCATCATCGTCCGTTCCGACTTCCGGGCGACCGCCCTGTGGCAACCCGACGTGAAGACCGGCGCCGACGGCACCGCTCGCGTTGCCGTAAAATATCCCGAGTCGCTCACGCGCTGGCAGGCCACCGCGCGCGCCGCGACCACCGCGAACCAGTTCGGCTGGGGCAAGACCAACACTGTCACGCGCCAACCGCTCATCGTCAGACTCCAGACTCCGCGCTTCCTCACCGTCGGCGATCTCGCGGTCGTCTCGGCCGTGCTGAACAACAACACCTCGGAGCCGCTCACGCTCATGCCCAAACTCACCGTGACCGGCGCCGTCATCACGGGTGGCTTCGTGAACGGTGAGTTCGTGAAAGAGGAGCGCGGTCCCGTGACCGTGCCGGCGAACGGCGAAGCCCGAGTCAACTGGGCCATCTCCGTCCAGCAGGCTGGCGACGCCCAGTTCACGGTCCAGGCCGCTTCCGGGAAACTCGCCGATGCCATGGGGCGAACCCTGCCCGTTTACGCCCACGGCCTCGACAAGCTCCTCGCCCGCTCCGGCAAGGCCGCTAGAGGCGACGTCACCGTGAAGCTGGACCTACCCGCGCGGAAGCCGGGCACCACGCAGTTCACCGTGTCCGTCACGCCGAGCCTTGCCGTGACCATGCTCGACGCGTTGCCGTATCTCGCCGATTATCCCTACGGCTGCACCGAACAGACCCTTAGTCGCTTCCTACCCGCCGTCATCGTGCGCCAGACGCTACGCCAAGTCGGCCTCGACGCCGAGACGGCGATGGCCCGCGCCTTCGGCGGCATCAGCACCAACGC
>JBEISV010000393.1:0-4580 GCA_040375265.1 Verrucomicrobiales bacterium
GACGGTCGCGTGAATCCCGACACGCAATTGACGCTGATGAACTCCCGGGCCGCTGCGTTGATCGCGGGCCCCGAAGACCACTGGCCGCTCGCCGGGGACAACCTGGTGGTGGACCTGGATCTGAGCGTCGCCAACCTGCCCGTTGGCCAACGCCTCAAGCTCGGCGGCGCCATCATCGAAATCAGCCCCGAGCCACACACCGGCTGCGCGAAGTTCTCGAAACGCTTCGGTCCCGACGCGCTGGCCTTCGTGAATTCAGCGGAAGGCAAACAACTCCGTCTCCGCGGAGTGAATGCCCTGGTGATCGCGGCCGGCTGGGTGCGGACGGGAGATCGGATCGCAAAGCTATGAACCCCTTCGAACATCTCCCGCCGCGCTTCCAGACCCGCCGGCAAATGCTCCGGCAGATGGGCACGGGCTTGGGCCTCCTCGGTCTCGCCGGCCTGCTCGGCGACGCGCGCCTGCTGGCGGATTCACCACTCGAAACTCGAAACTCGAAACTCGGCACCCCCCTCGCCCCGCGGCCGCCGCAGTTCCCGGCCCGGGCCAAGCGCATCATCCACATCTACCTCAACGGCGGTCCGTCGCAGGTGGACACGTTCGATCCCAAGCCGGCTCTGGCGAAATATGCCGGCCAGCTTTTGCCCGGCGGCAACCTCACCACGGAGCGTCCGCTCGGCGCGGCGTTGCCCTCGCCGTTTTCGTTCAAGCCGTATGGCCAGAGCGGCATCGAGATCAGCGAGATCTTCGCGAAGACGGCGCAGCACGTGGACGACCTGTGCTTCATCCGCTCGATGCACGCCAACACGCCGAACCACGAGCAGTCCATGCGCCTCATGAACTGCGGCGACGAAAGGCTGTCGCGCCCGAGCTACGGCGCGTGGGTCACCTACGGCATGGGGTCGGAGAACGAGAACCTGCCCGGCTACATCGCCATGTGCCCCGGCCTGCCCGTCGCGGACGTGTCGAACTGGCGGTCGGCCTTCCTGCCCGGCATCTACCAGGGCACGCACATCAACACGAAGAAGACGAAGCCCGACGAACTGATCGAGAACATCACCAACGGCCGGCTCTCGCTCACCGCGCAGCGCCGGCAACTGGACCTGCTCGCCGAGTTCAACGCCGAACACCAGCGCGCGCGCGGCGACGATCCGCAGTTGGAAGCCCGCATCCAGTCCTTCGAGCTCGCCTACCGCATGCAACTGGAGGCCACCGACGCGTTCGACCTCTCCAAGGAACCCGCCCACATCCGCGCGCTGTATGGCGACACTGTCCAGGCGCGCCAGTTACTCATCGCCCGGCGATTGATCGAACGCGGCGTGCGCGTGGTGCAATGCTACCACGGCGACGTGCAGCCATGGGACAGCCACGACATGATCGCCGACGCCCATCGCAACCTCGCCAACCAGGTGGACCAGGGCATCGCCGCGCTGCTCACCGACCTGAAGCAGCGCGGGCTGTTCGAGGACACGCTGGTGATCTGCGGCGGGGAATTTGGCCGCACTCCGGCGGTCGAGATGCCCGCGCCCGGCACGCCCGGCAACGGCAAGGGGCGCGACCACAATCACTACGGCTTCACCGTTTGGCTGGCCGGCGGCGGCGTGAAGCGCGGCCACGTCCATGGCGCGACGGACGAGTTCGGCTTCAAGGCGGTGGAAAAGCCCGTCCACGTCCACGACCTGCATGCGACGATGCTGCACCTGCTCGGCTTCGACCACGAGCGGCTGACCTACCGCCACTCGGGCCGCGACTACCGGCTCACGGATGTGAGCGGAGACGTGGTGCGGGAGATTTTGGCGTAGGGCGACCGGTTAGTCTCCGGCCAGTTGTCGGACGCAATCCGCGAAGGTCTTCGCGAACGGTTCAAAGCAGTCGGTCTCGTGATCGTAATGGAAAACGGGCGACTCCCCGGTCTTGGCCGAAAGGTCGAAACACAGACTGTCGCCGTTCTCCAGCGTGGCGAAAACAACTGCACGCGTTGGCCCGTCGCTGTCGCCGTCAGGATTCCTGAAGGTGTCGAAGTCCAGTTTCGCCCCCGGCCAAATGGTCACGTCCAGCCCTTCCTCCCCTTGGAAGTCGGCAAACTTCTTCCGGCCAATCTTGGCGGAAAAGTCCTGGTAGCTCTGCGGCAGACGGCAACCTTCCCGTTTCTCCAGCGCTTTGAAATCAAACGCCGCCGGAGCCTTCTTGGCAGGCCGGGCGAGGAACTGACGGAACCACTCCTCGGCGGAGTCGGTCTTCGTAGGTCCGCTCGCCGGCGTCTTGGCCTGGGCGAGGCGGGCAAGCTGGTCCTTGACCCAGGCTTCATCGGCGGCGGTGACCGCGGCCTTGGAGTCGTAGGCCCGAATCAGTCCCCGAAACTTCAGCTTCTTGAACAGCACCTCCAAGCGAACCGAGAACAGCAACTGCCGCCCAGGGATGGATGGGCGATCCTGTCCCCATCCCTTGAACGGCGCCTTGTTTGAACACCAATTCCTCGATTTGAAAACGTCATGGCTCGACGCGGGGCTGGCCCAATCCTCCCCAGCTTGGCTTTCAGAATAATGGTGGAAGCACCATGGCTCGCCACATTGGGGGCATCGTTCACGCTGCTTGGGCGGAGTCGCCGTGGCCTGAAGGTTCAACGGCACCGCCAGGAACCAATGGGTCGGCTGCTTGGTTTTCTGGTGAACGGTGGGAACGAAGCGGCACTGCTCTGGAGCCACCAATTCCAGGATCCTCTTCGCGGATTCCCGCACCAGGAAATTGCCCGCTTCGGAAGGCGCTAGGTCCGCGGGCTTCTCAATGCCTCGCCCCAACAAATAAGGCACTGAGACATGATCCAGGTCCGGCATCCGACAAGTTGGGCATTTGCTTGGAAGCACGTTCAGCGGGACGCCATTGCCTCCCGTGAGATCCATCCGCTCGTCGCCGCCCACCATCTGGACACACCGGTGAAGATCCCCGGCAAGGGTTGCGACCACTGCCTTCTGGGCCTTGGCTCCAGGGCGGAAATCCAGGACGTGCATACGGCGATCCAAGGCCAACGCCAGACGTTGGCCGTCCGCCGAATAGCTGGGACTGCCGGCCGAGTGATGGTTGGGCTTGCTCCACTTCAGCCACGGCTTGTGGTTCACGACATCCCAGACCAACAGCGTGCCGGAACTTCCTGTAATCGCGACCCGGGAACTGTCAGGCGCAAAGGCGAACTCAAATCCGCACGAGGACCTGATTCCGTTGGCAAAGGTCGTCTTCCAAGTGGCCGTGTCTGTTCTCGCCAGAGTGCCTATTTCGCTCGCGCTTATAAGCGTCCGACCGTCCGGTGAAAGAGCATGGTCCCAACAGTAGCCCTTGCTCTTGGGTGCTTTCACGACTCGCTTGGCCTGCTTCTGGTCGGTTCGCCAAATCGAGACCCCATCGTTGTCACCCACGAGCAGGACGGCCGGCTCTTCGGAGAGGAACCCTATGGGCTCCGCGAATGAATCCAAGGCGGCCTCCACCTCCCCCGAAGTCGTGTTCCAGACAGAAACCGCGGAAGAATTTGCCGCCAGCAGCTTCCCGGAACTACTCCACGCCAGTCCTCGGGTGACAGTCTTTGAGGGCATCGGCCACGACCGGACTTCCTTGGTCGTCATGGCATCGCGGATCGCGATGCGAGAGCCAGCTTTCTGGGCAAACTGCTTCCCAGACGGAGACGCCTTTAAGTCAGTGCAATACTCCTCGGTGGAAGGTTCATCCGAAACGGTCAGCACCTTGCCCGTTTCAGCGTCCCACTGCACCAAGCGGCAATTGACGCCGAGATGTTTCTGGCCGGGAATTCCGCCGATGATTCGTGAGTCGTCTGCGCTGAAACAGACATGCCCGGGAAACAGTTTGTCCCCGGTCTCACCTTCAATGACGACGAACTGTGGCTTGGACATATGTAGAGTCTGTTGTGGAACGGGAAGTGGGTGTCGAACAGAAAGCGGACCTCATTCAGCAGTCGCATGGTGAACAGCGGTGCCTTCCAACGTAACCTGCCGAGCCCCGGTGTCTCTCGACGGACACGGAGGACGGAGTATCACCTTCGCCGCGACGGCGTCGGTAGTTCCGCCAGTTCCTTCGCGGTCAGGCAGTCGCCCGCCGCCTTCCACTCCGCCTCGCTGGGCGGATGCGCCGAATGGCGGCCGGGGTCGCTTCCATTTTGGCGTTGGTTCAATCGGCCCAATTGGCTTGTCGCTGACGCCGGACTTCAGTTCCGTTGCGGCCGCCATGCTTCGCTTTGCATCCCTCCTTCCGCGGTGGGCCGGTTGCGCCCTCGCCACGGCACTTGTCACCCACGCCACCGATTGGCCGCATTGGCGCGGGCCCCAGCGCAACGGCATCTCCGCCGAAACCGGCTGGGGTGACACCTGGCCCGCCGATGGTCCGCCGGTTGCCTGGAAGGCCAAGGTCGGGCTGGGATATTCCTCCTTCGTGGTCGCCCAGGGCCGCGCCTACACGCTCGGCCATGCCGACGGCGCGGACACCTTGTTCTGCTTCGACGCCGATTCGGGCAAACCGCTCTGGAAACATTCCTACCCGGCCGAACTCGGCGACAAATACTTCGACGGCGGCACCAC